>NZ_JBIDAJ010000024.1:0-106290 GCF_043202395.1 Streptomyces sp. NPDC048197
CTGCCCCGGCGCCAACCGCTCCGGCCTGGACGGCTGATGAGGCTGCTTACCCGTGAACGCCGTCGACCCGTCCCCGATCGGCCGGCCCTGCACCTCGTTTCCGTGCATGGTCCCGACCTTGTCCGAGCCCGACGAACCGGCGGAGGAGCACCCGGCAACCGACAGCGCCGCCGCCGCTCCTGCGCCGAGGCCGAGCATGCCCCTACGGCTGAATTCCCGCATAACTGAACCAATCCCGTTTATTGCCCAGACGCCCCCTATCGGGACGTCCTGTGAGATGAGATGATCAACGCCGCGGTTCCGTCGGGGCGGCGGAACTTCGCAGCGTGGTCAGAGCGTCGACGGAGGGTCGTCGAGACGGTGGCCCGCATCTGTTCATCCGCTCCGGGAATGCGGGCAGGAATACGGACAGACGGGAATGGCGAGGCCACGCCGGGTGAGACGGCCACGCTCTTGAGGTGCGTGCCTGGCGGAGGCGTTGCTGGGAGAGGAAGCCAACGGCGCCGGCCGGGTGGTCAGTTCATGAGTCCTGCCTGGTGCGCCAGCAGTGCGGCCTGGACGCGGCTGCCGCAGCCGGTCTTCTCCAGGATCGACCTGACGTGGGTCTTTCGGGCCGGTGGTACACCGGACCGTACGCGCCGACCACCAGCGCGACGCCGAACAGCATCATCACGCCCACCCCCGCGAGGCCGAGCAGCCCGGTGGCGGCCCCGGCGAGGCGCCGTTGGAAGGTGGAGAGCCCGCTGCCGGGTCCGTCGGCGACGGCCGGTTCGGTCTCGTACGGCTGCACGTCCGCCGTTTCCGCGCCGAACCGGGGGGGGCGGCGGGGATGTCGGCCGCCACGGCGAAGCCGCCGTCCGGCGTGCGGCCCGCCTCCAGGTCACCGCCGAGCAGGGTCACCCGCTCCCGCAGCCCGATCAGCCCGCGCCCGGTGCCGAACCCGGTCGTGGCGGCGGGCGGGACGGGCGGCACGTCGTTGTGCACCCGCACCTCGACCAGCGCGTCGCCGTGGCGCACGGTCACGGTGACCTGGGCCCCGGCCGCGTACCGGTGGACGTTGGTCAGCGACTCGCGCACCACCCGGTGGACCGCCCGGCGTACCCGGGCCGGCCGCGCATCGAGATCGGGTCCTTCCCAGGAGAACTCGACGGGGATACCGCCGCTGCGCGACTCCGCGATGAGTGCCTCGATGTCCGCGCGCGTGCCGGTGGCATCCGTCAGCGCACCGGTTCCGGTGTCCCGTCCCAACGGGCCGAGGACGCCCACGGAGTCCCAGGGCCGCCGCCCCGCCCCTCAGTCTGGTGCCGATCTCCGACTCGCCCTGGTGGACGAGCACCACCAGCACCAGGGCCAGCACCGCCTCGCCCACCGCCCGCCACAGCTGCCGCCCGTCCTCGCCGGGGCCCGCGAAGAGGCTGCGGGCAGGGGGAGGGTGTGCGGAGGCGGGCGGAGCGCTGGTGGACATGCGGTCGATCATCGGGGGCCCGGTGCGGGGTCCTCTTACTCCCTGGGGGCGACCTGCCCTCTGCCGAAAGACAGAGGCTCCGGAGAGACAGCGGCTCCGCGGAGAGGTCCCAAGGGGTGGTGTCAGGCGCGGCCCGCGGCCAGGTCCATCAGGCGGGTGAGGACGCGGTCGCCGGAGGCGGTGAGCCCGTCGTGTTCCCACTCGTTGGTGACCCAGACCCGGGCGGCGCCGATCTTGCGGGCGGTGTCCAGGGACAGCCCGGCGTCCACGTACATGTCGTCGTGGTAGACGATCGCGGCGAGCGGGACCCGGTTGGCGACGAGGCGGTCCGGGTCGTACAGGGGCGACCAGTCGGTGCGCCGGGCGAGCAGGTCGGCGGCCTGCGCGAAGGGACGCAGACCGCGGATGTCCTCGAACATCAAGGGGTAGATCATCTCGCCGGTGAGCAGCAGCGGGTCCGCGGCCTCGGTGAATTCGGGGAAGGCGGCGAGGGCACGGGAGGCCGCCCAGCCGGTGGGGCCGGCGCCCTGGCCGTACAGGGTTTCCTGGAGGACGGCGTAGAGCGGGTTGTCGGTGAAGCCCGTCAGGTTCATCACCTGGTACAGGAAGGTGTCGGTCGGTTCGCCGGCAGCGTCCAGAGCTTCGTCGAGCAGCCAGTGCAGGCGCTCGAACCCGTCGCCCATGCCGAGCAGCAGACCGAGGGTGCGCAGCCGGCGGACGGTGAGCCGGTCCCCGTCCGGCAGGCGGATGTCCTGCGCGGTGAGCAGATCGGCCAGCTGACGCAGGCATCGGGCGTCGTCGGGATAGCGGGCGTAGAACTCGTGGACCCGGTCGCGCACGCGTGGATAGGTGCGGGCGTAGACGTCGTCCGCGGTGGCCGTGAGGCCGGGCAGGCCGCCGGCGACGTAGCAGGCCCGGAGTCCTTCCGGGGCCTGGGAGAGGTAGGTGAGGGTGAGGAAGCCGCCGTAGCTCTGGCCGAGTGTCTCCCAGGGTTCCCCGCCGCACAGCGTGTGGCGGATCAGCTCGGCGTCGGCGACGATCGCGTCCGCCCTGAAGTGGCCCAGGTATGCGGCGAGTTGGGCCGGATCCCGGAAGCGCGCGGCGGCCCGTGCGGTGAGGGGGGTGGAGCGGCCGGTGCCCCGCTGGTCGAGGAGGAGGACGCGGTGCGTGGTCAGCGCGTGGGCCAGCCAGCCGGGCGAGGTGGCCGACGGGCGGGGGGATTTGCCGCCCGGGCCGCCCTGCAGATACAGCAGCCAGGGCAGCTTCTCGTGGGCGCGGGAGCGGTCGCTGATCTCGCGGGCGAAGATCCGTATCGTGTCGCCGCCGGGGGCGGCGTGGTCCAGGGGGACCGTGAAGGTGTGGTCGACGGTGGCGTATGCGGGATTCATGGGCCCTTCCCGGGCGCGTGGGTGAGGTGGGGTCCGACCGGTCCGGGACAGTCTGCGGTCACCGCCGGCGCCGCCGGAACTCCCGCCCGGCCATAACGCGGTGTTGTGCACGGGCCGGCACGGGCCGGCACTGCCCGGCATGCCCAGGGCGTGGTCCGGTCGTCAGCGGGAGCTCAGGCGGACGTTGCGGCCGCGCCGGGCGGGGATGCGGTCCTGTGCGCTCTGCGCCCACAGGGAGCGCACATGGCCCAGGTGGCGGGCCATGCACTTCTCGGCGGCCTTGGCGTCCCCGGCCACCATGAGGTCGAGGAGTTCGATGTGCTCCTCGGCCGAGGGGAGCAGCTGGTCGCGTTCGTCCAGGGCGGTCAGGCCGTACAGGCGGGAGCGCTTGCGCAGGTCGCCGACGGTCTCCACGAGCCGGTCGTTTCCGGCGAGCGCGAGGAGGGAGAGGTGGAACTGGCGGTCGGCGTCGAGGTAACCGATGAGGTCGTGGTCGCGGGCGGCGCGCACGATCTCCTCGGCGACCGGGCGCAGCGCTTCCAGGTCCTCGCGGGAGGCGCTGCGCGTGATGCGGCCGATCATGGGGACCTCGATGAGGGTGCGGATCTCGGTGTACTGGTCGAGGTCGCGCTCATTGACCTCGGTGACCCGGAATCCCTTGTTGCGGACGGGCTCGACCAGACCTTCGCGGGCCAGGTCGAGCATCGCCTCGCGCACCGGCGTCGCGGAGATGCCGAAGTCCTCCGCGAGGCCGGGCGCCGAGTAGACCTCGCCGGGGCGGAGTTCGCCCGAGATCAGGGCCGCCCGCAGGTGGTGGGCGACCTGGTCGCGCAGGCGCTCCCTGGTGGTGTTGAGGTTGCGCTGCGTGAGGTGGCCCATGACGTGGTGTTTCCCTTCGTGCCCTTGTCCCTCGTGGCCGAGCGGATCACCAGCGTACAATGTCACGTTGTTTTCGCAGGTGGCTACGGGTGTGCGGGGGCGAGGGTGTAGGTGCGGGTCGAGGTGTAGAAGTCCAGGGCGGCGCGGCCCTGTTCGCGCGGTCCGTGGCTGGATGCCTTGGTGCCGCCGAACGGTAGGTGGAAGTCGACGCCGGTGGACGGGGCGTTGATCCGGATCATGCCGGTGTCGAGCCGGTCGAGTCCGTGCAGGGCGGTGTCCAAGGATGCCGTGTGCACCGAGGTGACCAGGCCGTACGGAACGGAGTTGGTCATCCGCACCGCCCCGTCCAGGTCGTCGGCGTGGAGCAGTACGGCGACCGGGCCGAAGGTCTCTTCGTGCAGGAGCCGGTGGTCCGGGGGGACGTTCTCCAGCAGGGCCGGTGCCGCGTACCAGCCGTCGCTCCCGGTGGGCGCGGGGGTGGTCACGAGGTCGGGCAGGCCCCGGCGGGCCTCGACGACGCGGTCGCGGGCCTGCTCGTTGATGAGGGGGCCGCAGACGGTGGCGGGGTCGGTGGGGGCGCCCACCGACAGGGCCCGCAGGTGGGCCGCGAGTGCCTCGCGCAGCGGTGCGAGGGCGGCGCCCACGGCGATCACGCGGCTGGTGGCGGTGCACTTCTGGCCGGCGTATCCGGCAATCGCGGCGGCGAGGTGTGCGGCCGCGGTGTCCATGTCGGCGTCCGGCAGGACGATCGCCGCGTTCAGCCCGCCCATCTCCGCCTGTACGGGGACCCCCCGGGCGGTGGCGGTCCCTGCGACGGCCCGGCCGACCGCGGTGGAGCCGGTGAAGGAGAGGACGTCGGCGGACGAGACAACGGCGTCGCCCTCGGTGGCGCCGCCGGGCAGCACCGTGAACACCCCGGTGGGCAGGGCCCGTTGCACGATCTCGGCCAGGCGCAGCGCGCAGGCGGTGGCGTCGGGTGCGGGTTTCAGGACGACCGCGTTGCCGGCTGCGAGGGCGGGGGCCGCCTTCCAGGTGGGGATGGCGAACGGGAAGTTCCAGGGGGTGATCAGGCCGGCGACGCCGTGCGGGCGGCGGCGGGTCAGCAGCAGCCCCGGGCCGGCGGCCGTCTCGTGGACGGCACCGGTGGGGTCGTGCGGGGCCTGGGCGTAGTAGCGCCAGATCGCGGCGGTGCGGGCCACCTCGGCGCGGGCTTCGGTGACCGGTTTGCCCACCTCGCGTACGGCGAGCGCGGTCAGCTCGTCCGCGGCGGCCTCGACGGCGGTGGCGATCGCACCGAGGGCGGCCGCGCGGGCGGCCGCACCGCCGAGCAGCCAGCCGGGCTGTGCGGTGCGGGCGCGTTCGACGGCGTCGGCGGCGGCGAACGCGCCGGGCGCGGCGGTCTCCACGACCACGTCGGAGGGGTCGGCCGGGTTGCGGGAGACAACCGGGGCCAGGGCGGTGCTCACAGGAGGAAACCTCCGGGGAAGGGGTCGTCGGGGTCCAGGAAGTACTGGGCGGTGCCGGTGATCCAGGCCCGCCCGGTGATGCGGGGCACGACGGCGGGCACTGTGCCGATCTCCGTCTCCTCGACGAGCCGCCCGGTGAACCGGGTGCCGATGAAGGACTCGTTGACGAAGTCGCGGTGCAGGGGCAGGGCACCTCGGGCGTGCAACTGGGCCATCCGCGCGCTGGTGCCGGTGCCGCACGGCGAGCGGTCGAACCAGCCCGGGTGGATGGCCATGGCGTGCCGGGAGTGGTGGGCGTCCGCGCCCGGGGCGGCGAGGTAGACGTGTTTGACGCCCGCGATCTCCGGCCGGGTCGGGTGGACCGGCCGGTCGGGCGAGGCGTTGATCGCGTCCATGAGGGCGAGCCCGGCGGCGAGCAGATCGTCCTTGCGGGCGCGGTCGAACGGCAGCCCCAGGGCGTCGAGGTCGACGAAGGCGTAGAAGTTCCCGCCGAAGGCGAGGTCGTACGTCACCGTGCCGTGGCCCGGCACCTCCGCCGTGAGGTCGAGGCCGACGCAGAAGGCGGGCACGTTGGTGAGGGTGACGGCCGTGGCCCGTCCGTCCTCGACTTGCACATCGACGCTGATCAGGCCGGCGGGGGTGTCGAGGCGGACGGTGGTCACGGGCTCGATGACCTCGACCATGCCGGTCTCGACGAGGACGGTGGCCACCCCGATGGTGCCGTGTCCGCACATCGGCAGGAGGCCGGAGACCTCGATGAACAGCACGCCGTAGTCGGCGTCGGGCCGGGTCGGGGGCTGGAGGATGGCGCCGCTCATGGAGGCGTGGCCCCGCGGCTCGTACATGAGCAGGGTGCGCAGGTGGTCCAGGTGCTCGATGAAGTGCAGCCGGCGCTCGGCCATGGTGGTGCCGGGGATCACCCCGACACCACCGGTGATCACGCGGGTGGGCATGCCTTCGGTGTGTGAGTCGACGGCGTGGAAGACGTGGCGGGTGCGCATGATCTCCTCCCGGTCAGCGGTGGCCGGCCGCGACGGCCTTCTCGGTGGCTGCCCGCACCTCGGCCTCGACGGTGGGGGGCAGCGGCAGCCGCGGCGGCCGGGTGGGGCCGCCGGGGCGGCCGACGATGTCCATGGACAGCTTGATGGCCTGCACGAACTCGGTCTTGGAATCCCAGCGCAGCAGGCCGTGCAGGGAACGGTACAGCGGCAGGGCGGTGTCCAGGTCCTGGGCCACGGCGGCACGGTAGAGCTCGGCGCAGGCGGCGGGGAAGGCGTTGGGGTATCCGGCGATCCAGCCGACGGCGCCGGCCAGTGCGAGCTCCAGGAGCACGTCGTCGGCGCCGATCAACAGGTCCAGCCCGGGGGCGAGTTCGGCCAGCTCGTATGCCCGGCGCACATCGCCGGTGAACTCCTTGACCGCCACGATGCTGCCCTCGTTGTGGAGGCGGGCGAGGAGCGCCGGGGTCAGGTCGACCTTGGTGTCGATGGGGTTGTTGTAGCCCACGATCGGCACGCCGGCCTTGGCGACCTCGGCGTAGTGGGCGCGTACGGCGGACTCGTCGGCGCGGTAGGCGTTGGGCGGCAGCAGCAGCACGCTGCCGCAGCCCTCTTCGGCGGCCTGCTCGGCCCAGCGGCGCGCCTCGGCGCTGCCGTATGCGGACACGCCGGGCATCACGCGGGCACCGTCCCCGGCGGCCTCGACGGCGGTGCGCACCACACGGGCACGTTCCTCGTCGGTCAGGGTCTGGTACTCGCCCAGGGAGCCGTTGGGTACGACGCCGTCGCAGCCGTTGTCGAGGAGCCAGCGGACGTGTGCGGCGTAGGCGTCGTGATCGACGGACCGGTCCGCACGCAGCGGGAGGGCGGTGGCGACCATGATGCCGCGCCAGGGGCGTTCGGCGCTCCAGGTCGTGGCGGTGGAGGCGGTGGTCATGAAGGAACCCTTCTGTGACGTATGACGCTTACTGTGGCGTGTGACATTGCATGAGGTGGTGCATGAGGTGGTGCATGGTGCCGCGGGGTGCGGGCGTCCGTCAGGCGCCGGCTCCCTCCTCCGGATCGGCGCCTCCCTCCGGCCTGCCGGATTCCGACGCGGCCGTCTCGGCGAGGGCGGCGAGCACTTCCAGCCGGACCGGTACCGCCAGCGGCCGGCGCTCGGGAGACGGCGGCAGCTTCTCCCCCGCCCCCTCCGCGGCCAGGCAGGCCACGGCCGCGCCGCAGATCCGGCCCTGGCACCAGCCCATGCCGGCGCGGGTGAGGAGTTTGACGGTGCGGGCGTCCCGGGCACCGAAATCGGTGACCGCCTCGCGGATGCGGCCGGCGCTGACCTCCTCGCAGCGGCACACGTCCGTGCTGTCGTCGAGCCACCGGCTCCACCCGGCACCGGGTGCGTGTGCCGCGGCCATCACGGAGGCGAAGGCGCGCATGCGGTCGCGCCGCCGGCGCAGCGTACGGACCCGGCCGCTCCCGGCGAGCGGGGGCCGCCCGCCCAGCCGGGCCGCGATCGCGAGTCCCGCCAACTCGCCTTCCACCCAGGCTAGTTGGGCGCCACCGATGCCGCCCGCCTCGCCCGCCGCCCAGATGCCGGGTACCGAGGTCTCCTGCTGTGCGTCGAGGGCGAGGGCGTGGCTGCCGTCCGCGGTGCGCCGGGTGGTGCAGCCCAGGCCGGTGGCGAGTTCGAGCTGCGGGACGAGGCCGAAGCCGACCGCCAGGGCATCGCAGGCAATGTGGCGGCCGGACCCCCGTACGGGCCGCCAGTCGCGGTCGAGCCGGGAGACCGTGACGGCCTCCACCCGGTCGGACCCGTGCACCTGGGTCACCGCGCTGCGCGTGCGCAGCCGCACTCCGTACCGCAGCAGCGCCGTGCCGTGCAGCGCTGCCTCCGCCATCTTGTGGGCGTTGGCGGCGAGGGTGCGGGGGTGGCGGGCGTAGCCGAGGTAGCCGGATGCCTCGACCACCGCCGGGACGCGGGCCCCCGCCTTGGCGAGCGAGGCGGCGACGGCCAGCAGCAGCGGACCGCTGCCCGCCACCACCACCCTTCCCCCAGCTCTCGGCTTCGCTCGAGCAGGGGAGACCCCAATCCCAGCCCTCGGCTTCGCTCCGGCCCCCATGCCGGGCAGCACCAGGCCGGACTTCAGCATCGCCTGCGCTCCCCCGGCACTCACCACACCAGGCAACGTCCAGCCGGGGAAAGGGAGTTGACGCTCGGACGCGCCGGTCACGAGCAGCACCGCGCGGGCTCGCACCCGGACCGGGCGCTCCCCGTCGCCGTCCGCTCCGATGACGGCGTGCACGTCCCACAAGCCCTTCGGCTCCGCGCGGACGACGGTCCAGACGTGGTGGCCGGCGAGGTGGGTCACGCTGCTGTCGGCCAGCCGGCGGCACAGGCCGGTGAAGGTGGACCAGTCGTGGTGCAGGGCCTCGGGGCGGGTGGCGCCGAGGGCCGGGGCGGGGTGCCGGTAGAACTGCCCGCCCGGTTGTGTGGAGGTGTCCAACAGTGCGACGGACAGGCCGAGTTCGGAGGCGGTGACGGCACCGGCGAGGCCAGCGGCGCCGGCCCCGATCACCGCGAGGTCGTACTCCGGGTCACCGGTCACCGAGTTCGGCATGGCCGTGTCCCTCCTGGGTCGTGACGGCGTCGCCGGGCCGCGCCGGGACCAGGCAGGCCCGGCGGTTGGGTTCCCCGTTGACGGTGGCGAGGCAGTCGAAGCAGTGCCCGATGCCGCAGAAGGCGCCGCGCGGCCGGCCGCCGACGCGGGTGGTGCGCCAGGCGAGGATGCCGGCGGCCCACAGCACGGCGGCCAGGGACTGGCCGGGCAGCGCGACGATCGGGCGGCCGTCGAAGGTGATCTCGAACGCGGCGTCGGGCACCGCGCCGACGAGCTCGGCGGGGCTGCGGTCACGCGCCATGACACGGCTCCTTTCGCAGGGGGTCGGTGCGGGGTCGGTGCGGGGTCGACAAGGCGGTCATCCCGCTTCTCCCCCGCCGAACCGGTCGGGTCGGAACGGGCTGATGTCCAGCGGGAGTTCGCCGTCCGTCAGGGCCTCCGCGATGATCCGTCCGGTGGCCGGGGCGAGGCCGATGCCCGCACCTTCATGGCCGCAGGCGTGCAGCAGCCCCGGTCTGCGCGGGTCGGGCCCGATCGCGGGCAGGTGGTCGGGCAAGTAGGGGCGGAAGCCCGGGTACGTCCGCACGGCCCGTACCGTGGCGAGGACCGGGAAGAGCTCCACCGCCTGTCCGGCGAGGCGGCGCAGCACCTCCACGGACGGCGAACGGTCGAATCCGACCCGCTCCCGGCTCGCGCCGATCAGGACCGGGCCCGCCGGGGTGCCCTCGACGACGGCGGAGGTCTGCAGGGCCGCCGAGTCACTGGCGACGTCGGCGACGTAGTCCGCGGCGTACACCTTGCGCCGCACCAGGCGCGGCAGCGGCTCGGTGACCAGCACGAAGCCGCGCCGGGGCCGCACCGGTAGCTCCACGCCGGCGAGCCGGGCCAGCTCGCCGCCCCAGGTCCCCGCCGCGTTCACGACGTAGGGAGCGTGGAGGTCACCGGAGGGCGTCCGCACGCCCCGCACCTCGCCGTGGGCGCCGGTGAGGATCTCGGTGACCTCCTCGCCGAGCCGGAGGCGCACCCGGTCGCCGGCCGCGCGCAACAGGTGGGCGGCGGCGAGGGCGGGCTGCACCTGGGCGTCCTGCGGGTAGTGGACGCCGCCCGCGAGGCCGGGGGTGAGGTGCGGTTCAAGCTCGCGGAGCCGCCCGCCGGGCACCACTTCCGCGGCGACCCCGGCCGCCGTCTGCCGTGCGGCGAATTCCTGCAGCGCGGTCAGGCTCTGCTCGTCGGAGGCGACGACGAGGCCGCCCTTGGCCTCGTACTCGATCCGTGACGGCAGCACCTCGGCCAGTTCGCGCCACAATTGGGTGGAGTACAGGGCAAGTTCGAGCTCGGGGCCGGGTTCCTTGTCGGAGACCAGGAGGTTGCCTTCGCCGGCGCCGGTGGTGCCGCCGGCGACGGAGCCGCGGTCGAGCACGGTGACCTGCAGACCGCGCCGGGCCGCGTAGTAGGCGCAGGCGGCGCCGACCACGCCAGCCCCGATGACGAGGAGATCCGGAGAGTTTCTCGTGGGCACGTCAGTAATATTTCACATTGCACCTGCGTTGCCAAGAGATCTCCCGGCCCGACGCCAATTCCCTTGCCCGCGGCCCGGAAACCGGACCGGAAATGCCCCAGGTGGCCGATGGGTTCAGCCCACCATCGGCTCAGCCCGCCATCAGCTCACCCATCCACGCCTCCACCGCGTCCGGCGTCCGCGGCAGCGCGCCCGAGAGCAGCCGCGCCCCGCCCGCCGTGATCACCAGGTCGTCCTCGATCCGTACACCGATGCCGTGCAGGTCGGGCGGGAGCGTCTCGTCGTCCGGCTGGAGGTAGAGCCCCGGCTCGACCGTCAGTACCTGACCTTCCGCCAGCACCCCGTCCAGATAGGCGTCGGCCCGTGCCTGGGCGCAGTCGTGCACGTCGAGCCCGAGCATGTGCCCGCTGCTGCAGAGGGTGTAGCGGCGGTGGAAGTCCCCTTCCGGGCTCTTGAGGACACCCCATTCGGTGAGCCCCTCCGCGATCACCCGCATCGCCGCGCGGTGGAAGTCACGGAACCGGGCACCCGGCCTCAGCGCGGCGATGCCCGCCTCCTGGGCCGCGAGCACCAGGTCGTACACCTGCCGCTGCACCGGGGAGAAGCGTCCGGAGAGCGGCAGGGTGCGGGTGATGTCGGCGGTGTAGAGGGTGTCGGTCTCCACGCCGGCGTCCAGGAGGAGCAACTGGCGGGCGTCCAGCGGGCCGTCGTTGCGTATCCAGTGCAGGACGCAGGCGTGCGCGCCGGCGGCCGCGATGGTCTCGTAGCCGGTGCCGTTGCCCTCGGCGCGGGCCCGCAGCCCGAAGACGCCCTCGATCCAGCGCTCACCGCGCGGGTGGGCGAGGGCGCGCGGAAGGCTGCGGACCACGTCCCCGAACCCGGCGGTCGTGTGGTCGACGGCGAGCTGCAGCTGCTCGACCTCCCAGATGTCCTTGACGAGCCGCAACTCGCTGAGGGCGGAAGCCAGTTGGGCGTCCGTGGCGGCGTTGCGCCCCGGGGGCAGGGCGTCGAGGTCGTCCAGGTGGACGCAGCGGATGCCGGTCATGCGCTCGGCCTCGGCGAGGTCGGGGCGGCGGCCGACCCAGAACTCGCCGTACCGCCGGTCCCGGCAGAAGCCGCTGTCGTTGCGCGGCGAGCGGGGGCGGACGTACAGGACCGCTTCGTGCCGGTGCGGCCCGTCCGGCTCCAGGACCAGGACGTGTCCCGCCTGGTCCTCGCCGGTCAGGCCGGTGAGCCAGGCGTAGGCGCTGTGCGGCCGGAAGCGGTGGTCGCAGTCGTTGGAGCGGACGGTGAGTTCGCCGGCAGGGACGATCAGCCGTTCGCCGGGGAAGCGGGCGGAGAGGCGCTGCCGGCGGGCGGGGGTGACGTCGGCGGCGGGCAGCCGGATGGCGTCCGGCAGCGGCGTCGCCGCCCAGCCGCTCGCCAGGAACCGCTCCAGCTCCGGCGTGACGGGCAGGTCGTGGCTGACGGTGCGCGGGGCGGTGGGAACAGCTTCCGTCATGGGTTCTCCTCCTCGGTTGCGGTGCGGGTTCTTGCAGAAGGGGTGCGGTGCGGGTCGCAGAGCGGATTGCGGAAGCGGGTTGAGGGCAAATGTGCCGCTTCTGGCGGTGGTTCACTCGGGCACAGCTGGGTAACGGGGCGATCGACACCTTGTCAGTGCAATTTCACATTACTATGTTACGGGTCACATTCCAGCCTGACGGCTGTCCGACTGTTCTCGGAGTGACCACTGATGAACAAGCGCACCCGTACCGCCGCGGTCTCCCTCGCGGCGGCCCTCGCCCTCGGCACGGCCGGCTGTGCCGGCGGCAAGGACTCCGCGGACGGCAGGAGCCGCGGCAAGAACCCCGCCCTGGTCAACCAGGGCAAGGTCGTCGGCGGCACCCCGAAGCGGGGCGGCACCCTCACCGTCCTGTCCAACCAGGACTTCACCCACCTCGACCCGGCCCGCAACTGGGTCATGAACGACATGGACTTCGGGACCCGCCTGCTCTACCGCACCCTGGTGACCTACCGGGCGGCGCCCGGCCCCGCGGGCGGGACCCTCGTCCCCGACCTCGCCACCGACCTCGGCACCCCGTCCCACGGCGCCAGGACCTGGACCTTCCATCTCAAGAAGGGCGTCAGATACGAGGACGGCACACCCGTCACCGCGCAGGACATCAAGTACAACGTGGAGCGGTCCTTCTCGCCCGACCTGCCCGGCGGCGCCGACTACGCGGCCCGCTACCTCGCCGGCGCCGAAGGGTACCAGGGCCCCGCGGACGGCCGGCACCTCGCCTCCGTCAAGACCCCGGACGACCACACCATCGTCTTCGAACTGCGCAAGCCCTTCGCGGAGTTCCCCGACGCCACCGTGATGCCGACCTTCGCGCCCGTCCCCCGGGCCCGCGACAACGGACCGCGCTACGACAACCGGCCGTTCTCCTCGGGACCGTACAAGATCGAGTCGTACGGGCGGGGCAAGCGGCTCGTGCTGGTCCGCAATCCGCACTGGGACCCGAAGACCGACCCGGTGCGCAAGGCCTATCCGGACCGGCTGGTGGTGGAGATGGGCCTGAAGGCCAACCAGATCGACGACCGGCTCATCGCCGGCCAGGGCCCGGACGCCTCCGCCGTTCCCTGGTACGCGCTGCGCCCGGAGAGCGCGGCCAAGGTGCTGCCGCGCGCCGACGTCCGGGCGCGCCTGCTGGCCGAGTCGACGAACTGCACGGACATGGTCCAGATGCACACCGGGCGGAAGCCCTTCACCGATGTGCGGGTGCGCAGGGCGGTGCAGTACGCCCTCGACAGGGACTCGGTGCTGACCGCGTCCGGCGGCCCGGCCTTCAACGACCTGTCCACCGCCTACATGCCGGCCACGCTCTTCGGCGGCAAGCAGCCCGACACCCTCAAGATCCCGGCCACCGGAGACGTGGCGAAGGCCAAGCAGCTGCTGAAGGAGGCGGGCAGGCCGGACGGCTTCTCGACGGAGATCACCGTGTCCTCCGGCGACAAGGGGCGGGCCGAGGCCATCCAGCAGTCCCTGGCCAAGGCCGGCATCAAGGTCGCCATCAACACCGTCGACCCGTCCGCGTTCTACGCCACCATCGGCGACACCAAGAACCGCACCGATCTGGTCTTCACCGGATGGTGCCCCGACTATCCCTCCGGCTCGACCTTCCTGCCGTTCGTCTTCGACGGCCGGTACATCAAGGAGAAGGGCAACTCCGGCAACCACTCACTCTTCCGCGACCGGCCGACCATGCGGCGGATGGACGAGATCGCCGCGATGACCGACGCCCGGCGGGCCGACCAGGCGTGGCGGCAACTCGACGGGGAGATCCTCAAGAAGGCCCCCGCCGTCCCGGTCCTGGTGCGCCGCTGGCCCCTGGTGCTCGGCGGCAACATCGCGGGCGCCTACGGCCAGACCTCCTTCGGCGGCCAGCTGGACTACGCGTCCGTCGGCCTCAAGGACCCCGCCAAGAGCCTGACTTGAGGAGGGTCGAGCCCATCATGTCCTCCCCCGCACCCGAGCCGCTCGCCCCGGAGGCGGCCGTCCTGTCCGCCGCGTCCGGCCGCCCCGGGCAGCTGGTCCGCCGCGCACTGCTCCGCCGCGCCTCCGTGAAGATCTCCCTCGCCGTCATCGGGCTGTTCCTGTTCATGGCGGCCGCGGCCCCCCTGCTGAGCGCGCTCGGCGGCTGGTCGCCCGATGCGTTCGACAAGTCCGCCGTCGATCCGTACCTCGGCGGCACGCCCCTCGGACCGCTCGGCGGGATCTCCGCCGACCACTGGCTGGGCGTCGAACCGGTCACCGGACGCGACCTGTTCGCCCGGGTCGTGCACGGCGCCCAGGTCTCCCTGCTCATCGCCCTCACCGCCACCGCCATCGTCGTCCTCACCGGGACCGCGGCCGGGATCGCGGCCGGCTACTTCGGCGGCCGCACCGACGCCCTGCTCTCCCGCCTGATGGACCTCACCATGTCCTTTCCCTCCCTCATCTTCATGATCGCGATGATGTCGGTGGCCAAGGACGTCAACCGGATCCTGCTGATGACGGCCGTCATCGGCCTCTTCGGCTGGCCCGGCATCGCCCGCGTGGTGCGCGGCCAGACCCTCTCCCTCAAGCACCGCGAGTACGTCGACGCCGCCCGCGTCGGCGGCTCCGGGCCCTGGCGGATCCTCACCCGCGACGTCCTCCCGGGCGTCGCCGGGCCCGTCATCGCGTACACCACCCTCCTCATTCCCGGGATGATCGCCACCGAGGCGGCGCTGAGCTACCTGGGCGTCGGGGTGCGGCCGCCCACCCCCTCCTGGGGCCAGATGATCGCCGAGAGCGTCTCCTTCTACGACACGGACCCCATGTACTTCGTCATCCCGAGCGCCTGCCTGTTCCTGACCGTCCTCGCGTTCACACTGCTCGGCGACGCCCTGCGCGACGTCCTCGATCCGAGGGGAAGCCGCACATGATCCGCTACACGCTGCGGCGCCTGGTGGCCGTCGTCGGAGTGCTGATCGCCGTCGCCGCGGTCACCTTCACCATCTTCT
The DNA here is from genome assembly GCF_043202395.1 of Streptomyces sp. NPDC048197. Classification (NCBI taxonomy): domain Bacteria; kingdom Bacillati; phylum Actinomycetota; class Actinomycetes; order Kitasatosporales; family Streptomycetaceae; genus Streptomyces; species Streptomyces sp. NPDC048197. The sequence continues at coordinate 14,855 of NZ_JBIDAJ010000024.1, forward strand.
ACGTCCTGCCCTCCGACCCGGCCGCCGCGGCCTGCGGCAAGTCGTGCAGCACCGAGCGCCTGGAAGCGATCCGGGCACATATGGGGCTCGACGAGCCCGTGTGGCGGCAGTTCTGGGACTTCGTCTCCGGGATCTTCACCGGCCGCACGATGGGCAGTGGTCGCTACACCCTGCACTGCGACTTCCCGTGCCTGGGCTACTCGTACGAGAACAGCGAGGCCGTCTGGGACCTCCTCGTGGACCGGCTGCCGGTGTCCGCGTCCCTCGCCGTCGGTGCGGCCGTGCTGTGGCTGGTGCTCGGGCTGAGCGCCGGGGTGGTCGCGGCCCTCCGCAAGGACACGCTCGTCGACCGCGCCCTGATGGTGGGGGCGGTCGGCGCCGCCTCGCTGCCCGTCTACTTCACCTCGATGATGCTGATCTACGGCCTCATCCGGGTGGCCGGCCTGCTCCCCTATCCGCGTTACGTCTCCTTCGCCGAGGACCCCGCGCACTGGGCGTCGAACCTGCTGCTGCCGTGGCTGGCGCTCGCCCTCCTGTACGCGGCCATGTACGCACGCCAGAGCCGCAGTTCGATGATCGAGACGATGGCGGAGCCGTACATCCGCACGGCCCGCGCCAAGGGCCTGCCGCGCCGCACCGTCGTCGTCAAGCACGGCCTGCGGGCCGGGATGACGCCCCTGCTCACCCTCTTCGGCATGGACCTGGGCGGACTGCTCGCCGGCGCGGTGATCACCGAGTCGCTCTTCGGCCTCCCGGGCATCGGGCGGCTCTTCTACGGCGCCCTGACCACCGGTGACCAGCCGGTGATCCTCGGGGTGACGCTGCTCGCCGCCACGTTCATCGTCGTCGCCAACCTGGCCGTCGACCTCCTGTACGCCGTCGTCGACCCCCGAGTGAGGCTGTGATGGCCACCACCACCGAACCCCTGCTGGCCGTAAGGAACTTGGCGGTGACCTTCGCCACCCGGCACGGCCCCGTGCACGCCGTGGACTCCCTGTCCTTCGAGGTCCGCCGCGGCCGCACCCTCGGCATCGTCGGCGAGTCCGGCTCCGGCAAGTCGGTCACCTCGATGGCCGTGCTGGGCCTGCACACCGCGGCCGAGGTCAGCGGTTCGATCGCCCTGGAGGGCCGGGAGCTGGTCGGGCTTCCCGAGCGCGAGCTGAGCCGGCTCCGCGGCCGCCGGATGGCGATGGTCTTCCAGGACCCGCTCTCCAGCCTCCACCCCTACTACACGGTCGGCGAGCAGCTGGCCGAGCACCACCGGGTGCACTTCGGCTCGCGCCGCGCCGCCGCCCGGCGGCGGGCCGTGGAGATGCTCGCCGAGGTCGGGATCCCGGAGCCGGAGCGCCGGGCGGGCGAGTACCCGCACCAGTTCTCCGGTGGCATGCGGCAGCGGGTGATGATCGCCATGGCCCTGGTCTGCGAACCCGACCTGCTCATCGCGGACGAGCCCACGACCGCTCTGGACGTCACCGTCCAGGCCCAGATCCTGGAGCTGCTCGCCCGGCTCCAGGAGGAACGTTCGCTCGCCGTCGTCCTGATCACCCATGACCTCGGGGTGGTCGCCCGGGTCGCCCACGAGGTCCTGGTCATGTACGGCGGCCGGGCGGCCGAACAGGCCCCGGTGGAGGCGCTGTTCGCCGCCCCGGCCCACCCCTACACACGCGGCCTGCTCGATTCCCTCCCCCGGCTCGACGACGCCGACGACGCCCCGTTGCGCGCGATCCCCGGCAGTCCGCCCTCGCTGCTCACCCCCACACCGGGCTGCGCGTTCGCGCCCCGCTGCCCGCGGGCGGCGGCGGCCGACTGGGCCGATCGGGAGCGGTGCACCCGTCACCGGCCCCGCCTGGTCGACTCCGGCGGGCACGCGGTCGCCTGCCATCTGCCGCTCGGCCCGGCCCCCGCACCCGGCGCCCCGGGACACCCGCGGTCCGAGGGCCCGGACCAGATCCGAAAGGTCACACCATGACGACGCCCCGTACGTCCCCGCCCCCGGCCGCCGCCGGCGCCCCGTCCCGGGGCCCGGCCCCGCTGCTGTCCGTCCATGAGGTGACCCGGACCTTTCCCGGCAAGCGGGGCCGTACGGCGCCGGTCCGGGCGGTCGACGGCGTCAGCTTCGAGGTGGCCGCGGGCGAAACGCTCGGTCTGGTCGGGGAGTCGGGCTGCGGGAAGTCCACCACCGGCCGGATGATCGTGCGGCTCCTGGAGCCGACGAGCGGTTCGATCTGCTTCGACGGCCGCGACATCAGCCACCTCGGCCAGCGCGAGCTGCATCCGCTGCGCCGCCACCTCCAGATGGTCTTCCAGGACCCGCACGCCTCCCTCAACCCGCGTCAGACCGTGGCCAGGATCATCGCCGAACCCCTTCTGGCGCAGGGCAGTTCGGCGGTCGACGCCCGCCGCCGGGCCGCCGATCTGATGCAGCTGGTCGGGCTCATCCCCGAGCACCTCGACCGGTATCCGCACGAGTTCTCCGGCGGCCAGGCACAACGGGTCGGCATCGCCCGGGCGTTGGCCACCGGCCCGCGCCTGGTCGTCGCGGACGAACCGGTCTCGGCGCTCGACGTCTCCGTACAGGCGCAGATCGTCAACCTGATGGAGCGGCTCCAGCGGGAACTGGGGCTCGCCTACCTCTTCATCGCGCACGACCTGTCCGTGGTCAAACGGGTCTGCGACCGGGTCGCCGTGATGTACCTGGGCCGCATCGTCGAGATCGGCCCGAAGGAAGGGGTCTACACGGCTCCCGCACACCCCTACACCCGGGCGCTGCTGTCCGCCGTACCGCTGCCCGATCCGGTCGCCGAACGGGCCCGGGAGCGCATCACCCTGCTCGGCGATCCGCCGAGCCCCGCGGCTCCCCCGCCCGGCTGCACCTTCCACCCTCGCTGCCCCAAGGCCCAGGCCGTCTGCCGGACCGAGGCCCCGGTCCTGGGCGGAGCGGAGCAGTCCGGGCCCGGGCACCAGGTCGCCTGCCACTTCCCCGAGACGGTCTGACCGCCCCCGCACACGGCTGTGCCCCGGCGTCCGCCTCGGCGCCGGGGCACAGTCAACCCGCTTGGTTCCAGGGTGACTTACGACTTCGTGATGCGCACCGTGTCCCCGTAGGCGCCGGCCTTCAGCACGTCGATCCGCACACCGGCGGCCGCGTCGGTGAACGACTCACCGGCTCCGTACGGCGCGTCGTCCAAGGGCCGGCAGCCCTGCGCCGGGGTGGCATCGGGCCTGGCGTCCATGACCTGGACGGGGCCCTTGCCGGTCTCGACGGACGAGTCGACCTTGTAGACGAGCGCGCCGGTCGCGCACAGGCCGGTGTCCGCGCGGGCCGCCCGCCGGGACTCGACCACGTAGGCCGACGTCGGGCCGGTGCGGATGACGGCCATCTTCGTGCCGCTGCCGTACTCGACGGCGGTGAGCCGGACGGTGTCGCTGCCCGCCGAGGCCCGGCAGACGACCTGGCTGTCGGCGGTCCAGCCGAGCTTCCACGACTCCCAGGCGAAGTACTGCGGTCCGGCCCCGCTGATCAGACCCATGACGTCCCAGCCGCCCACGAAACGGTGCGTGTCGTTGCCCGGGTCGAAGGCGTACAGGTCGGGCAGCCCGAAGGTGTGCGCGGTCTCGTGGCCGACCAGTTTGGGTCCCCAGTGCCACATGTCCTGGCCGAAGGTGACGGCCCATTTGATGCGCTTCCCGTCGGCGACGACGCCGGCCGCGCCCGGCTCGTACACATAGGTGGGGGTGAAGGAGATGGCCGAGGCGTTCCTCGTCGGGACCACGTACAGCATGTCGTACGCGGAGAAGTCCACGTCCGGGTCGGCGGCGGCCACGGCGTCCTTGATGTACGCCTCGTGCGCCTCGTGGCTGAGGCCGCGCGCGAAGCCGTAGTCGGTGGATTTGCGGGGCATCCGTACCCAGTGCCGGTGCTGGGAGATGGCGAGCCACGCCTTGCCGTACGACGCCTGCCACAGCCAGTTGGCGCCGGGCGTGATCCGGGCCGCGTCGTCGGCCGGGGACTCGGTGGCGGGGGCGTCCGGGAAGTCCACGAAGATCATGCCGACCTTGCGGGTCCCGGAGGGGCGCTGGAACACGGAGCGGTCGGTGTCATGGCCTTCGTCCGTCCATCCGGTGGCGCCCGGCAGCGCACAGTCGGTGGCGCGGTCCGCCGGCTTGGGCACATGGGACGCCTCGGCGTGCGGGGCGCCGGTGAGGGGGAGGAGGAGGCCGGCGAGTGCGGCCGCGAGCAGCGGTGCGGGTCGGCGGCGGGCGGGGTGCAACGCCTTCGTCATCTGGGACCTTTCCCTGGGGGGTGCAGTGTGAGATGTCACATGAGACTGAGGGCTGCCACACCCTGTCGGGAACCTCCCGCCGGTCCATAACATCCGCGCCATGGATCTGGAGATACGGCATCTGCGGGTGGTGTGCGCGATCGCCGAGGCCGGCAGCCTCACCCGGGCCGCCGCGTCGCTCGGGATGACCCAGCCGGGCCTCAGCGCCCAGTTGCGGCGCATCGAAACCCTCCTGGGCGGCGCGCTGTTCGACCGCCGGCGGGCGGGCTCCGCGCCCACCCCGCTGGGCGATCTGGTGCTGGCCCACGCCCGCGCCATCCTGCCCGGCGTCGACCAGCTCCTCACCGACACCGACCGGGCGGCGCGGCGGGCCGCGGCGCCCGCCCGCCTCCGCGTCGGCTCGGTGGGCGCCCCGCTGCTGGGTCATCTCCTGCTGGCCGTACGCGAGTTGCTGCCGGACGCGGAGGTGACCGCCCGCTGCCGGTACGCGCCCGGGCCGCTGCTGGACGACCTCTGCGCCGGCCGTCTGGAGGCCGCCGTCCTCGGTGACCACCCCGGCCAGGAGCCGCCGCCCCGTGACGGCGTGCTGCTGCACCCGCTCGTCACGGAGCCCGTCTTCGCCCTGCTGCCCGCCGGCCACCGCCTGGCGGGCCGGGAGGAGGTGAGCCTGTCCGAGCTCGCCGGGGAGGACTGGGCCGCGCCCCGTCCGGACAGCGACCGCACCCGCGAGTACTGGTCGTCGGTCTTCGCGCTGACCGACCGTCGGCCCCGGGTGCCCTACGAGGCGGAGGGGCGGCAGCTGATCGAGATCGTCCGGGCCGGCCTGGCGGTGAGCCTCTGTCAGGCCACCTTCATCGAGGTACCGGGGGTGGCGGTGCGCCCGCTGGCCGGCAACCCCCTGTGGTACCGCCATCTGCTGGCCTGGCACCGCGACGGCCCGCTCGCCCGGCACGGCCGGACGATCCTGCGGCGGGTGCGCGAGGGCTATGTGCGCGACTGCGCCGACAGTCCGGCGTACGCCCGCTGGCGGCAACGGTATCCGGACGCGGCGCGGCCTCTGGTCTGAACCAAGGGGCGGCGCAAGGGATTTCCGTGAAATGCACCCCGACAAAGGGCTTGTCAGTGCAATTTCACATTATTACGTTACGCATCACATGGCGTGCACCTGCCGGTCAGTCGGCACCTGTACGGCAGCCGGGCCCCGAACACCGCGGACCCCGTGCACGCTTCACCGCCCCCACACAGGAGAGCTTCGTGTTCCCTTCAAGAACCCTTCGCAGATCCCTGCTCACGGCCGCGACAGCGGTGACGCTCTGCGTCACCGCGGCCGGAACCGGATATCCCCTCAGCCCCTCCTCCGCCCCGCGCGCAACCGCCGCGGCCCCGCACCCGGCCGCCTTCGCCGGCCCGGCGGCCGCCACGCCCACCCCGCACGACGAGGTCGACCGCCTGGCCAAGGCGCCCACGTCGCCGGCCCTGCGCACACCGGGCCCCGGCGGGCTCGGCAACGGCCGCGTCCCCGGGCCCCACACGTCCAAGGCGAAGGCCAAGGCGAAGGCAACGGCCCACACCCGGCACGCCACGATCGGCAAGACCGCCGTTCCGTGCACCCTCGACGGCGTCACCGGCCTGTCCCCACAACAGTTCACCGAGTTCCTCGCCGCCCCCGAGGTCAGCGCCGACGGCTGTCTGCGCACCCTGATCTGGAACTGGGACCAGCGCCTCGCACCCGTCATGTCGAAGGCCCACATCCAGGCCGTCGCGAACCGCATCAGCCAGCTCGCCGCCGCGCACGACGGCCGGAACGGCACCCACCTGCTGGAGATGTTCACCTACCTCCACGCAGTCGCGTACCTGGGCTTCAACCACCGGGAGGTCGACCTCACCGACCCGGCGACCCTGGCCGCCATGCGCCGGGCCGTCGACGCCTTCGGCTCGGCCGCCCACACCTTCGACGTGACCCGCAGCAACGCCGAGACGCTCCGCGAGGCCCTCAACGCGGCCAGCGCCAAGGGCCTGCGCCAGTACCAACTCCCGCTGGTCAAGCGGGTCCTCGCCACCATGGGCCCGGACCGCCCGGACACCGCCAAGGACTCCTCCTGGGGCGGCGCCGCCCTCGCCGCCCTCTCCGTGCACTACCTCGGCGTCTATCCGGGCAACCAGGACACCGCCTTCCGCGACGCGGTCGTGGCCGCCCCCTCCTACCGCGCCGCCTTCAAAGCCTTCGCCGGCTACACCCACCTCAAGAACACGGCCAACGCCTGGGTGGTGCGCGACGCGGTCGGCGAGTACGGCCGCACCGGGCAGATCGACCGGCTGCACGACGAGATCGTCGCCGGCCTCGGCCCGCTCCTGGGCACCACCGCCCGCAACTTCGGTGCGTACAGCGCTCCTTGGGCCAAGGTGGCCACCTGGCTGATCGAATTCGACGCCTGCGCGCCGTACAAGGTCTGCCGTGCGGACATCGAGAAGCGCCTCTTCCCGCAGACCTACACGTACGGCAAGGACGGGACGGACGGCATCACGGTCCGCACCGCCCTCGACCGGGGCACCGTCGACCAGCTCTACTACGCCAGCAAGCAGGTCAAGACGCAGTTCCACCGGGTGGTCGGCACCGAGGAGCCGCTGGCGGGAGACACCAACTCCACCCTGCACATCGTCCTGTACGCCTCCCGCGCCGACTACGAGAACTTCCAGCCGCTGCTGACCGGCCTGAGCACCAGCAACGGCGGCATGTACATCGAGCAGGGCGCGACCTTCTACACCTACCAGCGCCGCGTCCCGCAGGACTCCACGCTCACCCTGGAGGAGCTCTTCCGGCACGAGTACACGCACTACCTCAACGGCCGCTGGGCGGTGCCCGGGACGTTCGGCCAAGGTCCTTGGTACGAGGGTGACCGGACCACGGCGATGGACGAGGGCACCGCCGAGTTCTTCGACGGCGGCACCCGTGACGACGGCATCAAGGTCCGCAAGTCACTGGTGCGGGGCATCATCGCCGACACCGCGAACGGCGGCCCGCGCATGACCGTCGACCAGCTCCTGCACGCCACGTACGACGGGGACGGCTTCCGCTTCTACAACTACGCGGGCACGTTCTTCGAGTTCCTGTGGGCCCAACACCCCTCCCTGCTCAAGGAGATGTACCGGAACCTGCGGGCCGACGACCCGGCGGCCTTCGACGCCTGGCGCGCCCGTCTCGGCAGGGACCAAGGCCTCCAGCGGGAGTACGACGCCTTCCTCGACACCAACATCGCCCACGTCGACGACCTCTTCGTCCCCGACACCAAGCACGTCCCGCTCGCCGAGCTGACCGACAGCACGCCCGACCAGGTCCGCTCGTCCTTCGCCAGGAGCACCTACAACAACCCCGACGAGTGCCACGCGTCCGGCTCGAAGGACCGGCCGCGGTTCACCTGCAACGGCCGCATCACGGCGAACCTCGCCGACGCCGGCAACGCCGACCAGGTCTTCAAGGACATGTCCGAGACCGTCGACTTCTTCATACTGGACCGGGCCGCCCACGGCGACAACAACCTCACCGACATGAACTGCTCGTTCGGCGAGGTCGACATCTGGTCCAACGGCCGCGCGGGCACGAGCGCCTTCCACTGCGAAGGCCCCCTGCGCAGCTGACCGGCCGGCCTCGTTCGCCGCTGCTCAGCGCCTTCCTCTGCGGCAGCCTCCCCACGACCGGTGGCCCACCGGCCGGCCATGGGTGGGCTGCCGCGCCCGGGCGGCCCCGCGCAGCGATACGGGCTGATGGGGTGTCCCGTTCTCGGGCGGACCGGGCATCGTGGTGCTCGTCGGTGCCCGCCTGAGCGGGCGCGACGGGACATGCCGTAACGACAGGAAGGTGACCACCACCGTGCCCCAGCCCCCGAGCCCCACCATCCGCACCTCTGCCAAGGCCGTCGTCCTCCACGAGGACCATGTGCTGCTGACCCGCGCCCACTGGCGAGACCGGGAGTACTCCTTCCTGCCGGGAGGAGGCCAGCGCCCCGGTGAGAGTTTCGAGGACGCGGTCCGCCGCGAGGTGCACGAGGAAACCGGCCTGACCGTGACGGTCGACCGCCTGTTGTGGCTGCGCGAATACATCGGCGCCCACCACGGTGAGCCGGACGACGGCTCCGAGACCCACCGCATCGAAGCGATCTTCCTGTGCACCCCCACCAGCGATCCCCATCAACTCGGCGGTCACTCCCAGGACGCCACCCAGATCGGCCTGGAATGGGTCCCGCTGCGGAAGGTCCCCGCCACCGATCTGCTGCCGCGGGCCATCCGGCAGCCGCTCGCCGACCTGTCCCCCACCCCTCCCGCCCCCGATGCCTACCTCGGCGACGTGGCCTGACCAGGAGCACGGCCGGTGGCCGAGCTATCGATGCCGGTAGCGGCAGACGGCCGTCTTGAGCGGGGGCCGCTTGCCTGCGCGGGGGCGGGGGTCGGCAGCGACAATGAGAGGAGTGCCGGTCATCGGGCGCCTCATGTGCGCGCACCCCGGGGAGGAGCATGATGACGGATCCTTCTGGCGACTCGGTAACCCTCCGCTTCGTCGGCAATGCCACCACCGTGCTGACGTACGGCGACCTGACACTGCTGACCGATCCCAACTTCCTGCACCGCGGACAGTACGCGTACCTGGGCTACGGGCTCCTCAGCCGACGCCTCACCGAGCCGGCCATGTCCATCGATGAGCTCCCGGGCGACCTCGACGCGGTGGTGCTGTCGCATCTCCACGGTGATCACTGGGACCGCACGGCCCGGCGCGGCCTCGACACCTCCGTGCCGGTCGTCACCACGCCGCACGCCTCCCGGCGCCTGCAGGGGCTTCACCGCTTCCACCGCGCGGTGGGGCTGCGTACCTGGCAGGACCACACCGTGACGCGCCAGGGCACGCAGGTCCGGATCACCGCCCTGCCGGGCCGGCACGCCATGGGGGCGCTGGGCCTGCTGCTGCCGCCGGTGATGGGCAGCCTGCTGGAGTTCGGGCCGGCGGGCGGCCCGGTCCGGTTCCGGCTGTACCTCACCGGTGACACGCTGTTGTTCGACGGGCTCACCGAGATAGCGAGCCGCTACCCGCACGTGGACCTGACCGTGCTCCACCTCGGGGGGACCCGTCTGCCGGGTGGCTTCATGGTGACCATGGACGGGGCCCAGGGCGCCGAGCTCGCCGACCGCCTGCCGACGAGCCGGGCCCTGCCCGTCCACTACGACGACTACACCGTCTTCAGCTCACCGCTCGAAGACTTCCTCGCCGAAGCCGGGAAGCGCGGTCTGACCGACCGGATCGTGCGCTGCGAGAGGGGTGCGAGTGTCACCTTGGCCCCCGGCTGAGGCCGTTCCCTTGCGAGACGGTGGAAAGAGGAGGGAGGAAGCGGGAAGGAGGGTCGCGCGCATGCCGGACTCGGGCCGCCTGCCCACGTTGCACACCTTGGACGAATTGGCCGCACTCGTCGAACGCCGTCCGCACCTCTACGTCCGTTGGTCACGCGGACCGGAAGCCGATGTGGGCCGGTCCTCCAGCACGGACGACCTCACCGGCGCGTCCCTGCCGGGCCTGTCCGCCAACGCCCTTGACGTCCCTCCCTGGTGGCAGGGGCGCCCCACCCGCGTATGGGTGGCGCGACGCCTCCACGACTACTCCCATCTGCCGCGGGAGAAGGGCTCAGCGGTGCGTCCGTGGGTGCTGCACGGCCATGAGGCGGGGCGCGGTCCCGACAACGAACCCCTCGTCCGCTCCGTGGAGCCCATTGCCTGGATCTCCTCCCGCGTGCTGAAGCAGGCCAAGGCCGAGGTCGACCGGCAGGCCGGTCTCTGGGGATCACTGCAGCGCAAGAGGTGAGCCGCGGGTGACCGGTGCGGGCGGCAGGGGACCGCACCGCCACCAGGCGACGAGCCAGCCGGCCTCGATGACGGCGTCCAGCGCGTGACTGCGGCGCACCTTGCCCCTCGGCACGTAGACCAGGTCGATGGCGAGCAGGGTCAGCGCCGTACCGAGGCCGATCCGGCGTGCCTGGGCCAGGCATTCGGGCGCGGGGCAGGTCCGCAGCTGGCTCCAGCCGCAGGCGACCAGTAGCCCGGACACCGTTCTGACCAGCCAGTCCTGCTCCTCTTTCATCCTCCGCGGCCCGAAGTGGCGCTCGAAGCCGCGCAGGCACAGCAGAGCCCACGCGCCGCCGCCTGCGTTGAACAGGCCTTGGGCACGTGCGACCAGCATCGGGTTCACGAGGGCCCGCACGTGCGAGGTGGTGCTGCCCAGGACGGGGACGGGGGCGGGCCGTGCGCGGCGGTCGGCCGTGGTGGGGTCATCGGGCGGCCTCCGACTGCCGCTGGTCGGACCGTTCGGTCAGAAACCTCCGGACGGCGCTGCGGTGCAGGGCATCCAGTACCTCGGTCTGCTGCCGCGCTCCGGCCAGGAGTTCCTGAAGCCGTCGGGTGTCCAGACGGGGTTCCCGGGGAGCCCATTCGAGGAGCGCGCGCCACAGGAGCGCCTTGCCTTCCACGCCGAGGCGCATTCCCTCGAGCTCGATGAGCGTGCTGAGGCCGGAGCGGCGGACCACACGGCCGTTGGGCTTCAGACGGCCGATCTTCTCGCCCGCCCAGGCTCCGTAGACCTTGTATCGCCGAACCGGAATGCCCAGGGCGGCCATCAGCCGCAGGAGAGCCTGCCGGTCCAGCGAGATCTCCGCGGCGAGGTCCTTCACCTCACCGCCGAGGTCCGAACCCTGGTGCTCCCGGGCCATGCGCCGGGCGAGCTCCACACCGGCCGTGGCACCGGCCAGGTGATCATTGAGGTAGACCGCGACCATCCGCGACTCCGCAAGCCGACCGTCCATGATCGACCTCCCTCGCTGGGAATGGGTGATCTTTCCCTGCGCCTGAGCGGCCCATTTCAGCCTAGCGAATCATGGCCGTGCCGGGCCCGTCGGCGACTCGTGGCCGTGCCGGGCCCGGCACCGGCCGCCGGTCATCGCCCGTCGTGGTGGCGTCAGCGCCCCGCGTGGACCGTGAAGGCGGCGGTCCGGACCTTCCCCTCGTGCCGGAAGTCGAGGAAGAGACGGTAGGCGCCGGCGCTCGGCGCCATGGCGGTGAACGAGACCTCGGGCCCGGGCTTCGTCGTGCCGTCGCCGGGGGCACCGTTGGGGTGGACGTGCAGGTAGGCCAGGTCTCCCGAGCGCAGCGCGACGAGGTGGCCGTAGGCGCCGAGGTAGGTCTGGAGGTCGGTGACCGGATGGCCGTTCTTGGTGACCTTCAGGGTCAGTTCACTCTCTTCCCCCGCGCGGAGTCGGCCGTCGAGGGTGACGGTGTAACCGTCGACCTCGGCGACCGCGGACGGTGCGGGCAACGGGGCGGGGCGGTAGTTGCCGGTGGCCGCGAGATCCGCGCCGAGGGTGAGGTTCTTCGCCGGCCCGGTGGCCGGGGTGAAGTCGGCGAAGAGCCGATAGCTGCCGGCCGTCGGGAGTTCCGTCCTGATGCTCCAGGTGCCGTCGGCCGCGCGGGTGGGGTGCACATGCCGGTAGGTCCCCAAGTCGCGGGAGGCGACGATGAGATGGAGTTCCTTGCCGTGCTCGCGCCGGTAGGCGGTGACCGGTTGGCCGGCGCCGTCGCGAACGGCGAAACGGAGTTCCGTCGCCCGGGCCGCGCGGACCTGTGGGGTCTCGAGGTCGAGCAGGTAGCCGTCCTGGGAGATCTGCAGCCCGCCGGGGGGTGCGCCATGGCCGCCCTCCGCGTGCTCCCCTCCCCCGCCCGCTGCACCACTGCCTCCGTGTCCGGCGTGCACCGCGGCCTCCGGGGCCGCGGCGAGGGGGGTCACGACGCTGCCGACGCCGTACGCGACGCCGAAGGACGCGGCGAGTGCGGCCGCGAACGCCGTGATTTTTACCGGGGTGTTCATGGGGTTCTTCTCCTCGGGTCGGAGGGTGCGGGCCGGCAGGCCAGCCAGCCTGCCGGCACGGAGCATATACCCCCTAGGGGTATGCGCAAGAGCGACCGGATGACCTTGCCATAGATACGGGGAGGGGGTATATCTTTCTTCGCAGCCCACCAATACCCCCCAGGGGTATCAATCCCTGCGAGGAGCAGTGATGACGACCCTCACCGAAGCCCACCAGGTCGAACTCGCCATCGGCGGCATGACCTGCGCCTCGTGCGCGGCCCGCATCGAGAAGAAGCTCAACCGCATGGACGGTGTCGAAGCCACCGTCAACTACGCGACGGAGAAGGCGAAGGTCAGCTACCGGGCCGCAGACGTCTCGGTCAGCGATCTGATCGCCACCGTCGAGGCGACCGGCTACACCGCGCAGCAGCCCGCCCCGGCCCGTACGGACCACACGCCGGCGACCGGCGGCGCGGACGCGGCGCCCGATGAGCTCCGGCCGCTCCGGCAGCGGCTGATCACCGCCGTGGTCCTCGCGGTGCCGGTGGTCGTGATGGCGATGGTCCCGGCACTGCAGATCGAGTACTGGCAGTGGCTCTCGCTCACCCTCGCCGCGCCCGTCGTCACCTACGCCGCATGGCCCTTCCACCGCGCCGCCTGGACGAACGCCAGACACGGCGCGGCAACCATGGACACCTTGATATCGGTCGGCACGTCGGCGGCTTTCCTGTGGTCGCTGTGGGCGCTGTTCTTCGGGACTGCCGGCACACCCGGTATGACGCACACCTTCGAGCTGACCATCGCCCGCAGCGACGGCGCGGGCAACATCTACCTCGAAGCCGCGGCCGGCGTCACCGCCTTCATTCTGGCCGGGCGCTACTTCGAGGCCCGTTCCAAGCGGAAGGCGGGTGCGGCGCTCAAGGCGCTCCTGGAGCTGGGGGCCAAGGAGGTCACCGTTCTCCGGGACGGACGCGAAGTCACCCTGCCCACCGCCGCATTGCAGGTCGGTGACCGTTTCCTGGTCCGCCCCGGGGAGAAGATCGCCACGGACGGGACGGTGGTCGAGGGCTCGGCGGCGGTGGACGCCTCGATGCTCACCGGCGAGTCGGTCCCGGTCGAGGTCGTTGTCGGTGATGCGGTCACCGGTGCCACGCTGAACGCCGGCGGACGGCTGGTGGTCGAGGCCACCCGGGTCGGCGCCGACACCCAACTCGCCCGTATGGCCAGGCTCGTGGAAGACGCGCAGAACGGGAAGGCCGCCGCCCAGCGGCTGGCGGACAAGATCTCTGCGGTCTTCGTACCTATCGTGATCGGGCTGGCGCTCGCCACCTTCGGCTTCTGGCTCGGCAACGGGGCGGGCCTGACGGCCGCGTTCACCGCTGCCGTCGCCGTCCTGATCATCGCCTGCCCGTGCGCCCTCGGCCTGGCCACTCCGACCGCCCTCATGGTCGGGACCGGGCGCGGTGCCCAGCTGGGCATCCTGATCAAGGGGCCCGAGGTGCTGGAGACCACCCGCAAGGTCGACACCGTCGTGCTGGACAAGACCGGCACGGTGACGACGGGACGGATGACCCTCATCGGCGTCCACACCGGCGAGGACGAGGGTGAAGTCCTCCGCCTCGCGGGGGCGTTGGAGCACGCGTCCGAGCATCCGATCGCCCGCGCGGTGGCCGAGGGGGCCCAGGAGAAGGTCGGCGTCCTGCCCGCGCCGGAGAGCTTCGGCAATGTCGCCGGGCTCGGCGTCCAGGGCGTCGTCGAGGGGCACGCGGTCCTCGTCGGCCGGCCGAAGCTGCTCGCCGAGTGGGCGATCCACCTGCCGGCCGCGCTGGAGCGTGCCAAGGCCGGGGCGGAGGCGGCGGGTCGTACGGCGGTCGCGGTCGCCTGGGACGGTGCGGCGCGGGCCGTCCTGGAAGTGGCGGACGCCGTCAAGGAAAGCAGCCCGGAGGCCATCCGCCGACTGCGGGCACTCGGCCTGACCCCGATTCTGCTCACCGGCGACAACCGGGCGGTGGCCGGGTCGGTCGCCGCGGAGGTCGGCATCGACGAGGTGATCGCCGAGGTACTGCCCGAGGACAAGGTGAACGTGGTCAAGCGCCTCCAGGCGGAGGGCCGCAGCGTCGCCATGGTGGGTGACGGGATCAACGACGCCGCCGCGCTCGCCCAGGCCGATCTGGGACTGGCCATGGGGACGGGCACGGATGCGGCGATCGAAGCCGGTGACCTCACCCTCGTACGAGGAGACCTGCGGGCCGCGGCGGATGCGATCCGGCTCGCCCGCAAGACGCTCGGCACGATCCGTACCAACCTCTTCTGGGCCTTCGCCTACAACGTGGCTGCCCTGCCGCTCGCGGCGGCCGGTCTGCTCAACCCGATGATCGCGGGCGCGGCAATGGCCTTCTCGTCGGTCTTCGTGGTGGGCAACTCACTGCGGCTGCGCGCCTTCCGTGCCCGGTCCTGAACGGCGGGCGGCCGGGAAGGAAGTCGGCTCCCCACGGGCAGAGTTGATCGACCGCCGCCCGGTTGCAGGCCTTGCCGGGGTGGGCGCATGGTGGAAAGGGGAACCCAGCTCCAGGGGGCCCATGATGACCTTCCTCAGATGCCTGGGAGACATACCGGGCAACCGCTTCCTGGTCGGCCGCATCGGCGACGGTACCGTGGGCCTGGCGCCCCGTATCGGTCCACCGCTCTCGGGCACGCATTGGAACGTCAGGACCCTCTCTCACGATCCTGATGTGGTCGTCTTCGAGTGCCTCGGGGAGGTACCCGGCAACCGCTTCCTCGACGGCCGCACCGCCGACGGCACCGTGGGCCTGGCGCCCCACACCAATCCTCCGTTCACCGGCACCAGATGGCTCGCCCCCCGGCTCGACGGCGGTGTGAAGTTCTACAAGTGCCTCGGCACCATCGAAGGCAACCGCTTCCTCGACGGCCGGACCGGCGACGGCACCGTGGGCCTCGCGCCCAGCACCGCTCCCCCGTTCACCGGCACGAAGTGGAGGACCGAGGACTTTCTCGAATGAGTGCCGAGCGAGGGTCCGGGAGGAACGGAGGGCGCCTGCGGCCATCAGGCGCCCTCCGTCCTCCCGTCCGGGGCGAGGCAGGGCGGTTCAGAAGGCCGTTTCAGAAGGCCGTGTGGGCGAACCAGCGGTCGAGTACCGTGGCCTCGCCCGAGACGTCGAAGGCGGGGTCCTGGTACGTACGCCGCCCGTAGAGCAGCAGCAGGAGGTCCGCCGCCTGTCCTCGTACCGTCGCCCGCGGTGCGGATGACGCGATGTCATGCGGGTCGGCGTCGGCTCCGGCCCGGGGCAGCAGGCGGAAGCCGTCCGGGTCCAGCCGCACCCGCCACTCCTCGCCGCCTGCATCGGCAGGCTCCGCGCACCGGAAAGCGATGACCTCGCCGTCGCCCCGCAACTTCGCCACCTCCGGGGCGAAGAGGCCCGCGTACGGCAGATTGACGAGGAATTCGTCCACCCCGTCCGCGGCCAGTGCGGGGTCGAGGTCCGGCCCGTGGCCGACGGCACGCTCCGCGTCCACCCGGTGCACCAGCGTTTCGAAGAGCATCCGGCGGGCCCAGAACCGCGCGTGTTGGTCCTCTCCCCAGGCCCACATGGCCGCTTCGGGGTCGGTGTCCCGAAGTACGGCAGCCACGGTGGGCGCCCCGGCGGCCACCCAGCCGGCGTACTCCTCCGCGCGGTCCGGCAGCCCCAGTTCCACGTCCCGGCTGCGCGGCGGCTCTTGCACCAGCTGGGTCAGCAGCGCGCAGAACCAGCGCTGCAGCGATCCCACGTGCCGGGCGAGCTCGGCCAGCGTCCAGTCGGGACAGGAGGGCACGGGGGTCGCCGGGTCTGCGCCGTGGACCACCTCGGCAAAGCGCAGGGTCTCCCGCTCGATCGCCTGCCGGTAGGTGTCGTAGGGCAGGGGGTGCCCCGTCCCGTTCGTCGTCTCCATCAGCTGCCGCCTTTCCGTCCACGGCACGGGATGCCGTCGTGGTCAGTGTGGAGGTTGGAGTCCACTCGAAGGCAAATCCGTCCGTGCGCCGAGGGCGCGCAGCAGGAACGGGAGGAGCTCGGCGATCACGGCCTCACCGGACGACGGGCCGTCCGTGGTGGCCCGGTGCGCCGCGTCGGGGGTGAGGAAGAGGCGGCTGACCATCGAGCCGACGACCAGATCGGCCAGTACGTGGGCGTTCTCCAGGGGCGGGATGTCGCCGCGGTCGACGGCACGGCGGACGACGGTGGCGGCCCGGTCGCGGACCGGCTCGATGATCGCGGTGTCCAGCACCCGGGCCAGCGCCTCGTTGTGGGCGGACTCGCCGATCAGGACGTGCAGCAGCCGGCCGCCGGGGCCCTCCAGCGTCTCGGCCTTGTCCCGGAGCAGGGCGGTCAGGTCGCCTTCGAGGCTGCCGGTGTCCGGCTGCGGGCCGAGGTCGCTCGCCCAGCGCACGGCCGTGCCGACGACCAGGTCTTCCTTGGAACGCCAGCGACGGTAGAGGGTCGCGGTGGAGACCCCGGCCCGTTTGGCCACGGCGGCCGTGGTCAGCCCGCCGTAGCCGCTCTCCTGGAGGACCTGGACGGTGGCCTCCAGGAGGGCCCGGTCGCGCGCGGTGTCCCGCGGGCGGCCACGGGCGGGTCCACGCCCGGCCGCCGCGGTCTGGTTGCTCTCGGTAGGTTCGCCCACACCGGGAGTCTACCGACCCACCATTACGAAACGAAAAGTTTTCGTTTCCTGTAGCCTCGGCGCCATGACAGCCCACACCGCCACCCCTGACCTGCACACGGGCGCCCTCGACGCGGCCGCCGTCGTCGACCGGCTCCGCACCACCTTCGCCACCCGCCGCACCGCAGCCACCGACTGGCGGCGCGGCCAGCTCACGGCCCTGCGCACGCTGCTCACCGACCACCGCGACGAGCTCCTCGCCGCGCTCGCCGCCGACCTCGGCAAGGGCCCCGAGGAGGCGTACCGCACCGAGATCGGCTTCACCCTCCACGAGATCGATCACACCCTCGACCGGCTCGACGACTGGCTGGCGCCCCGGCCCGCCGACCTGCCCGACCGGCTGCTCCCGGCGACCGCGCAGGTCGTCCGCGAACCGCTCGGCGTCGTCCTGGTGATCGCGCCCTGGAACTACCCGCTGCAGCTCGCGCTCGCCCCGCTCGTCGGCGCCCTCGCCGCGGGCAACTGCGCCGTCGTCAAGCCCAGTGAGCTCGCCCCCGCGACCTCGGCCGCGCTCGCCCGGCTGCTGCCGCGCCACCTGGACGCCGACGCGGTGGCCGTCGTCGAGGGCGCCGTCCCGGAGACCACCGCTCTGCTGGCCCAGCGCTTCGACCACATCTTCTACACCGGCAACGGCACCGTCGGCCGGATCGTGATGACCGCCGCCGCCCGGCACCTGACACCGGTCACGCTGGAACTGGGCGGCAAGAGCCCCGTCGTCCTCGACCCCGGTACGGATCTGGCCGCGGCGGCCCGGCGGCTGGTCACCGGCAAGTTCCTCAACGCCGGCCAGACCTGCGTCGCCCCGGACTACGTCCTGGCCATCGGCGACACCGCCCGGGACATCGAACCGCACCTCGCCGAAGCCGTGCGCGAGATCTACGGAGCCGACCCGGCCACCGCTCCCGAGTACGGACGGATCGTCAACGAGCGCCACTTCGACCGCCTGACCGCCCTCCTCGGCAGCGGCCGCACGGTCATCGGCGGCACCCACGACCGCACCGACCGCTACCTGGCGCCCACCGTCCTCGCCGACGTCTCCCCCGACACCCCGGTGATGCAGGAGGAGATCTTCGGCCCGATCCTGCCGATCGTGCCGGTGCCCGACCTGGACGCGGCGATCGCCTTCATCAACCACCGCGACAAGCCGCTGGCGCTGTACGCGTTCACCGACTCCGACACCACCAAGCACCGCCTCCTGACCGAGACCTCCTCCGGCGCGCTCACCTTCGGGCTGCCGGTCGCCCATCTCACCGCGCCCGGCCTGCCGTTCGGCGGCGTCGGCGAGAGCGGCATGGGGCGGTACCACGGCGAGTACTCACTGGAGACGTTCAGCCACACCAAGGCAGTTCTGGACAAGCCGCTGGGGTGAGCGCGGCGGTCGACCCGAAAGGGCCCCCGCTCCTGACCCGGGCCAGGAACAGGGACCTCCGCCACCGAAGTGGGGTACGGCGTCACAGCACCCGGTCCGCGCGGGGCAGGCGGCGAACGGCGTAGGCCACGGCCCAGCACAGCGGCAGGGCCAGGGCGGCGACCAGGGCGAACTTCACGGCCGCCGGGGCGTGCAGCCAGCGGAAGGCATAGCCGAGGCCGACCAGCACGGCCGCATGGGTGAGGTAGACGGCGAAGGCATGGCGGGAGAGGAACGTGGCGAACGGGCCCTGCCGCTGGAAACGCTCCCGGAACAGGACGGTCAGTCCCAGGACAACGCCGACCGCGAACGTCGACTCCCACGCGGCCCCGGCCAGCGACTGCCAGCTGCCGTGTCCGTCGAGCGCGCCGTCCCCGGCGGTGAGGACGACGGGCAGATACGCGAGCGTGGCCACGGTGGCGACGACGAACCCCACCCGCCCCGCGACCCGGGAGAGGGTCTGCGGCCAGCCACGGCGGTGGGCCAGCACGCCGATGACGAAGAAGCTCGCGTACTGCGGCATGAAGCTGGGGGTGGGCAGGCCGAGGACGGGCAGGTAGCTGCCGTTCGGAACGACGATCCGCCACAGGTACGTCGCGAGGGCCAGCCCGAGGGTGAAGACGACGATGGCGAGCGGCCGCAGCGGCCGCGGGTCCCGCTCGGGCGCGCGCCCGGCCGTGCCGAGCTCCCCGTCGACGCCAGTGAGGCGGCGCGCCCGCCGGTGCCGTACGAGGGCGTAGACCAGCGAGAACGCCAGCAGCACCTCGACGAACCACATCGGCCCCGCGTCCCAACTCAGCACGTAGTAGAGCCAGTAGGGAAGGTCCTTGCCCTGCTCGGCGAATTCCGCCCGCAGATCGGCGAACCCGCCGAAGCCCACCAGCGGACGTATCAGCAGGAGGAAAGCGAGGAGCGGAATGCCCAGCCGCTTGAGGCGGTCCCGGAGGAACGGCCGGGTGCCCTTGCGCTCGTAGGAGGCCGGCGTGAAGAAACCGGCGATCATGAAGAAGAACCCCATGAAGAACGCCTGGTTGAACATGACGAACACATCCAGGAGCAGCCCGGAGCCGTCCTTGGCGGGCTCGGTGTAGTACCAGGCGGGAATGTTGCCGTAGGTGACGGCGGTGTGGTGCAGCACCACCAGTGCCGTCAGCACGATGCGCAGATTGTCGATGTAAAGCAGCCGGGCGGCAGCCTTCGGCCGCCCGGTGGCCGGCTCGGGCCCCACCGCCAGGGCCGGGCGGGCCAGATCGTCCGTCATGAAAGTCCTTCCCCTGCAATGCAGTTCATGGCTGTGCAGTTTCATGGCTGCGCAGTTCATGGCTGTGCAGTGGTGTGGGTGTGTGGTGCAGCGCTGTTGGTGTGTCGTTCAGTGCGGTTCGGTGCCGCTGCCGGTCGTGTCCCCTGGCGCTTCCGCCCGGGTGGCATGCTCGAAGAGGTCGGCGAGTTGGCGGGCATGGGCCGCCAGGTCGTGCTCGGGATGGGCGCTCCAGTACGCGAACATGTGGTCGATCCCGGCCTGGAGGCTGACGGCCATGACGCGCACGTCGAAGTCGCGGAGCTCGCCACTGCGCTGCCCCTCCAGGAGGACCCCCTCCAGCCCGGCGTACAGCGGCTCGCTGGAGGCGACGCCGTAGCGCAGGGCCCCGTCCTCGGTGCGGAAGTTGCCGAAGATCTCGCCGAGCGCGGTGAGTTGGGACCGGTGGTCCTGCATGTATGCGGCCACCGACTCCACATAGACCCGCAGCCAGGCCGTTGCCCCGGCCTCCTTCTCCAGCCGGGCCTCGACGAACGCGCCGATTCCCGCGTAGATCTGCTCGACGAGCCGCTCGATCAACTCGGCCTTGCCGGCGAAGTGATACGAGATCACCCCTTTGCTGATTCCCGCCCGCTCGGCGATCTGCGCCAGCGAGGCCTTCGCGAACCCCCGTGCCGCGATGGTCTCGACGGCCGCATCCATGATCTGGGCGCGACGCGCCCTCTCGATGAAGGAGCGCTCGGGCTCCTGAGACGTCGGGTCGCCGCCCCCACCCGCCGGGACGGAGACGGAGCCCGTCTGGCCGCCCGAATTATTTTCTGACCGCATGGCCAAAACCTTAGCCGGGCGACCAACCGCCGTCCAGTCGAGGCCGGTTGAGCGCCTGGCCATGCCGCGACGGCAGGTCAGCGGACCGCGGACGGGGCCTGGGCCGCAGGCATCAGGCGATGGGGGTGGCCGGTGCCGTCGGAGGGGACGGACCAGGCGTCGGTCTCGAAGTCGCCGGGCAGGGCGTAGGCGACGGTGTGGTCGTCCAGCCAGACGGCCTGGTCGTCGGCGCTGCGCCGCTCGGCCAGCGGGTGCTCGTGCATGCTGTGCAGGTCCAGCACGTACAGGCGCCAGGGCGCGTCCGCCGGAAGGCCCGGCACCCGCTTCTTGAACGCCAGTCGGGTCCCGTCCGGCGACAGCGACGGGCATTCCACGTTGCCGCGGAGGGTGGTCACCGTCCGCCGGGCAATGTCGCCGCGCACCAGATAGGCGGTCCCCCGCGTGGCCATGGTGGCGTAGAAGTGCCCGTCGTCGGCGAACGTCACTCCCCAGAAGTTGATGTCCGGACTCCGGTAGGGCTGCCCGTTTTTGATGACGCGATAGGACTCCAGGTTGGACTGGAACGTTCCGGTGCCGGTGTCGAGGATCGAGGTGCGGGTGGAGAAGTTGAGCCCGGTGTACGACTCTCCGCTGACGAACACGGTCCACGCCACCATCTGCCCGCTGGGCGAGACCCGGGTCCGGGTGGGGCTCCCGACCAGGGGGACGTGTCTGCGGACCCGCAGCCGGGAGTCCAGCACCACGGCTTCGTAGTGGCCGGCCATCGCGCCGGGCACCGCACGCAGACAACTGCCGGTGCCGGCCGCGGTGGAGAAGCGCAGGCAGCGGAGGCCGGATGCGGTGCGTGGGCCGGCGGGGTCGGAGGCCGGTACGGACACCAGCTCGTCGCGGTGCGGCCCCCACAGCGTGCTGCGGAAGACCAGCCGGGGCTGCCGCGCGGATGCCGCTCCCGCCAGTGCCACCCGTCCTGCGGTCACCTGCGGGCCGGTGGTCTGCTGCTGGTCCTTGCGATGCGCCTGGCCGGCGGCCCGCAGCACGGCGCCCACGGCGACGCCGCCGAGTACGAGGACGGCGACGAGCAGGACGACGATGCGGGTACGGGCGTTCATCCGGCGGCCTCCGTCGTGGGCGCGGGGTCGGTCTTGGTGGGCGCGGCGTCGGACTTGGGTGCGGTGAACGGTTCCGGAGAGGCTTCCTCCGTCGCCGCCGTCTCCGTCGCCCCCGTCTCCGTCGCTGCCTCCTCCGGCGTCGTACGCAGCGGCTGGAGCAGGGCGCAGACCGCCGCGCCCGCCGCCAGCGCCACCGCGGCGGCGGACAGCGCGGTCCGGTCGCCCCAGGCCGTCCAGACAGCGCCGAAGAGTACGGAGCAGGCGAAGCGGGCCCCGGCCTGTCCGGTCTGGACGAGGGCCAGTCCGCTGGAACGCAGCTCCGGCGGCGTCACGCCGGCCGCCGCCGCCATCAGCACCCCGTCGGTCGCGGCGTAGAACCCGCCGTGCAGCACGAGCACCGCGGCCACCAGGGGCAACGCCGGTGCGTGGAACGGCGCCAGCACCAGTCCGTACGCGACGAGGAGGCCCAGGTGACCGGCCAGGAAGGTCCGCCGGCGGCCCCAGCGGTCGGCGGCCTTCCCCAGGGGGACGGCCAGCAGCAGGAAGGAGCCGGCCGTGACGATCGGCAGCAGCGGGAAATACTCCTGGGGCAGGTCCAGGCGCCGCTGCAGCAGCAGGTAGAGGAAGGAGTCGGAGACCGTGGCCAGCCCCAGCAGCAGCGCGCACAGGGTCAGCCGTCGCAGCTCGGCCCGGCGCAGCAGGCCGACCGCCGCGGCCAGGGAGACCCGTGCGGCCGGCGCCGCGGTGCCGGCCGTCGGGGTGCGGCCCGGCACGAAGAGCAGCAGGACCAGCACACCCGTCACGGCGACGCAGAAGCTCACGGTGAACACGGCGTCGTAGCCCCCGGCCGCCACCCGCAGGATGGCGAAGGCGGTGACCGGCCCCAGCAGGGCTCCGGCGGTGTCCATCGCACGGTGCACACCGAACGAACGCCCCTGTGTCCGGGGCGAGGAGGCCAACGAGATCATCGCGTCGCGCGGTGCCGTACGCAGCCCCTTGCCCGTGCGGTCGGCGGCGAGCACCAGGCTGATCAGCGGCACGCTGTGGGCGAGCAGCAGCAGCGGTTTGCACAGCGCGGAGAGCCCGTACCCGACGGCGGCAGCGGCCTTGTGCCGCCCACCGCGGTCGGCGAGATGG
Organism: Streptomyces sp. NPDC048197; assembly: GCF_043202395.1. Taxonomy (NCBI): domain Bacteria; kingdom Bacillati; phylum Actinomycetota; class Actinomycetes; order Kitasatosporales; family Streptomycetaceae; genus Streptomyces; species Streptomyces sp. NPDC048197. The sequence goes on from NZ_JBIDAJ010000024.1 coordinate 37,470, forward strand.
CCGCCGACCAGCCGGACCAGGGCACTGACGCCGTTGTAGACCCCGTCCAGCAGGCCGAAGCCCAGCGGGGACAGGCCCAGTGCGGTGACCAGGTACAGCGGGAGGACGGCGGTGACCATCTCGGAGGAGACGTCGGTGATGAGGCTGACCGTGCCGAGCACGAACACGGTCCGGGGCACGGCCCGCAGTGCGGTCACGGCCTTGGCGTGCGGCAGGGCCCTGCCCCGGCCGCCCGGGCGGGTACCCGGGTCGGCCGGAGCAGGGGTGGTGCGGCTGTCTGCTACGTACACGGTGGTCAGTTCCAGATGCCGGTGATGTCGGAGGCGGAGGCGGCGTTACCGGCGTGCGTGGTCAGACCGGCCAGGTCCTCGACGGTCCGCAGGACGTTGTAGTGGTTGTACGTCGCGGAGGACGAGCTGCCCGGGGTGACGTGCGCTCCGTACAGCACCGTGGCGACGTGGTTGTTGTGGGCCCGGTCGTCCTCGTCGAAGGTGACCAGGAGCAGGCTGTTGTTGTTCTTGGCCCACTGGGCGTAGGCGTCGAGGTTGTTCTTCAGCCAGTTGTCGCCGGTGGTGATCGAGCAGTCGTGCATGTCGTTGCACAGGTTCGGCACGACGTACGAGACCTTCGGCAGCGTGCTGTAGTTCGTCGGGAACTGGCTGAAGGTGTGGGCGGTGTTCAGCGGCACGTTGCTGAACGCGAACCACGGGTTGTGCTTGCGGGCGTATTTGGTGGCGCTGTTGGTGCACGTGGTGGAGCCCTCGGAGGGCAGGCCCTCGTTGTAGCTGCCCCAGGACTTGCCGGCAGCCATCAGCTCCGAGCCGAGGTTGGCGGCGCCGGAGAACTGCGGGGTGTAGCAGCTGTCGTCGGTGACGCCCTGCGTGGCGCCCGAGAACAGGTCCAGGTAGTTGGGCTGGCTGGGGTGGGTCAGTGCGAAGGAGTTGGTGAGGTTGGCGCCACCGGCCTTGAGCGTGTTGTTCAGATACGGAGCGCTCGAACTGCCGATGACCTGCTCGTAGGCGTGGTTCTCGAACACCACGACCACGACGTGGTCGGGCGTCGGCAGCGCCGCGGCCTGCGCGACACCGGGGGCGCTGCCCCACAGCCCGAGCGAGGCGGCCACGAGGCCGGTGGCACCGAAGATCGAGACGTACCGGCGGGGTCGTCGGATGCGGGAGAGCAGGGACAGGGACACAGCGGACCTCCGAGAAAGAGCCGTGCACGGTGCGGGGAGTGGCGTTTCTCGTGTGAAGCGAGGCAACGGTAGGAGGGCCGTCGTGAAGTTGTCAGAACTTCAAAGGTGAAGCGGAACCGAACAGTTGAAGACCGGACTCGGCTACCGGCGCGTACCTCACCCGGCGTTCACGGGGGCGCGGACGACGACGAGTACGGCATTCCGGGTGGAAGCGGAACGCCCATGGCGTTCGGCACGGTGGCCGCGGCCGGCCTCAGGGTGCGGCACGCCCGATCGCATCGAGGAGCCCGCAGTCTTCCTCCGTCAGCCGCAGTGCGCCCGCCGCGACATTGTCGACCAGGTGATCCGGGTTTCCCGTCCCGGGGATGGCCAGCACATGGGTGCCCTGCTTCAGGGTCCAGGCCAGCCGTACCTGCGCCGGTGAGGCACCGTGTGTGCGGGCGACGGCGCGGACCTCGTCGTGCTCGGCACGCACGGCTCCCGCCTCGCGTCCCTCCCCGGCGAGGGAGAAGAAGGGCACGAACGCGATGCCGCGTGCGGCGCATTCCTGCAGCATCCGTGTGCCATCGGGCGCGTCGAGGCCGAAGCGGTTCTGGACGCACACCACCGGGGCGATCGTCAGGGCTTCGGCGAGGTGCTCCGGGCGGGCGTTGGAGATGCCGAGGTGGCGGATGAGGCCGGCGGCCCGCAGCTCGGCGAGGGCACCGAAGTGCTCGCTGAGGGAGTCCTGGCCCATGAGGCGCAGATTGACCACGTCGAGGTGGTCGCGGCCGAGCTGGCGCAGGTTCTCCTCGACCTGGCCGCGCAGCTGGTCGGGCCGCGCGGGTGCGGTCCACTCACCGGAAGCGTCCCTGGCCGGGCCGACCTTGGTGGCGATGACGAGGTCCTCCGGGTACGGCGCCAACGTCGAGTTGATCAGTTCGTTGGCGGAGCGCAGCCGGGAGAAGTAGAACGCCGCGGTGTCGATGTGGTTCACGCCGAGCTCGACCGCGCGCCGCAGTACCGCGGTCGCCTGGGCTCGGTCGCTGGGTACGCCCTCGTGGAAGGCGGCGCTGCCGGTCAGACGCATGGCGCCCAGGCCGAGCCGGTTGATCTCACGATCACCGAGCAGCCAGGTGCCGGCGGCCGCCGCGGAGACCGTGTCCGTCGTCATCTTTCCCATCCGCTCCATCCGCTTCGCTCAATCGCCCATACCCTCCTGTCAGTTGAGGGCGAGGCGGTCCTGGAGTATGTGCCGGTGGCGGGGGTGCCGGGAAGGCGCGGCGCGGCGGAGGAATGTCACAGCTCATCCGGGAACTGGGGCATGGCACGAGGAGTTGTCCCTGTAGAAGTTGAGCGCTTCCTCCCCCTTGCGCGGGCGGTCTGCGCGCCCGGTTGCTCAGTCCGTCGGCATACTGTCCGGCAGGCCGAGCGCCTTGGAGACCTGGCGCCAGATGGACGTGAGTGCCGTGTCCAGGGTGACCGTCGGGTCGCGCAGCATGAGGCGGATGCCGTAGCCGTCGCTCAGGGAGAGGACGAGCGTGCTGAGGGCGTCCACGTCGGTCGGGGTGAACTCCTCGGAGGCGATGCCGCGGCGGATCGCGTCGGCGACCCAGGTGTGCGTTTGTGCGTACAGGTCCACGGCGAAGGTGCGGGTGGTCTCGTCGCGCAGGGCGCGCACCCACAGTTCCTGCCACAGCCGCCAGTCCTGGTGGAGTTGTGGGTCGGTCGGCAGGAGGTTGCGCAGGATGCGGGCGAGGACGACCGCCGCCGGAGCCGTCCCCGCATCGCGTTCGACGTCGACGGCGGTGGTGGCGAAGGAGTGGGTCATCGCCTCGGTGAAGAGCTTTTCGCGGGTGTCGAAGTGGTAGTGCAGCAGCGCCGTCGACACCCCGGCCCGCTCGGCGACCATCCGCATCCGGATCTTCTCGGAGCCGATGTCGGCGATGACCTCGCACGCCGCGGTCAGGATGCGCTCCCGCGTCTCCCTCACCGCTGACCCGCCGGTGCCGCCCCCTCGCGCTCCGGTTGGCTGTCGTACGTGTGGAAGCCCTGCCCGGACTTCCGCCCCAGCAGGCCGGCCTCCACCATCCGGGACAACAGGGGCGGCGGCGAGTACTGGGGCTCGCGGAACTCCGCGTACAGCGACTCGGCGATGGCCCGTGTGGTGTCCAGGCCGATCAGGTCCGCCAGGGCCAGCGGACCGAGCGGGTGCGCACAGCCGAGGACCATGCCGCGGTCGACGTCCTCGACGGTCGCGCTGCCCGTCTCCACCATGCGGATGGCGGCCAGCAGGTACGGGACGAGCAGTGCGTTGACGACGAACCCGGCCTTGTCCCGGGTGCGGACGACCTCCTTGCCGAGGGTCCCGGTCACGAAGTCCTCGGCCCGTGCCGCGGTGCTGGGCGAGGTGAGCAGCGACGGGACGAGTTCGACGAGCCGCAGGACCGGTACGGGGTTGAAGAAGTGCATGCCGATGACGCGGTCGGGGCGGCCGGTGGCGGCGGCGAGCCGGATGACCGGGATGGCCGAGGTGTTGGTGGCGAGGAGGGTGTGGTCCTGGGTGATCAGCGCGTCGAGGCGGGTGAACACCTCGGTCTTCAGGCGCTGGTCCTCCGCCACCGCCTCGATCACCAGGTCGTGGTCGTGCAGGGCCTCCAGCTGGTCGGACACGGTGATCAGGGCCGCGGCGGCCGCACGCCGCTCGGCGCTGAGTTTGCCGTGGGCGGCGGCGCGGTCGAGCGAGCGGGTGAGGCGGAGCAGGCCCGCGCGGGCCGCCGCCGCGTCGCGTTCCACCACCGTCACCGGCACGCCGGCGCGTGCGCAGACCTCGGCGATCCCGGCGCCCATCAGGCCGCAGCCGACGACCCCTATCCGCTTGATGTCGGTCATCCGTCTTCCTTCCTGTCCGATCCGGAGCGAACCGTCCGGTTCCGGGCGGTGCCGGCTACGGCCGGCCGGGGCGCGTGGTGACCCCGGCCGCCGGGTGTCGCCGGGTGTCATGCGACGGGCAGGTCCAGGACCCCCGAGCCGCGCCGGATGAGCTCGTTGGCGATGATCAGCCGCTGGATCTCGGAGGTGCCCTCCCAGATCCGGTCCACGCGCAGCTCGCGGTAGAGCCGCTCGACGGCGTACGCCCGGTCGTAGCCACGGCCGCCGTGGATCTGCAGGCACCGGTCGATCACCCGGCCCGAGGCCTCGCTCGCCGAGAGCTTGGCGATGGCCGCCTTGGCGTGCAGGGTCTTGCGGTCCTCGGCCGGGGCCTGGTCGATCTCCCAGGCGACCTGGTGGGTGTAGGCGCGGTTGACGGCGATGTCCACGGCGCAGTCGGCCAACATGCCCTGGATCAGCTGGTACGAGGAGATGGGGGCGCCGAACTGCTCGCGTTCCACGGCCCAGTCGCGGGACAGCTCAAGGGCCCGTTCCGCCGCGCCGGTCGTACGGGCGGCGATCATCAGCCGCTCCTCCGTGAACCAGGAGCGGGTGATGTCGTAGCCCTCCCCGATGCCGCCGAGCACGGCGTCCGCGCCGACCTGGACGTCGGTGAAGGTGAATTCGGGGTGCTCGTAGACGAAGGTGTGCATGAAGCGCGGGACGCGTGTCATCTCGATGCCGGGGGTGTCCTTGTCGACGAGGAACAGCGTCGGGGCCCGGTCCGGTCCGGCCGCGGCCAGCACGATCATGAAGTCGGCGTGGTCGCCGACCGTCACGAACCACTTCTCGCCGTTGAGCACCCAGCCGTGGTCGTTCTTCGTGGCCGTGGTGGCGAGGTTCTGCGGGTCGGAGCCCGCGCCGGGCTCGGTGACGGCGTAGCAGTCGCGCCGCTCGCCCTTGATGACCGGGATGAGGAAGCGCTCGCGCTGCTCGGGGGTGCAGAAGCGGAGGGCGTTGGCGGGGCGCCACACCATGTCCCACAGGGCGCCGGTGAGGCGTCCCAACTCCTCCTGAACGGTGACCTGTTCGGCGATGGTGAGGCCGGCGCCGCCCCATTCGGCCGGCATGTTGACGGCCTGGAGTCCGGCGTCGAGCACCGCGTCGCGGATCATGGCGTGGGCGCTTGCCGGCAGGCCGTTGTTCTCCTCGCACTGCAGCTCGTAGGTGGCGATGAAGTCGGTGAGGTCGTGCGCGGCGGCCTTGAGCTGTGCCTGGCGCGGGGTGAGGCGGAAGTCCATGGAAGTCCTCGCTGTGCGGTGTCGGAGGGAGGGTCAGTGGGTGGGCAGGGCCAGGGCGCGGGTGCCGCGCTTGATCAGCTCATTGGCGATGATCAGCCGCTGGATCTCGGAAGTGCCCTCCCAGATCCGGTCCACGCGCAACTCGCGGTACATGCGCTCGACGGGGTAGCTGCGGTCGTAGCCGCGGCCGCCGAAGATCTGCAGACAGCGGTCGGCGACCCGGCCGGCGGCCTCGCTGGCGGCGAGCTTGGCGGTGGCGGCCTTGGCGTGCAGCGTCTTGCGGTCGGTATGCGGCTGGTCGGCCTCCCAGGCGACCTGGTGGGTGTAGGCACGGTTGACGGCGATGTCCACCGCACAGTCGGCCAACATGCCCTGGATCAGCTGGTACGAGGCGATCGGGGCGCCGAACTGCTCCCGCTCCACCGCCCAGTCCCTGGCGAGTTGCAGACAGCGTTCGGCCGCGCCGACCGTACGGGCCGCGATCATCAGGCGTTCGTCGGTGAACCATTCCTTGGTCAGTTCGTAGCCGTTGCCGACGCCGCCGAGCACGTCCTCGTCGGCCACGAAGACCTCGGTGAAGGTGAATTCGGGGTGCCCGTTGACCGCGGAGTGCATGAAGCGGGGCACCCGGGTCATCTCGACCCCGGGCGCGGCCTTGTCCACGAAGAACAGCGTGGGCAGCCGCTCGGCGCCGGCGTCCGCCTGCACCAGCAGGAAGTCGGCGATGTCGCCGCAGGTGACGAACCACTTCTCGCCGTTGAGCAGCCAGCCGCCCTCGGTACGCGTCGCGGTGGAGGTGCCGGAGGACGGATCCGAGCCCGCGCCCGGCTCGGTGACGGCGAACGCGTCGAACTTCTCCGCGCGGATGACGGGCAGCAGGTACTTCTCGCGCTGCCGCTCATCCCCCTGGGCCAGGACATTGGCCGGCCGCCAGGGGATGTCCCACAGGCAGTTGGTGACCTTGCCGAACTCCTCCTCCACGATGACCTGGTCGAGCAGGCTGAGGCCGGCGCCGCCCCACTCGGCGGGCATGTTGATGGCGTAGACGCCGGTGTCCATGGCCGCCCGGCTCAGTTCGGTGACGAGCTGCTGCGGCAGGGGGCCGCCGGCCTGCTCGGACTGGTCCTCGTACCGCATCAGCAGGCGGGCGTACTCGGCGGCGCGGCGCTTCAGGTCGGCCTGTTCGGGGGTGTAGCGCATGTCCATGGGGGCCTCTTCCAGTGGGGTCAGGCGAGTACGGCGCGGGAGTCGAGGGCGAGGACTCCGTCGGGGCGTACGAGGAGGGGGTTGACCTCGATCTCGGCGATTTCGGGGTGGGCGGCGGCGAACGCGGTGATCGTCCCGATGGCTGCCGCGGCGGCGGCGACATCGACGGGCGGGCGGCCGCGCACGCCGTCGAGCAGCGCGGCGGTGCGCAGTCCGCGCAGCAGGTCCAGGGCCCGGTCGGCGGGTACGGGGGCCAGGGTGAAGGCGACGTCGTGCAGTGCCTCGGCCAGTACTCCGCCGAGGCCCACCATGGCGACCGGACCGAAACGCGGGTCCCGGTTGACGCCGACGATCAGCTCGATGCCGTCGGTGAGATCCGCCATCGCCTCGACGGAGTAGGCGGGCGCGCCGAGCCGGGCGTGCATCTCGCGGAAGGCGGCGAGCAGTTCCCCGGGCCCGGCCAGGCCTAGTGCCACCCCGCCCGCGTCGGACTTGTGCAGCAGGTGGAGGGCCTTGAGGACGTATGGTCCGGCGAACTCGTCGGTGACGGCGCGTAGTTCGGCCTCTTCGTGGATCTCCCGGGCGGCGGGGAAGGCGAGTCCGGCCGCTTCGAGGGCCCTGCGGGTCTCCAGGTAGCCGCTCTCGCGCAGGGGCGACGCGGGCGGCGGGAGGGGCGTGACACCGGTGCGCAGGGCGCGGGGTGTCGTGGTGGCAAGGGCGCGGGCGGCGTCCTCGGTGGCGGCGAAGACCGGGATGCCGGCCGCGGCGAGGGTGCGGCAGCTGGGGGACTCGGGGTACATCGACTGTACGACGAGGGGTTTGGCGGTGGCGCGGTGGCGGGCGGCGATGAGGCGGGCGGCCTCCTGTTCCCCGTCCGCGAGGACCGTCCCGCCTCCGCCGAGCCCGCCGCCGGCGTCCGCGTAGCCGCCGAAGTAGCCGGTCATCAGGACGGCGTCGACCTCCTCGGCCGCCAGCAGCGCGGCGACGGTCGCCGCGTACGAGCCGGGGTCCTGTTCGCCCATTCCGGCGAGGTCCACCGGGTTGGCGACGGCCGACTGTTCCCACAGGACCTCCCGCAGCCGTTGCCGCGTCGGCTCCGCCAGTTCGGGCACGGTCAGCCCGGCCGCTTCGACGGCGTCGGCGGCGATGACGCCGTGCCCGCCGCCGTCCGTGAGCACCGCGACCCGGCGGCCGGCCGATCGCCGTGCACCGCTCAACCCGGCCAGTACGACGGCGAGTTCGCGGGGGGTGGCGACCAGCTCCACACCGGCGTCGCGGCATGCCGCGGTCACCACGTCGGCCGAGGTGGTCAGCGCGCCGGTGTGTGACTGGGCGCTGCGCGCGGCGGCGTCGCCGCGGCCGGCGGTGAGCAGCACCACGGGCTTCCCGGCGTCGGCGGCCGCCTCGGCGAAGGCACGTCCGTCGCCGAAGTCCTCGGCGTAGACCGCGATGGCCCGGGTCCCCTCGTGGCGGGCGCAGTCGGCGAGCAGGTCGACGAGGGTGACGTCGGCCTGGTTGCCGAGTGAGACGAAGCGGGAGAAGCCGAGGCCGTGCGGGGCGAGGCGGAGCTGGAGTTCCAGGGCGAGATTGCCGCTCTGGCTGAGGAGCGCCACGCCGCCGGGGGTGAAGGTGCCGGAGGCCAGGAAGAGGTCGGTGGTGTTGTCGGCGATCCCCAGGCAGTTGGGCCCGACCATCACGGCACCCGCGGCGCGTACGCGTTCGGCGACGGCCTGCTGGCGGGCCCGTCCCGCATCACCGGTCTCCGCGAAGCCGGCGGTGATCGCGACGATCGCCCGGGCCCCGCACCGCAGGGCCTCGTCGACGGCTTCCTCGAAGCCGGCGGCGGGCACGGCGACCACGGCCAGGTCGACGGACTCGCCGATCGCGCTCAGGCTGGGGGCGGCGGGACGGCCCAGCACCGTGCCGCCGCGGCGGTTGACCAGGTGGACGGGGCGGCGGCCGTTCGCGCGGACGGCCTGCGCGGCGATGGCGTGGCCGTACTTGGCCGGGTCGTCGCTGGCTCCGACGACGGCGACGGAGACGGGGTCGAAGAGTGCCGACAGGTCGCGTCCCATCTCATTTCCCCAGCCGCAGCGCGGAGTTGGGGCAGGCGGCGACGGCGGCAGCGGCGGCTTCCTCGCCGTCGGCCGGCACGTCGGCGGCACGCAGCTGTGCATAGCCCCAGTCGTCGAGGTCGATCAGTTCGGGCGCGGGTTCCTGGCAGAGGCCGTAGCCCTGGCAGCGGGTGGAGTCCAGCAGGAGTTTCATGGCGGTCCTTTCCGTGCGGCGGTTCGGTCGGTGGGGTGCGGTGAGGTGCGGCGGGGGCTCAGGGCACCGGCACCGTGAAGCGGCGTCCGTCGCCGGGTACGGGGTCCCCGCACGCCGGGCAGGCGGAACCGCGGTGGGCGTCGACCCGGTCGGGGAAGTGGGCGAGGAGGGTGGCGGCGAGGTGGGCGGCGGCATCGAGCAGCCCGCAGGCCCCGCGGCCGGGGAGCTGCCGCGACCAGCGGCGCAGCGTCTCGGCCGTGTCGTCGCCGGCTTCCCCGCGTGCGACGGCACCGAGGGTTGTGGCCAGTGCCCCGGTGCCCGAGACGCACACCCCGCACTGCCGGGCGCTCTGGGCCGCGAGGTATGCGGTGGCCTCGGCGGCCACGGCGACCGGGCAGTCCTCCGGGCGCAGGAAGTGCAACGCCCCGCAGCCGAGCGCTCCGCCGGCCGCGCTCAGGCCGTCGTGATCGAGCGGCAGGTCCCGCCAGCCCGCGCCGTGGAGCCCGCCGAACAGTCCGCCCAGCAGGACCGCCCCGGCCCGGCCGTGCCCGGTCAGGTCGGCGAGGACCGTCAGGTGCGTACCGGCGGTCACCTCGACCAGCACGGCCGCACCACCGGCACCCGAGAGCGTCACCAGATGGGTGCCGGCGACCAGGGCCGCGTCGTCCGGGCGTGCGTGCAGTACGGCGATCCGGGCCAGTGTCTCCACGTTGGCGACCAGGGTGGGCGCGCCACCGACACCGCTTTCGTACGGTCGCGGCGGTTTCGCCGTGGGCAGCGCCGGCCCGCCGTCGATCCGCCGTACGACCGCGGTTTCCTCCCCCGCCACGTAGGAGTGCTCCGCCCGTACGACGTCGACGGGCAGGTCCGGTGGCCGCTCGGCGAGCGCCTGCCGGACGGCCTGCGCGGCCGGGGCGTCGGAGAGGTACACATGGCCGCGCCCGGCGCCGGTGAGGGCCGCGGCCAGCCGCAGCCCGTCGAGGACCAGGTGCGGCCGGTGCCGCAGCAGCCAGCGGTCCTTCACGGAACCCGGCTCCCCCTCCTCTCCGTTGGCGACGACGACGGGCGGGCCGGCCGCGTCACGGACGGTGCGCAGCTTGACCGCGGCGGGGAATCCGGCACCGCCGCGGCCGCGGAGTCCCACGGCGGCGATCCGGTCGAGCAGCCGGCCGGGCGCGGGCAACGGCGCGTAGCCGCCCGCGGCGAGGTGGCGGGAGAGGTCCGCACCGCCACCGAACGGCGGGCCGAGGAGGCCGTGCCGCCCATCAGGCAAGAGGGAGAACACGCCGGTCATACGGTGCTCCTCGGTTCGAAGTGGCCGACGGGTGCGGGCCCGTGGCGGGACCTCAGTCGCGCCAAGGCCCGTTCCAGTGCCCGCCGTTGGGCCGCCGTGCGTGCGTAGCCGGCCCCGGGCAGGCCGATCAGCATGCGGTGGTGGTCGAGGACGACCTCGCCGGCCACCAGGGCCGGCCGCGGGTCGGCGGGTGCGGCTCCCGCGGCGGCCTCGACGACGAGGGCGGTGACTTCGCCGAGGTAGCGCAGCCAGCCGCGTTGGGTGCCGCGCAGCACCAGCCGCTCGACGCGGTGCCGTTCGGCGGCCACGAGGGCCGACGGCGGGCGGCCGCCCGCCGTGGCCCGCAGGGCGGCCACCGCGGTGGGCAGTTCCCGTTCGGGCTCGGGCGTCAGGCCGAGCCAGACCAGATTTCGGCGAGCGCTCATGCGTGCCTCCGAGGGCGCACGGCCTGCGGGTGTCCGCAGACGGGGTGGCGCGGCAAGGGCGGGGACGGAAGGTGTCCGGATCGGTGCGGAGGGTCCGGACCCGGCCCTCCGCCTGCCGGACCGGGGGCGTCCGGATCCGGACGCCCGAGGCGCGGACAGTGGTCCGCGGGCGGCTTTACGGAATGCGCCCGGGCGACCACGTACGGTCCCGGGCCATCCGCCTGGTTCGAGACTAACTAACTAATTAGTCAGTCCACAAGACTTGACGTGCCGCCCCGGCAGTCGCAGTCTGACTAACCAATCAGTCAGTCGGATTCCAGCAGGTCGGCGGCCCGATGGCCACCGAAGCCGCGGTCTGCCACGCGTTCCGCACGCCGCCTCACCGCCCATCGCCGCCCCCGCGCGGCGCGGAGGAGGACCCCATGCACACCCCGACGCACACCCCGACCACCTGGGCAGCCACCCACTCCCCTGCCCCGCCGGTACCGCCCGCCGAGACCGAGCACCCCGGGGAGGCACTGTCCGCGCGCTACTACACCGATCCGGCCGTCGCCGAGGCCGAGACCGAGCGCATCTTCGCCAGGTCCTGGCAGCTCGTCTGCCATGAATCCGACCTCCCCGGCCCCGGCGCCCGCCTGACCGCCACCGCCGCCGGCCGGGAGGTACTGGTCGTCCGTACCGAGGACGGCGGGCTCGCGGCCCACCTCAACGTCTGCCGGCACCGCGGAACCCGCCTGGTCAGCGCCCCCGAGCCGGCGGGCAAGGCGATCCGCTGCCCCTACCACGGCTGGACCTACAAGCTGGACGGGCGGCTCGTCGGTGCCCCCGAGGCGCGCCGGATCCCCTGCCTGGACAAGTCCCGGCTCGGGCTGCACCCGGTCAAGGTGGAGTCGTTCCTCGGCTTCGTCTTCGTCAACCTCGACCTCGGCGCCGTCACGCTCGCCGAGAGCTGCGCCGGGCTCGCCGAGGCCGTCGGCCGCTACGCCGGGCCCGGACTCGTGCCCGTCGGCAAGCACCGCATCCACGACCTGGCGGGCGGCGAGGAGCAGAACGCCAACTGGAAGGTGATCGTCGACAACTATCTGGAGGGCTACCACGTCCCCGTGGCCCACCCGGCGCTGATGCGGCTGCTGGACTACCAGGCGTACACCGTGGACGTGCAGGAGAACTACGTCCTGTTCGAGTCACCGCTGCGCGACAAGCCCTCCTCGAACTGGACCGAGCGGCTCTACCAGCGGCTGGCGACCCCGATGCCGGGGCTGACCGAGGACGACCAGCGGGTGTGGCGGTACGCCGTGATCTATCCCAACACGCTCATCGACTTCTACCCTGACCACGTGCTCGCGTGGACCGCCCTGCCCACCGCCCAGGACCGGGCGGCGATCCCCGGCGCCTTCTACACCCGGCACGGCGAGAGCCTGCGCACCCGGCTGGCCCGGCGGCTGAACATCCACATCGGCTGGGTCACCAACGACGAGGACGCCGAGCTCGTGGAGCGGGTGCAGGCCGGTCTGAGCACGCCCGGTTTCGAGCCGGGGCCGCTCTCCGGCCGGGAGGCCGCCGTCGGCTGGTTCGCCCGCCGGGTCCGGGACGACCTGGAAGCGGACGCGCGGTGACGCCGGCCGGACCACAGCCGGTGTTCCTCCCGCCGGGCTTATCCCTTCCCCGCTGACCCACGCACGCGCGCACCCTCCCCAGACCGGTCTTCACTGCGGAATCAGGGCCTGAAGTGAGCCGACCAGCCGGTCCCGCCCTGGACTTGTGCCGTTCCTCGACCGAGAGGACGCTCCATGTCCCCCGAGGTACCTCCGCCGTCCCGACGCACCGTGCTGCGGGCAGCCGCCTGCGGCCTGCTGGGCGCCGCGGCCGGCGGCTGTGGGTTCATGCCCGCGAAAACCCCCGACGCCAAGGCCCTCGCCCCGGTCCGGCCGCGCGTCGACGGCGATCTCGTCTACTTCAACTGGGCCGACTTCGTCGACCCGTCCGTGTTCAAGGGCTTCGAGAAGGAGTACGGCGTCAAGGTCGTCCAGTCGAACTTCGACTCGATGGAAGGCATGGTCGCCAAGCTCAACGCCGGCAACCGCTACGACATCATCTTCCCCACCGCCAAATGGGCCCAGCGCCTGGTCCGCGGCGGCCGGCTGCGCCGCATCGACCACTCCCGACTCGACCGCGCCGACGCCGTGTTCGGGACGCACGGCTATTTCGCCGACCCCTGGTACGACCCGGGTTCCGCGCACACCGTCCCGTTCACGGCGTACAAGACCGGCATCGGCTGGCGCCGCGACAAGATCGGCGAACTGAGCGGCTCCTGGAAGGACCTGTGGAGCGACCAGGTCCGCGGCAAGGTCTTCCTGCTCGACGACCGTGACGAGGTGCTCGGGATGGGCGCCCTCGAACTCGGCCTGGGTGTCAGCACCGGCGAGACCGGCGACCTCGACCGCATCACCTCCCTGCTGGGCACCCTGCGCCCGCGCCTGCGCGGCTTCTCCAGCGACAGCTACAACAACCTCCTCAACGGCAACGCGCTGATGACCCAGGCATGGAGCGGGGACATGGCCGCCATGCTCCAGCAGGCCAAGGACCCGTCCGTCTTCGGCTTCCAGGCCCCCAAAGAGGGCACGCCGATCAACTCCGACTGCTACGCCATCCCCTGGAACGCCCCGCACCCCGGCACCGCGATGCTCTTCATCGACTACATGCTGCGGCCGGAGAACGTGCAGAAGAACATCGAGTACATCGGCTATCCGATGCCGGTGGCCGGCTCCGAGAAGACCTACGCCGACCTCGTCAAACCCTTCCCCGAGTGTCTGGTCACCGAGGACGACCTGAAGGCGGACCTCTTCTTCCGCAACGGCAGCCGTGCGGCGGAGGACGCCCGCGACACCGCCTGGACCCATGTGAAGGCGGGCTGATCCATGGCACTGCTCCGACAGTCCTCGCGCAGCCGCCGGGACACCGGCGGGAACCGGATGTGGGTCTGGTTCATGCTGCCCGGCACCCTCTGGATGACCGGATTCCTGATCGCCTCCCTGGTGCTCGTCGCCGTCCTCGCGGTCGGCACCACCGACGAACTCGGCAACCCGCGCTTCGGCTTCGACCTCGCCGGCGTCCGCGCCCTCGCCGACCCCGCCTACACCGAGGTGCTGGCCCGCTCCCTCGGCTACGCCCTGCTGACCTGCGTCATCTGCCTGCTGATCGCCTACCCGGTGGCGTACACCCTCGCCCGGTACGGCGGCCGGTACAAGAACGCGCTGATCGCCGCGATCGTGGTGCCGTTCTTCGCCAACTACCTGGTGCGGATGTACGGCTGGTCGGTGGTGCTCTCCGACGACGGGCCCGTACTGCGCGCCCTGCGCGCGGTGGGACTGGCCGACGGGAGCACGAAGATCCTCAACTCCGGCGTCGGCGTGGTCGCGGGACTGGTCTACGGCTTCGTCGTCTTCATGATCATCCCGCTCTACGCGGCCCTGGAGCGCCTCGACGTCTCGCTCATCGAGGCCGGCCGCGACCTGTACGGCGGCCCGGTCCGCACGTTCTTCTTCGTCACCCTGCCCGCCACCCGGCAGGGCGCGGCGGCCGGCCTGGTGCTGGTCTTCCTGCCCGCCATGGGCGACTTCGTCAGCGCACAGCTCATGGGAGGCCCGGACCAGATCATGATCGGCAACCTCATCCAGGACAAGTTCTTCCAGGGCCAGAACTGGCCGCTGGGCTCCGCGCTCACCGTGCTGCTGATGCTGGTCCTGCTGATCGGGATGTTCGGCTATCTGCGCCGCACCCGCAAGGACGAGGCGGAGGCCCGCCGATGACCCTGCTGCGTGCACCCTCCGCCACCACCCCGGCCCGCCCGGCCGCCCGGGCCCGGGCCCGGCGCGGCCGCACCGAGCGCAGGCCCCGGATCCTCCTCGCCGTCACCGGGCTGTTCTTCGCGCTGCTCTATCTGCCCATCGCCGTCGTGGCGCTCTTCTCCTTCAACGCCAAGAAGTCCCTGACCGTCTTCGGCGGGTTCAGCCTGCGCTGGTACCACGCGTTCGTCCACGACGACGTCCTCCTCTCGTCGCTCGGCACCAGCCTGCGGATCTCCCTGGTGGCGATGGCCGGTTCGGTCGTCCTCGGCGTCGCGCTCGCGCTCGGCCTGGTGCGCTGCCGGACCCGGCTCGGCTCGCTGGCCGGCCTGGTCATGCTGGTGCCGCTGATCACGCCGGAGATCGTCACCGGCGTCGCGTCGATGCTGCTGTTCAAGGGCCTGGGCGTGGCCCTCTCCACCGGCACGGTGATGCTCGCCGAGATCACCTTCTCGATCTCCTACGTCACGGTCATCCTGCGCTCCCGGGTCGCCGCGCTGAACCCGGAGGTCGAGGAGGCCGCGATGGACCTCGGCGCCACCCGCTGGCAGGCGGTCCGCCTGGTGACCCTGCCCGCCCTGCTGCCGGCCGTGCTCGCCTCCGCCGTACTGATCTTCGCGCTGGTCTTCGACGACTTCGTCCTCGCCTACTTCACCACCGGCGTCGACCCGCAGCCGCTGTCGGTACGGATCTACTCGGCGATCCGCTTCGGCGTGCGGCCCACCATCAACGCCGTCGGCACCCTGATGCTCGTCGGCTCCATCTGCCTGATCGCCCTGGCGCTGTTCATCCCGCGCCTCTTCGGCCGCCGCGGCGGCCTCGACATCCTCTCCGGAGAGTGACTCCATGGACGCGACCCCCGCCGTCCGGCTCGACGGCGTCTCCAAGCAGTTCGCCGACTCCTACGCCGTGCACCACCTCGACCTCGACATCGCAGCCGGCCACTTCTTCTCGCTGCTCGGGCCCTCCGGCTGCGGCAAGACGACCACCCTGCGGATGATCGGCGGCTTCAGCGACCCCACCGAGGGCTCGGTGCTGCTCGCGGGCGAGGACGTGACCGCACTGCCGCCGAACAAGCGCAACGTCAACACCGTCTTCCAGAGTTATGCGCTCTTCGACCACCTCAGCGTCGCCGACAACGTCGCCTTCGGCCTCAAGCGCAAGGGCGTCGGCAAGGCCGAGATCCGGCAGCGCGTCGGCGAGATGCTGGAGCTGGTCCAGCTCGACGGCCTCGCCGACCGCACCCCCCGGACCCTCTCCGGCGGCCAGCGCCAGCGGATCGCCCTCGCCCGCGCACTGGTCAACCGTCCCGCCGTCCTGCTCCTCGACGAGCCGCTGGCCGCCCTCGACCTCAAGCTGCGCCGGCAGATGCAGGTGGAGCTGAAGCAGATCCAGCGCGAGGTCGGCATCACCTTCGTCTTCGTCACCCACGACCAGGACGAGGCACTGACCATGTCCGACCGGATCGCCGTGCTGAACCAGGGACGCATCGAGCAGTGCGGCACGCCCGAGGACATCTACGAGCACCCCGCCACCCGCTTCGTCGCCTCCTTCATGGGCACCTCCAACCTGATGACCGGCACGTACCGGGGTGGCGAGGTCGCCCTGGAACAGGGGCCCGCGCTGCCCGTCGGCGCCCGGACCGGTATCGCGGACGGCACGGCGGTCAGTGTGTCCGTGCGCCCCGAGAAGATCTGGCTGTCGGACTTCGAGCCGGACATGCCGGTGCTGCGCGGGGTGATCCGCGAGACCGTCTACAGCGGCCCGACCACCACCTACCTCATCGAACTCGCCCCGGGCGTCACGCTGTCCGTTCTGGAGCAGAACACGGACCGCGCGCGCATGGAGGACCGCTGGGGCGGCGGCGAGACGGTGGAGTTCGGCTGGCGGCCCGAGCACTGCCTGGTCCTGGCCTGAGCCCCGCTCACAGAAAAGTGACCACGATGCATCACGACGTGATCGTGCTCGGCGCCGGTCTGGCCGGGCTCGCCGCCGCCCGGGACCTGACGGCTGCCGGCACCGACGTACTCGTCCTGGAGGCCCGGGACCGCGTCGGCGGCCGGGTCGAGCAGACCCGTACGCCCGACGGCCGCACCGTCCAGCTGGGCGGCGAGGTGGTCGGCCAGGGGCACACCGCCTACCTCCGACTCGCCGGGGAACTCGGCCTCGCACTGGTCCCCAGCTATGTCGCCGAGCCCGGCCGTATCACCCGGGCCACACCGGAGGGCCGCTCGGCCGGCGACCCACCGCACTGGTTCGGCCCCGGCGACGCACTGCTGCATGAGCGGCTCGGCGCGGAATTCACCGCCCTGGCCGCCACCGTCGACCCCGACGACCCCTGGTCGCATCCGGACGCCACGGCCCTGGACCGGCTCTCCGTGGCCGCCTGGCTGCGCTCCCGGCACGCCACCCCGGCCGTGGTCCGCCTGTGGGACATCGGCCAACTCGCCCTGGCCGGCGGCTCGTACGAGCGGATCTCGCTGCTGGCCGCGCTCCGCAAGAGCGCCGCGATCCCGGCTTCCGGCACCGGCGACTACGACTACGCGGAGTGGGAGGGACTGCGGCTGGCGGCGGGTTCGGCGACGCTGGCCGAGGTCATGGGCCGCGAGCTGGGGGCGCGCGTTCGGCTGGGCTCGCCGGTCGCCGCGGTCGATGTCCTCCCCGGCCGGTGCACCGTACGCCTGGCCACCGGCGAAGTCCTCACCGCCGGGGCCGTGGTGAGCGCCCTGCCCGTGGGCCCGCTCCGTTCCGTCGCCGTCACCGGTGTGAGCGCGGCCCGGCTCGCCTCCCTGCACCGCCAACGCCACGCCACCGCCGCCAAGTTCGCCGCCGTCTACGACCGCCCCTTCTGGCGCGCCGACGATCTGAACGGCCTGTCCGAGTCCGAGGGGGTGCTGGGCAGCACCTGGCCGCAGAACGAAGGCATCCTCTCGGCGCTCGTACCGCCCGAGCGCTACGGCGTCCTGCTCGGCACCCCACCCCACCTCCGGGCGCCCGAACTGCTCGCCGAGATGGCCGCGATGTTCGGCGACCAGGCCCACCGGCCGACCGCCTGCCACCTGCGGCTGTGGGGCAGCGATCCGTGGACCCAGGGGTATGTCACCCAGTGGTCGCCCGGTGAGGTCATGGCGGTCGGCCCGTTGCACGGCACCCATGAACCGCCGTTCTACGTCTGTGGCTCGGACCAGTGGGTCGCCGGATACATGGAGGGCGCCGTCCGCACCGGCCGCGCCGCCGCCGAGGAGGCACTGCGCCGTGGCTGACACCGACCGCCGCACGACCGTCCTCAACCACATCGACGGTCAGGAGGTGCCGGCCGTCTCGGGTGCCACGCTGTCGCTGGTCGACCCGGCCACGGGCCGGAAGCACGGCACCGCCGCGCGCTCCGGACCCGAGGACGTCGACGCGGCCTGCCGGGCCGCCGAGCAGGCGCTCCGCGGCTGGTCGATGACGACTCCCGCGCACCGGCAGACCGCGCTGCTCCGCATCGCCGACGCCCTGGAACGGGAGGCGGAGGCGCTGGCGAGCGCCGAGGTGACCGACACGGGCAAGCCGCGCCGCCTCTTCCTGGCGGACGAACTTCCCGCGGTTGTGGACGTGTTCCGCTACTTCGCGGGAGCCGCCCGGAACCTCCCGGGCGCGGCGGCCGCCGAGTACACCCCGGGCCGCACCTCCGTCCTGCGCCGCGAACCGGTCGGCGTCTGCGCCCAGATCACACCGTGGAACTACCCCCTGATGATGGCCGCGTGGAAGATCGCGCCCGCGCTGGCCGCCGGCAATACCGTGGTCCTCAAACCGTCCGACACCACGCCGGCCTCGGCCGCCCTCCTCGCCCGGCTGGCCGCCGAACACCTCCCGCCCGGCGTCCTCAACGTCGTGTGCGGCGACCGCGACACCGGGCGCTCCCTCGTCGTCCACCCGCAGGTCCGGCTGGTGGCCGTCACCGGCAGCGTCCGAGCGGGGCAGGAGATCGCCGCCGCGGCGGCCGCCGACCTCAAGCGGCTCCACCTGGAACTGGGCGGAAACGCACCGGTGGTGGTGTACGACGACGCCGATCTCGACGAGGCGGTCGGGCAGTTGTCGTCGCTGTCCTTCTACAACGCGGGGCAGGACTGCACGGCCGCCACCAGGGTCCTGGTCCACCAGCGGGTCCACGACGCCTTCGTGTCCGCCTTCGCCGACCGGGTCGCACGGCTGCGTCCCGGACCACCCGACGACGACCGCGCCGACTTCGGACCACTCGCCAACGCCGCCCAACTCGCTTCTGTCCAGGGTCTGTTGCGGCGCCTCCCGCGCCACACGGAGGTCGTCACCGGC
Source organism: Streptomyces sp. NPDC048197 (assembly GCF_043202395.1). Classification (NCBI taxonomy): domain Bacteria; kingdom Bacillati; phylum Actinomycetota; class Actinomycetes; order Kitasatosporales; family Streptomycetaceae; genus Streptomyces; species Streptomyces sp. NPDC048197. The sequence continues at coordinate 56,171 of NZ_JBIDAJ010000024.1, forward strand.
GGTGCGAACCTCCCCCGCCCCGGCTACTTCCACCGGCCCACGGTGGTCACGGGCGCCCGGCAAGGGGACGAGATCGTCCAGAGCGAGGTGTTCGGCCCGGTCGTCACCGTGCAGCCCTTCACCGACGAGTCCGAGGCCATCCGCCTGGCGAACGACGTACGCCAGGGACTCGCCGCGAGCGTCTGGACCCGCGACCACGACCGTGCCATGCGCGCGACCCGCGCACTGCACACCGGCATCGTCTGGATCAACACCCACGGCACGACGGTCTCGGAGATGCCGCACGGCGGCGTACGCCACTCCGGTCACGGCAGCGACCTCTCGCTCACCGGCCTGCTCGACTACACCCAGGTCAAGCACGTCATGTTGTGACGGTCCGTGGGGTGGGGCGGGTCAGCGGCGGGTGAGCGCGGCGTTGGCCTTCATCAGCAAGGGGATGAGGACGTAGGCGGCGACGGGGACGACGATCGCGGTGAGTATCAGCGTCCGCAGCACCAGCGGCAGCGGGGCGGTGACCGGGCCGAGCAGACCGAGGACGACCGTGATCGTGGGATAGACGGCGATCCAGGTGATCAGCGCCCGACGGTGGACGGACGGGACACGGGCGGGCGTGCTCATGGAGTGGGACCTGGTCGTGCACGTGCACGTACCGGTGGACGCGGACGTGGACGTGGACGCGGACATGGACGTGGACATGGATTCCCCCTGGTCAGGTGGGTCGGAGCATTTTCCAACCGGCAGGTTGGAGTCTGGCACAGGCCCGCAGCAGAATCCAACCCTTTGGTTGGAGGTGGGTTAGGGTGGCGGCATGGCCTGGGACACAGCACGTACGAAACAGCTGCTGCTCGATGCGGCGGTGGAGGAGTTCGCCGAGTTCGGCCCGGAAGGCGCCCGGGTGGCGCGGGTGGCGACCCGGGCGGGCGTCAACAAGGAGCGGATCTACCAGTACTTCGGCAGCAAGGAAAAGCTGTTCGTGGCGGTGCAGGAATCCGAACTGCAGAAGATCGCGGCTGCGGTACCACTCACCGCCGAACAGGCCCAGGACCTGGGCGACTATGCGGGCCGGGTCTTCGACTACCACCGCGAGCACCCGCATTTCGTGCGGCTGCTCGCCTGGGAAGGCCTGCAGTGCCAGGACCGGGTGGTCGCCGAGTCCGCACGCACCGGCCACTACGACGAGAAGGTCGCCGCGGTCGCCCGGGCCCAGAAGTCCGGGGCCCTCAACGACGAGGTCGGCGCAGGCCAGTTGATGCACGCGGTGATCGTGCTGACCGCATCCTGGTTCACGCTGCCGCAGCTGGCCTGCATGCTCATGCCCGCCGTCGCCGGGGCGGGACCGGAAGCCCGGCGCGAGAGCCTCGTCACCCTGGTCCGCCGGCTGACCGCCTGACGGCCATGACGGGCCGGCTCAGGCGCGCCAGCGTTGCGTGTACCCCTCCCTGAGCGGTCCGCCGAGAACGTCGAGCACCTGCTCGGTGGCCTCCGCCAAGGCGGCCGGGTCCGCGCGTTCGGCCACGGCCCGATGGCCGTCCAGCAGGGCCTTGCCCCGTTCCGGGTCCGCACTCAGCAGCCTGCGGGGCAGCCATTTGCCGATGCCCGTCCAGCCGCCGTGGTGAGCGATGAGGAGGTGCGCCGCCTCACGGAGCGTGAAGTCGGCGAGGGAGAGCTGTTCGTACCGCCCGGTCGGTGACGTGGCGGGTGACGTGTCGGTCAGGTCGTCCAGGAAACAGGTGAGGACATAGCGTCCTCGTTCCCATTCCGCCGGGGTGAGCGGCGGAGGGCCCGCCGCGAGCACCGCTCGGGCCTGTTCGCGGATACGGGCCAGATGGCCGTGCGGGTCGGCCAGGGGAAGACCCTGGTCGTGGATGAAGAGCAGGGTGCCCCGGCGCAGGGATCTGTCCCGCTCGAAGTGTTCCGGGGCATCCGCGCGGGTGTGCAGGAAGAGTTCGGCCAGGCGGCCGCTGTGGCGTACCACCTCGCGGCGGCTGGTGTCCCCGTCCGGGAGGAGAACTGCCACGTCCAGATCGCTGGTCGGGGTGGCCCGGCCGTGGGCGGCCGAGCCCCCGAGAATGGCACCCAGGGCATGCGGAAAGCGGTCCTTGATCAGGTCCAGCGCTTGGGTGGCGGGGGCGACGTGATCATCCATGGACGCTCATCGTGCCAGCCCCCGCCATGCCGGGCTACCGCAGCGCCGAGCGCACCGATTCCGGTGAGCGGGCCACCACCGCCGTGCCGTCGTCGGCGGTGATGATCGGGCGCTGGATCAGCGCCGGATGGGCGGCCAGCGTCTCGATCCACCGGGTGCGGTCGGCGGGTTCACGCGGCCATGTGGCGAGGGCCAGTTCGGCCGCCGCGGGTTCGCCGAGGCGGGTGATGTCCCACGGCTCCAGTCCCAGTCGATCGAGGACAGCGGCGAGTTCGTCCACGGTCGGCGGGTCCTCCAGGTAGTGCCGCACCGTGTACTGCGCTGCTTCCGCGTCCAGCAGTGACAGGGCGGACCGGCACTTGGAGCAGGCGGGATTGATCCAGATTTCCATGCGGCGGTCTTTCGGTCCGTTCCGTGACGAGGTGAAGAATGGGCTTCGGGGAGCCTGTTGGGTACGGGCTATCGGGTGGGCAGGCCGCTCAGGGCGAGGAATTCGGCGCGTGAGCGGGCGTCGTTGCGCAGGGTGCCCAGGAGGGTGGAGGTGAGGGTGCTGGAGCCGGTGGCCTGGACGCCGCGGAGCGTCATACAGGTGTGTTCGGCTTCGATGACGACGCCCACGCCCTTGGGGTCCAGCTGTGTCTGCAACCAGTCGGCGACCTGTTTGGTGAGGCGTTCCTGGACCTGGGGGCGGCAGGCGAAGTGCTCGACCACCCGGGCCAGTTTGGACAGGCCCAGGATCCGCCGTCCGGGCAGGTAGCCGACGTGGGCGGTGCCGACGAACGGCAGCAGATGGTGCTCGCACACCGACCGCACCGGGATGCTGCGGGCCAGCACCAGTTCGTCGTACCCCTCGTCGTTGGGGAAGGTCGTGAGGTCGAAGGGGCGGGGGCTGAACAGCTCCGCGTACGCACGGGCCATGCGGCCGGGGGTCCCGCGCAGGCTCTCGTTCTCGGTGGAGATGCCGAGAGCCTGCAGGAACCGTCCCGCCGCGCGTTCGGCGGCGGCCAGGTCGATGCCGTCCGTTTCGTGGACGACGCGCAACGCGGCCGGGGCGGGTATCGGTATCTCCGGATCCTCGGCGGCGAGGTCCATGGTGGCCTGGGGTCGGTGGGTCATCTCAGCTGCCACCGATTCCCAGGGCGGTGAGCAGGACCAGGACGACCGTGATGACGGCGAAGAGTCCGTGGCCGACGACCACCGGTACGGGGAAGTGCCGCTCGGCGGGCCCGGTCTGCGTCCCCGTGGTGGCGTCGGCGGCGGCGCGGGCCCGGTGGACGGGGATCCAACGGGCCAGCATCGTGAAGCCGAGCAGGGCCACGGGCACGAGCAGGCCGAAGGCGGTCCAGGCCAGCGCGTGCTTGTCGGTGATCAGGTAGACGATCCAGACGACCAGGCCGGCCGCGGCCAGCGCGAAGTGTCCGAAGACGACCGGGACGGGCAGCCGGCTGGTGCCGCCGGAGGCCCCTCCGCGGGAGAGCCAGGTGCCGAGCATGTAGAAGCCGCCCAAAGCGGTGATCAGCCAAGCGATCAGTGCGGCGATGTCCATCGGGACTCCTCTTACGCCTCTTGGTGAACGGGTTGGCCACCGCGTCCGCGACGACGCGCGACCGCGGTGGAGGGGAAGGGTCAGCCGGCGCTTCGGTCCGCTCCGGGTCGTACGGCAGCGAAGCCCTCGGCCTGCGTGGTGTCGTCGGCGACCCGCACCCCGTAGCGGTAGGCGAGCTTGCCGCCGAGGTATCCCGAGACGCCCAGGACCACCAGGCTCACGGCGTTCAGCGTGAGCATCCCGGCCCCGACGCTGCCCGCGGGGCCGTGACCGGCGTGCCGCCACAGGAAGTTGCCCGCGTAAGCGGCGGTGACCAGCAGGTTCAGTGTCATGTGCAGCAGACCGACGCGGAACGCCCGGGTCCCGGGCGGAATCGCGAACAGGTCCAGGAACCCCACCGTCGCGGCGACCAGCGCGCCGACCACGCCCAGCGCGATCAGCCACATCGCGCCCTGGGCCAGGAAGACCGGATCGTGCACGAGGTGCGAAGCGATGTCGAAGACCACGCTGGCCACCCAGGCGCCGATGGGGACCGTGACCAGGATCGGATGGAACGGGTGCCCGTACGGACCGGCCAGTGCGGCACTCACCGGCCGCTTGGCACGGCCGGACAACGGATCAGCCATGCCGACCACCTCCTTTTTCACCAACAAATCTTGGTCTTATTCCGGGGAGGCGTCAAGACGGGCAGGTGAGCGCCGCACATCGTGACGATTTCCTGGTTGGACCTACCGGTGTGCGCGTTATCGTGGAGGGGTGGATCCCGACGCAACGCCGCAGAGGCGCCCGGACGACGCCGCGATCGAATCCGTGAGCGTCCTCAATGAGGACTCCCGGCGGCAGATGTTCGCGTTCATCCGGCGCCAGGGCCGCCCCGTCACCCGGGACGAGGCGGCCGCCAGTGTGGGCATCTCCCGTAAGCTCGCCGCCTTCCATCTCGACAAGCTGGTGGACGCCGGTCTGCTGCGCGCCCGCTACGCCTCACCCGGCGGCATCCGGAAGGTCGGCCGGCAGCCCAAGGTCTACGAACCCACCGACAGCGAGATCCGCGTCAGCATCCCCGACCGCCGCCACGAGCTCCTCGCCGATCTCCTGCTGGAGGCCGTCCTGAGCGAGGACGAGGGCGAAACCGCGACCCACGCCGCGGTACGCACGGCCGGCCGGCGCGGCCGGGAACTGGGCGAGGCCGAACGGGAGCAGACCCGCCCCGGTCGGCTCGGCACGGAACGCGGGCTCAATGTCTGTGAGCGGATGCTCGACCAGCACGGCTTCGAGCCGTTCCGCGAAACGTCCACCCAACTCCGGCTGCGCAACTGCCCCTTCCATCCGCTGGCAGCCCGGGCCCCCGAGCTGGTGTGCGGGATGAACCACGCCTTCATCGCCGGATATCTGCAGGGTTTGAAGGTCAGCGGCGTCGAGGCCGTCCTCGCACCGCGTCCGGGGGAATGCTGCGTCCAACTCGGCCCCGCCACGGAGTGACGGCCACGGAGTGACGGCCACGTGCGCCGCGGCCGGTGTGCTTCAGGAAGCGGCCGACGGCAGGCGGAGCCGTCCCGTCAGGGCCAGGAAGGCGACGAACGCGCCCATGGTGAGCCAGCCGGGCCAGCCGAAGAGCCCCATGTGCAGGGGGTCCAGCTTCAGGTGCGGGTCGGCGAATTCCTTGACCATGTTCACGCTGACCGTGCTGACACAGGCATGGCCGACGACCGCGGGGATCACCGACCCGGAACGCAGCCGCAGCCAGGTGAAGATCGGCAGCCCGAGGGTACAACTCACCAGCATCGCGGGCACGGACACGTACCAGGGCTGCCCTGGATACTGCCCGCCCACCAGCAGGGTGGGCAGGTGCCACAGGGCGAACGCGATGCTGGTGGCCACGTACGCCCACACCAGGCGCAGGCCCCGCCCGTCCCGCGCCAGACGCGGAAACAGGTACCCCTGCCAGCCCAGTTCCTCCCCGAAGAACAGGGGCAGCGAGATCACCAACTCCGGCAGCATCCGTGCTGCCCACGCACCGAGTTCGTCCCGGCGCAGCTCGCCCCAGGAGTAGACGCCGGCCGCGCTGCCGATGCAGAGCGCCGCGACGGTGAGGACGGCAGGGACGGCGACGGCCAGCAGGCACGCCCGCACAGCACGTCCCGGGGGTGCGGGCCACCGCAGGGCAAGGGCGTCCCGCACCCGTCCCCTGCCGCCCGGTTCGATGAACCGGATGACGAGGACCGCGGCGAGAGCCGGCGCCAGCATCGCCACCGAGATGCACACCTGCTCCAGATCTCCGGTCTCCGCCCGGCCGTCGCTCCGGCGGAAGCCGCCCAGCAGGAGCGGCGACATGGCCAGCCACATGCCGAGGTACGCGAGGCCGAGGAACACCAGCAGTCCACAACGGGGGCGGGGTAAGGCCGCCGGCACAGGGAGAGAAGTGGTCATGGCACTGACGCTATGAGCCGGCTTCCGGCAGGAGAATGCGGCTGGCCCCACCGCTGGACCGGTGGATTTCCCTACCCGTTACAGCACCTCTGCCGCCGAGTCCGCCAGGCGTCGGCGTGCCGTACGGGTGGCCGGGAGGATGGCGGCCGCCGCAGAGATCGTGACGGCGAGGGCGACGACCAGGGCCAGGATTCCGGCCGGCGGGAGTTGGGCGATGCCGGTGCCCCAGCCGCTCGTTTCGCCCTGGAGGTCGATCAGCCACTGGGAGGCGAGCAGGCCGAGCGCGGTGCCGGTGAGCGCGGCGGCCAGGGTGATGAAGGCGGTGGCCGAGACGATGACGGCGGTGATCTGGCGGGGGGTGAGGCCGACGGCCCGCAGGGCGAGCAGGTCGCGGCTGCGGTCGCGTACGGCGGCGCCGACCGTGGTCGCCAGTTCCGCGAGTCCGATCAGGGTGAGCACCGCGATCAGTCCGGCGGCGACCCCGCGGACCGCGGAGAGCTGGTCGGCGGGGTTGGGGATCTGGCGTACTTCGAGGCGGCCCGCGGAGGCCTTGGTGAGGGCGTCGCGTACGGCGGCGGGGTCGGTGCCGTGGGGCAGGACCAGGTTGTAGAAGTCGGGGCGGGCCGCCGGGGCGCCGGGGCCGTCGTCGCGCAGGGTGTCGAGGGTGGTGGAGATGACCCGGCCGGCGTCTTCGGTCTCGATGCTGCGGCCGACGAGGTGCAGGACGTGCGGGCGGCCGGCGACGGTCATCCGGACCCAGTCACCGACGTGTGCGTCGAGGAGTTCCAGCAGGCCGGCGCCGGCGACCGCCTCGTCCGGGCCGTGGGCGGCGCGGCCCTCCGCGAGGGCGAAGGGGTAGGGGTGGGCGTCGGTACCGAGGCCGCGCAGGGTGATCGTGCCGGTCTGGCCGGGGACCAGCGCCTGCACCTCGGCGCCGGGGTAGGACGTCACCTTGCCGTGTTTCGCGAGGAGTTGATGTACTTGCTGGTCGCTCAGTGAGTCCGAGCGCACGGTGAGCGATGCGGCCAGGCCGACGCTTTCCGGGCGGGAGGTGAAGCGGTCCAGGGTGCTCCAGGCGCCCAGGGCGATGGTGATGAGCAGCAGCGGAACGGCGAGGCGCGCCACCGCCGCCCAGGAGCGCAGCGGGCGGTGGAAGGCGCCGCGCCAGCCGAGGACCAGGGCCGGCGGGATCTTGAGGCCGAGGGCACGCCGGGTCAGGCCGGATCCGCCGCCGGCGGTGGGTGCGGCGGCGCGGGCGACCGGGACGGGTGGCACCCGGCCGGCGCGCCATGCGGTCAGGCAGGTGGCCGCGCCGATGAAGGCCACCACGCCACCGCATACGGCGAGGGGCAGCCAGGTGTGTGCGGGGAGTTGTGCCCACAGGGCCGTCGCCTCGCCGATCCGGCCGGGGACCAGGGGGCCGAGCAACTGGGTGACCAGGGCTCCGAGGGTGACGCCCAGCAGCGCGAAGCCGAGGTGCAGGACGAGGAACATCCGGACCACCTGGCCCGGGGTGAAGCCGATGGCCTTGAGGACGGAGATGTCGCGGAGGTGGCCGCGGATCCTGGTGCTGATGGCGCCGCCCACGGCGAGCGCGGCGGCGAGCAGGGCACCGAGGCCGAAGAGGCCGAGCAGCCGCGCGAGCAGGCCGTTGTCGCCGGCGGCCGCGGCCTTGGCCTGGCGCCAGGTGGAGACGTCGGTGATCTGGTCGGCGCCGAGCTGGGTGACCGCCCGCTGGACGACGTAGTCGGTGTCCTCGGGGTGGGTGAGCCGGAGGCCGATGGCGCGGCCGCGCTGGTCGGCGCCGGCGTCGGAGGCGGCGAGGGTCTGCGGGAGAACCCAGGCGACGCCGGGGGTCTCACCCGCCCGGAAGGGCGCTTCGGCGGTGTCGGCGATGCCCACCACATGCAGGGGCGCCGGGAAGCCGCTCAGCGCCAGCGAATCGCCTGGTTTGGCCCAGATTGCCCGGGCTACCGAGCTGTCGAGCACGATGCCCCGGGTGCTCCCCGCATCGGTGTGCGGGTCGAGCCAGCGGCCCGCGACGGTCTGCGGGACGGCGGTCGCGGGACGCCCGCGGACGCCGCGCAGTTCGAGTGCCGCCCGGGCGCCGCCGGGCTGCAGGCTCGCGGTCGTCCGCACCGTGGGGTAGGGGCCGGCGGCGGTCCGTACCTCGTCGAGTGCGGCGAGCGAGCCGGCGCGGGCCCCGGCCTGGGTGTGGAGCCAGACGTGGGCGCCGGAGGACTGGGTGAAGATCCGCTGCCAGGGGTCGGTGGCGTAGGAGAAGAGGGCGGTGGCCAGGAGCAGGGAGACGGTGATCCCGGCGGTGGCGAGCACGATGAGCACGGCCGCCGGGCGGTGTGCTCTCAGATGTGCCTGGGTCCAGCGTGCTGCCGCTCGCACGGGTCAGCCCTTGAGCTTCAGTACGTCGGACACGCCGGTCGCCGGGCGGCCGGGCTCGCTGCCGAGGTGGGCGTCGTCGACGACCTGGCCGTCGAAGAAGCTGATCACCCGGTCCGCGGCGCTGGCGATCCTGGCGTCATGGGTGACCAGGAGGATGGTCTGGCCGCGCCGGTGGAAGCGGGCGAGCAGCCGCAGCACCTCCCGGGTGCCCTTGCTGTCCAGGCTGCCGGCGGGTTCGTCGGCGAGCAGCAGGCTGGGGGCGTTGACCAGGGCCCGGGCGAGGGCGACCCGCTGCTGTTCGCCGCCGGAGAGCTCGCCGGGCGTGCAGTTCTCCTTGCCGGTCAGGCCCAGCTCGTCGAGCAGCTCGGTGCGGGCGGTACGGGCCTGCCGGGGGGAGCGGCCGGCCAGCAGCGCGGGGAGTTCGACGTTGTCGGCGACGGAGAGGTTGGAGACCAGGTTGAAGAACTGGAAGACGATGCCGATGTGGTTGCGGCGCAGCTCCGCCCAGCGGGCCTCGCGGTAGCCGTCGACCTGACGGCCGTCGAGCCACAGGGAGCCGCTGTCGGGGCGGTCGAGGCCGCCCAGAAGGTGCAGAAGGGTGGATTTGCCCGCACCCGAGGGGCCGGTCACAGCGACGAATTCGCCGCGCTCGACGGTCAGGTCGACGCCCCGCACCGCATGGACGGGGGCGGCACCTTCCGGCCGGTGGGTCTTGACCAGGCCGGCTGCCCGCACTATCGGGCCGGACGGCTCGTCCCGGTTCATTCCAACTCCTCTTGACAACGCTCCAGCCAGTCCAGATCCGCCTGGAGATGCAGCATCGCGCCCTCGATCAGCAGCTGTGCGATCGGGTTGCCCCGGTCCTCCACCGCCGCGAGTTTCGACAGGTCGCGCATGGTGTTGAGGTACAGGCGGCGCTGTTTGTTGATCAGGGCGATCCGGTCCGCGGTCCCGGTCTGCGAGGCGACGGCGAGCTTCATGAAGAATTCGTCCCGCACCCGCGGTTCGGCGGTGGCCTCGTCGAACCAGGCGTCCACCGCCTCCCGCCCCGCGGCGGTGATCCGGTAGATGCGCTTGTTGGGCCGGTCCGACTGCTCGACGTCCTCGCCCTCGATCAGGCCCGACTTCTCCAGCCTGCTCAGGGTGACGTAGATCTGGCCGACGTTCGGCTGAGGGTATGCCGCGCCGAGGAGGTTCTCAAGGGCCTGTTTGAGTTCGTAGCCGTGTGCGGGTCCGCCGACCAACAGAGCAAGGAGTGGCAGCCGCACGCTCTTCCTCTCCCTCCCCGCCCTACATGCCGGTTATGTGAACTCATCCGGGTGTGAGCCGGTCGGTCGTCGTATCTCCCTGCGACATCTAGTATCCCGCATGGCTAACAGGTATACATGGGGCGGGCTGTCGGTCCAGTGTCCCGTCGACGCCTGGTTCAAGGAGGAGCCCATGCGGTGGAAGCGTGCCGCGACGAGGGCTCTGCTGGTCTTTTCGCTGCTGTTCGCGGGGAGTGCGGGCGCCCGGGCCGGTGAGCCGCTCGGCGACCCGGACGGCCGGGGCCCCATCACGCTCGTGACCGGCGGCGACCTCACGGGCTATCTGCGCGGCGTCCTCGACGGCTGGAACGTCCACCACCCGCGCGAGAAGGTGACGCTGGTCGAGCTGCCGGACGCGGCCGACGAGGTCCGGGCCCAGATGGTCACCGAGCTGCGCTCGCACAGCGCCCGCTTCGACGTGCTGAACATCGACGTGGCCTGGACGTCGGAGTTCGCGGCCGCGGGCTGGATCAGACCGGTGGACGGCGCGCGGTTCCCGCTGAAGCGCTTCCTGCCTCCCGTGGTGGACACCGCCACCTTCCGCGGCCGGCTCTACGCGGTTCCGTACGTGACCAACGCGGGGCTGCTCTACTACCGCAAGGACGTCCTCGACCGGGAGGGTGCCCGGCCGCCGCGCACCTGGGCCGAGTTGGCTCATCTGGCGAAGACGGTCGCGCCCAAGTACGGACTGGACGGCTACGCGGGCCAGTTCCTGCCGTACGAGGGGCTCACCGCCAACGTCGTCGAGGCGGTGCAGTCGGCGGGCGGTTCGGTGCTGGCCGGTGAGGGCACACGGGTGACCGTGGACTCCCCCGCGGCCCGCCGGGGCCTGTCGTTCCTGCTCGACGGGGTGCGCGAGGGGTGGATCCCCCAGCGGGCGCTGGCGTACAAGGAGGAGGAGTCCCGCAAGTCCTTCCAGGACGGCCATCTGCTGTTCCTGCGGAATTGGCCGTACGCGTACGCGCTGGCCGGCGGCCCGACCTCGAAGGTGGCGGGGAAGTTCGGCGCGGTGCCGCTGCCGGGTCCCGACGGGCCGGGCGCCAGCGCGCTGGGCGGCTCCAATCTGGCCGTCAACGCGCATTCGAGGCATCCGGAGACGGCCGCTGCGCTGATCTCCTATCTGACGTCCGAGCCGGTGCAGCGCCGGGTGCTCACGGAGGGCGCGCTGCCGCCGGTGTGGGCCGATCTGTACGCGGATCCGCAGTTGGTGCGGCGGTTCCCGTATCTGCCGACGCTCAAGCGGGCGGTGCTGACCGCCCGGCCGCGGCTGAAGAGCCCGCGCTACGACCAGGTGAGCCTGGCGGTGCAGGCCGTGATGCACGACGCGCTGGTCCACCGGCTGAGCACGGACGCCACCGTCGCGCGCCTGGAGCGCGAACTGCGGGCCATCGTCAGCCGCGGCTGACCCTCGCCCGACCTCCCCTCCCCCTCACATAGTTACTTGTTAAGTAACGGACGTGCGTCGACACGCATCAGAATGCGGGACAAATCGGGGCACCCTGCAAGGAGTTCTTTCCTTTTCGTTGACACCGAAAAGACATGCCTACTTAACATGCATGCATAACAGCGACCCCGGCAGGCCGCACGGCATGCTCATGCAAGAACGGGATCACGGCAGATGCTCATCGCCACCGCAGACAACGGCTCCCCGGCCGAAGACGCGCCCTCCCTCCCCCTCACCGGTCCGGCCGCCCCCGCGGTCCGGCCGGCCACCGGGACCACGTCCCCGGACACGGCTCAGCGCTGGTGGCGCGACGCGGTGATCTACCAGGTCTACGTCCGCAGCTTCCTCGACAGCACCGGTGACGGCATCGGCGATCTGGCCGGTGTCCGCACGGGGCTGCCGTACCTCAAGAAGCTCGGGGTGGACGGCATCTGGCTCAGCCCCTTCTACCCCTCCCCGCAGCACGACCACGGTTACGACGTCGCCGACTACCGCGACGTCGACCCGGTCTACGGCGACCTCGCCGAATTCGACCTGCTGGTGGCCGACGCGCACCGGCTGGGCCTGAAGGTCCTGCTGGACATCGTCCCCAACCACTGCTCCAGCGAGCACCCGTGGTTCCGCGCGGCCCTGGAGGACGGACCGGGCAGCGAGGCCCGCGCGTTGTTCCACTTCGCCGACGGGCGCGGTGCGGACGGTGAACTGCCGCCCAACAACTGGCGGGCGATGTTCGGCGGCCCCGCCTGGTCCCGGGTCACCGAGGCGGACGGGACCGCGGGCCAGTGGTACCTCCACATGTTCACGCCCGAGCAGCCCGACCTGAACTGGCGCAACCCCGTGGTGCCCGCCGACTTCGACAAGGTGCTGCGCTTCTGGCTGGACCGCGGCGTCGACGGCTTCCGGATCGACGTGGCCGCCGGGCTGTTCAAGCACCCCGAGCTCCCGGACTCCCCCGACCCGTCGGCCGACGAGCGGACCCGCGACTCGGTGAACCCGCTGGCCTGGAACCAGCCCGAGGTGCACCAGGTGTGGCGCGACTGGCGCGCACTGTGCGAGGAGTACACCGCGCGCGACGGCCGCGACCGGCTGCTGGTCGGCGAGGTCTCGGTGCGTACCCCGAGCGAACAGGCCGCGTACGTCCGGCCCGACGAGCTGCACCAGGCGTTCTTCTTCCACCTGCTGACCGCGCGCTGGGACGTCGATACCTTCCGCACGGTGATCTCCGAGGCGCTGACCGACATCGCGGGCACCGGCTCCACCGTCACCTGGGTCCTCAACAACCACGACCAGGTCCGCACCGTCACCCGGTACGCGACCGAACCCAGCAGTGGGCCTGGGGGCACCTCCCGGACGAAGTCTGGGGGAGGTCTCGGGCCCGCCCGGGCCCGGGCCGCCGCGCTGCTGATGCTGGCGCTGCCCGGCGCGGCGTACATCTACCAGGGCGAGGAGCTGGGGCTGCCGGAGGTCGTCGACCTGCCGGACGAGGTCCTGACCGACCCGATATTCCACCGCACCGGCAGCCGGCAGCACATCCGCGACGGCTGCCGGGTGCCGCTCCCCTGGTCCGGGCACGCCTCCCCGTTCGGCTTCACCGCGGGTACCGACGCGGCGCGGCCCTGGCTGCCGCAGCCGGAGTGGTTCGCCGACCACGCCACGGACCGGGCGCTGGCCGACACCCGGTCGTTCTGGCACCTGTACCGCGAGGGACTGCAGCTGCGCCGCAGCCTCCCCCAGCTCGGCGAGGGAACGCTGCGCTGGCTCCCCTCCCCGCCCCAGGTCCTGGCCTTCGAACGCGGCGACGGTCTGGTCTGTGCCATCAACTTCGGCACCGGGCCGGTGCCCGCCCCCGCCCCCGGCGTCCCGCTGCTGGCCAGCGGCGACTGCCCCGCGGGAACGCTGCCCGGCTCCACCGCCGCCTGGTGGATGCACGCCCCAGGGTCCGCCTCCGTACCCGCCCCCCGATAGCCCCACACCCCTCCCCCCGACGCCCCGCCAGTCCTCCCGAAGGGAAAACCACCATGAGACGACCCTCCGTACGACACACCCGAGCCGCCCTCTCCGGCGCGGCCGTGCTCGGCCTGGCGCTGTCCGCCACCGCATGCGGCGGCGGCGCCTCGGCCGGCGGCGGCAAGCAGGAACTCAGCGGCCAGACCCTCACCGTGGCCGGTGTCTGGACCGGCGTGGAACAGACCAACTTCAAGAAGGTGCTGGACGGGTTCTCCGAGAAGACCGGCGCCAAGGTGGTCTTCTCCTCCACCGGCGACAACGTCTCGACCGTCGTCGGCAGCCAGATCGAGGGCGGCAACGCGCCCGACGTCGTGATGGTGCCGCAGGTCGGCGTGCTGCAGCAGTTCGCCAAGAAGGGCTGGCTGGCGCCCCTCTCGGCGGAGATCGGCGCCGAGGCCAAGCGGAACTTCGCGCAGGTCTGGAAGGACTACGGCACGGTCGACAAGACGTACTACGGCCTGTACTTCAAGGCGTCGCACAAGTCGACGGTCTGGTACAGCCCGGAGGCGTTCTCGCAGGCCGGGGTGAAGCCCGCGAAGACGTACCAGGAGATGCTGAAGTCCGGCCGCACCCTCTCCGACTCGGGTGTGCCGGCCTTCTCGGTCGCCGGTGAGGCCGGCTGGCCGCTCACCGACTGGTTCGAGAACATCTACCTCTCCCAGGCCGGACAGGAGAAGTACGACCAGCTGGCCGCCCACAAGATCGCGTGGACCGACCCCTCCGTGGTCAAGGCGCTGACCACGCTCGGCAAGCTCTTCGGCGACAAGAACCTGGTGGCCGGCGGCGGATCGGGCGCGCTGCGCACCGACTTCCCCGAGTCCGTCCAGCAGGTCTTCGGCGCCGAGCAGAAGGCCGCCATGGTCTACGAGGGCGACTTCGTCAGCGCCCTGGTCACCGACGAGCTGCACAAGAAGGTCGGCGAGGACGCCAAGTTCTTCCCGTTCCCGTCGGTCGACGGCGGCAAGGCGCCGGTGGTCAGCGGCGGTGACGCCGCGGTGGTGCTCAAGGCCGGCAAGAACAAGAAGGCCGCCATGGAACTGGTCAAGTACCTGGGCACGCCCGAGGCGTCGGCGATCTGGGCCAAGGCGGGCGGCTACATCTCGCCCAACAAGAAGGTGCCGGCGTCCGCCTACCACGACGAGGTCACCCGCAATGCGGCCAAGTCGCTGACCGGCGCAGGGAATTCGGTGCGCTTCGACATGTCCGACCAGGCACCCGCGGCCTTCGGCGGCACCCAGGGCGCCGGCGAGTGGAAGCTGCTGCAGGACTTCCTGCGTGACCCGTCCGACCCCAAGGGCACGGCGCAGAAGCTCGAAGCGGCCGCGGCCAAGGCGTACGGAAAGTAAGGACCGAGGCTCCAGCCATGCCTGCCACCACTTCAGCGGTGCCGCCCGCCACCACGCGCGGCGGCCCGCCCCTCCCCCCGGGCGGCACTCCCCGCCGGACGGCCGCCGCCCCCGCGCGGCGCGCCGTCCGGCGCCGCCGCCGGATCGCCGCGGTGTTCCTCTTCCCCGCGCTGTTGCTGCTGGGAGCGCTCGTCGCGTACCCCATCGTGTTCTCGGTCATCCGCAGCCTGTACGACGCCTCGGGTGACACCTTCGTCGGGGTCGGCAACTACACCCAGATGTTCCAGGACCCGGCCACGCTCCGGGCCATCCGCAACAGTGCGATCTGGGTCGTCTTCGCCCCCGCGCTGCTGACCGGACTCGGTCTGGTGCTGGCCGTGCTGACCGAGAAGATCCGCTGGAAGACGGCGTTCAAGCTGCTGATGTTCATGCCGATGGCGATCTCCTTCCTCGCCGCCGGCATCATCTTCCGGCTCGCGTACGAGCAGGATCCGCAGCGCGGTGTGCTCAACGCGGTCACCGTCGGCATCCACGACAGCTTCCAGGGCGAGTCCACGTCCTTCCCGACGGCCAAGGCCCGGCTCGGCGACAAGCAGCTGACCAAGCTCCCCGACGGCGGCTACCGCACGGCGCACCGCACCGGTCCCGGCCAGGTCGTCAACCTCGGGCTGGTCGGTGTGGCGCCGAAGGACATGCCGCACGCGGCGCGGCCCGCGGCCGGGGCCGCGGGGGCCTCGGCCGGCCCCGGTGAACTGCGCGGTGTGGTCTACCTCGACTTCACCCCCGGCGGTGGCGGCAAGCCCGGCACCGTGGACCGCGGTGAACGCGGGCTGCCGAAGCTCACCGTCGAGGCCGTCGACTCCCGTGGCAAGGTGGCCGGTACCGCGACCACCGCGGCCGACGGCTCCTACCGGCTGACCGGTCTCGCTCCGGGGTCATACGCCCTGCAGCTCCCGGCGAAGGACTTCGCCCCGCCGTACGAGGGCATCGCCTGGCTCGGCCCGGCCCTCATCACCCCCGCCATCATCGGCGCCTACATGTGGATCTGGACCGGTTTCGCCCTGGTCCTCATCGGCGCCGGGCTCTCCTCGATGCCGCGGGACGTGCTGGAGGCCGCGCGGATGGACGGCGCCAACAAGTGGCAGGTGTTCCGCCGGATCACCGTGCCGCTGCTCGGGCCCGTCCTGGGCGTGGTGTTCGTGACGATGGTGATCAACGTGATGAAGGTCTTCGACCTCGTCTACATCATCGCGCCCGGGCCCGTACAGCAGGACGCCAACGTCCTGGCCCTGCAGATGTGGCTGGTCTCCTTCGGCGGCGGCAACAACCAGGGACTGGGCAGCGCCCTCGGCGTCCTGCTGCTGCTCCTGGTGGTGCCGGCCATGGCCCTCAACATCCGTCGCTTCCGCAGGAGCCAGTCATGACCACCGTCCAGCAACCCGTCCCGCCGCGCAGGCGGTCGGCCCGCCCGGCGAAGCGGATCAGCCGGGCCGTGATCCAGCTGTTCCTGCTCGTCATCGGCCTGGTCTGGCTCACCCCGGCCGCCGGCCTGTTCATCTCCTCGCTGCGTACGGAGGAGGCGAACGCCAACAGCGGCTGGTGGACCGCGCTGACCGCGCCCGGCCGGCTGTCGCTCGACAACTACGCGGCGCTGCTGAAGGATTCGGGCATCGTCCAGGCCTTCTGGAACACCGTGCTGATCTCGGTGCCCACCACGATCGCCGTCGTGGTGATCGCCGCACTGGCCGGCTACGCCT
This sequence comes from Streptomyces sp. NPDC048197, assembly GCF_043202395.1. Lineage (NCBI taxonomy): Bacteria > Bacillati > Actinomycetota > Actinomycetes > Kitasatosporales > Streptomycetaceae > Streptomyces > Streptomyces sp. NPDC048197. The sequence goes on from NZ_JBIDAJ010000024.1 coordinate 72,551, forward strand.
TCGCCTGGATGGACTTCGCCGGCCGGGACTGGATCTTCCTGGTCGTGGTCGCCATGCTGGTGGTGCCGGTGCAGATCGGCCTGCTGCCGGTGGCCAAACTGTTCGGCGCGCTCGGCCTGTTCGGCTCCATCCCCGGCGTCATCCTGTTCCACACCGCGTACGGTCTGCCGTTCGCCATCTTCCTGCTGCGCAACTACTTCGCGGAGATCCCCAAGGAGATGCTGGAGGCCGCGCGGATGGACGGCGGTGGGGAATGGCGGATCTTCTCCCAGCTGATCCTGCCGCTGGGCCGCCCGGCCATCGCCAGCCTGGCCATCTTCCAGTTCCTGTGGGTCTGGAACGACATGCTGGTCGCCCTGCTCTTCGCGGACAACGAGTCGCAGCCGCTGACGGTCGCCCTGCAGTCGCAGATGCGGCAGTTCGGCAGCAACATCGGCGTGCTGGCGCCCGGCGCCTTCCTGTCCCTGATCGTGCCGCTGATCGTGTTCTTCGCGTTCCAACGGCACTTCGTCCAGGGGATCATGGCCGGTTCGGTCAAGTAGCCCGGGGCGACCGCACGGCGCGGGGCCCGCTGTCCAGCACAGCGGGCCCCGCCGTCGTGCACTGCGTCAGCAGTTCCGCGGTCGCGTCGTCGACCACGCGGTAGCGCACCACCCGGCCGTCCTTGGCGCCCTCGACCACGCCGGCGGCCCGGAGCAGGCGCAATGCCTGCGAGACCGCGGTGTCCTTCATGCCGGTGGCGACCGCCAGGTCGGAGACGGCGATGGGGCCGGCCCCGTGGAGGGCGAGCAGCAGGGCGAGGCGCCCGGGATCGGCGAGCAGGGCGAAGCGGTCGGCCCAGGCCCGGACCTCGCCCGGCTCACCGATGGCGGCGATGGCGTCGCAGACGCGGTGGCCGTCGATGGTGCGGTGGTCGGCGCGCTCGGCCGGGACGAGATGCATGAGGACATCTTTGCAGGTCACCGAATGTGATCTTGGATACCTGCACAGTTGTGCAGGCTTGAAGGAATCGTCGGACGACCCGTAAGGTTGGCGCGCCGTGGTGCTCGGGAAGCCGGTGACGGACCTTGTGGTCCCAGACCGGCGCGGCCCTCGCCACTGTGATCGGGGAGTTTCCGGCCCTTTTCGTTACGCGCACGGTGCGCGTAACGACGCCACTGACCGCAGCCTGCGGCCGGGAAGGCGGGGCAGGACGCGTGCACCCTTCCCCAAGCTCTAAAGGAGCAGGGTGATACCCCAAAGCCAGGAGACCGGCCACGGCATCTCACGAAGTGATCCACGAGGTGCTGGAGCGTGACCGCCGGATGGCCCTGTCCACCGATACCCCGACCACCCCTGCCCCCGCCACGTTCCGCTGGCGCCGGCAGGACACCGTCCGTACCGCGGGCCTGATGGCCGTCATAGCCGGGCTGCACGTCGTCGCCTTCGGCGTGCTGTTCCTGCTCGTGGTGCCCCACCACTACTCCGTCGGCAGCCAGGTCTTCGGCGTCGGACTCGGCATCACCGCCTACACCCTGGGCATGCGGCACGCCTTCGACGCCGACCACATCGCCGCGATCGACAACACCACCCGCAAGCTGATGGCCGACGGCAAGCGTCCCGTGTCGGTCGGCTTCTGGTTCGCCCTGGGCCACTCCAGCGTCGTGGTCGCCATGGCCGCCCTCGTCGCCGGCGGTGCTCAGCTCGCCGGCACCCTCCTCAACGACGAATCCCGCACCCACCAGATCCTGGGCACCGTCGGCACCACGGTCTCGGGCACGTTCCTCTACCTCATCGCCGCCCTCAACCTCATTGCGCTGACCGGGATCTGGCGGGTGTTCCGCGGGATGCGCGAAGGCCGCCTCGACGAGGCGGAGCTGGAGCAGCAGCTGGATTCGCGGGGCTTCATGAACCGCTTCCTGGGCCGGTTCACCCGCTCGATCTCCCGCCCCGGCCAGATGTTCCCGCTCGGCTTCCTCTTCGGGCTCGGCTTCGACACCGCCACCGAGGTCACGCTGATGGTGATGGCGGGCAGCGGCGCCGCGGCCGGCCTGCCCTGGTACGCGATCCTGTGCCTGCCGCTGCTCTTCGCCGCGGGCATGAGCCTGTTCGACACCCTCGACGGCACCTTCATGAACTTCGCCTACCAGTGGGCGTTCTCCAACCCGGTGCGCAAGGTCTACTACAACCTCACCATCACCGGCCTGTCGATCGCCGTCGCGCTCTTCATCGGCACCATCGAGCTGGTGACCGTGCTCCACGACAAGCTCGGTCTCAGCGACCCGGTGACCGGCTGGATCTCCGGCCTCGACCTCGACAACGTCGGCTTCATCATCGTCGGCCTGTTCGTGGTGGTGTGGGCCGCGGCGCTGGCGTACTGGCGCCTGGCCGGCGTCGAGAAGCGCTGGGCGGCGCGCTCCGCCGGCACGGGCTGAGGCTGCGTTCCGTTCCGGCGCCGTGAGTACGCGCTCACTCGGCAGGCGGAGGGGGCGGGGCGTCGCGGCCCCGCCCCCTCGCCGTGGTCATGGCTGCGCCCGCCGGCCGGCTCAGCGCAGCTCCTGGATGCGGATCAGGTTGCCCGCGGGGTCGCGGAAGGCGCAGTCGCGGATGCCGTACGGCTGCTCGGTCGGCTCCTGGACGACCTCGGCGTCGCCGGCCTGCACCCGTTCGAAGGTGCCGTCGAGGTCCTTGGTGGCCAGCAGGATCCAGCCGTAGGTGCCCTTCGCCATCATCTCCGTGATGGTGCGGCGCTCGTCGTCGGTGACGCCGGGGTCGGCGGCCGGCGGCGCCAGGAGGATCGACGTGTCGGGCTGGCCGGCGGGGCCGACCGTGATCCAGCGCATCTTGCCGTTCCCGACGTCGTTGCGGACCTCGAAGCCGAGGGTGTCGCGGTAGAAGGCCAGGGAGGCGTCCGGGTCGTCGTGCGGGAGGAAGCTGGTGTGAATGGTGATGTCCATGGCTCCCACGCTAGAGGCGCTCGGTGACCTGCGCTTCTCGATTCCTGATCGGTCTGGTCACCTGCTTCGCCAGGCACGGCGGCAGCTCCGCCGGGGCGAGCGCCGCCTGGCGCCGGTAGGCACTGGGCGGCATCCCGACCAGCTCGGTGAAGCGCGTGCTGAAGGTGCCCAGTGACGAGCAGCCGACCGCGAAACAGACCTCGGTGACGCTGAGGTCGCCACGGCGCAGGAGGGCCATCGCGCGCTCGATGCGCCGCGTCATCAGGTAGGAGTACGGGGACTCGCCGTACGCCAGCCGGAACTGGCGGCTGAGGTGCCCGGCCGACATGTTCACGCCACGGGCGAGCGCCTCGACGTTCAACGGCTGGGCGTACTCCCGGTCGATCCGGTCGCGGACGCGGCGCAGCAGCGCGAGATCGCGCAGGGACTGGGCCGTGGTGGGTCTGCTGGTCACGAGCGCGATGGTGCCATGTCCCGCCGGCGTTGCCCAGCACCGCCGGCGTCCGGCGGGAGCAGGGGAGCGCCGGTCACCTCCGCCGGTCCCTTCCGCCGGACGGTTGCCGCGGGCAGGGGCGCGGGCGGCCGGCGACGCCCGGACGGCTCAGAAGTCCGTCTCCGTGAGTGCGCTGGAGAGTTCCCAGAGGCGGGCGGCGGCTTCGGGGTCGGTGGCCCAGGGTTTGACGCCGCCGACGAGCATGTCATCGGTTTCGGCCGGGTCCGCGAGGTCGCAGTCCTGGCAGTAGGCACCGCCGTACGCGTCGAGCAGCGGTGAGGTCGCGGCCCAGACCGCGGTGGCCGCGCCCTGTTGCGGTGTCTTGAAGCCGTCGGCCGGCCGTCCGTCGGGGGTGACCCAGCCGTGGGCGAGCCACTCCTCGCGCGGGACGTGGCGTTGCAGCGGAGTCAGGATGCTGCCCGGGTGCACGGCGAAGGCGTGCAGTCCGCCCGCGGCGCCGAGGCGGTCGAGGTGGTGGGCGAAGAGGGCGTTGGCCGTCTTGGACTGCGCGTAGGCGAGCCAGCGGTCGTAGCCGGTCCGGAAGTGGAGGTCGTCCCAGCGGATGCCGGAGAGGAAGTGCCCCGAGGAGGCCACGGCCACCACCCGGGCGCCGGGGGCGAGGCAGGGACGGAGACGGTTGACGAGCGCGAAGTGCCCGAGGTGGTTGACGGCGAAGTGGGCTTCCCAGCCGGGCCCGATGCGGGTCTCCGGACAGGCCATGATTCCGGCGTTGTTGATGAGGATGTCGAGGGTGCGCCCGGTCCGCAGGAAGCGGTCGGAGAAGGTCCGGACGCTTTCCAGGTCGGCCAGGTCGAGCGTGCGGACCTCGGCCCCGGGGACGTCCTGCAGGGCTTCCTCGGCGACGGCCGCCCGCCGGGCGGGGACGATGACGCGGGCCCCGGCGCGGGCCAGGGCGCGAGTCGCTTCCAGGCCGAGTCCGGAGTATCCGCCGGTGACCAGCGCGGTGCTGCCGGCCAGGTCGATACCGGCCAGGACCTCGTCGGCCGTACTGTGCGCGCCGAATCCCGTGCCGATCTTCTGCTGCTTCATGATCATGCGGACGACGCTAAAAGCTGGAGTGCACGCTAGGTCAAGGTACGGTTCGCCGAGGGAGCAGATGAAGGGGATGTACCGGGATGAACCGGGATGGAGGGGTGGGCAGGATGGGTGAGCACGCGAACGGCATGTCCATAGGCAGGGTCGCCGAGTTGACCGGGATGAGCGTGCATGCGCTGCGGTTCTTCGAGCGCGAGGGGCTGTTCCTGCGGGAGATCCCGCGCTCCGCCGGTGGGCAGCGCGTCTATGTGCAGGCGGACGTGGACTGGCTCGCGCTGTGCGACCGGCTGCGCGCCTCCGGCATGCCGATCGCCACGATCAGGAAGTTCGCGGACCTCGTCCGCTCCGGTCCGGGCAATGAACCGGACCGGCTGGCGCTGCTGCGCGAGCACGAGCGCGCGGTGGAAGCGAAGATGGCGGACCTGCACGCCTGCCTGGACGTCATCCACGCCAAGGTCGTCACGTACGAGCAGCACGTGCGCAACGGAACCGCTGCGGGGGTGTGGGCCCCCACGTCCGCGCCTGCGCCCTCGGACGCGGTGCAGTCCTCCTGAAAGGTCGGGCTTTCCGGCCGCAGGGCCTTCTGAGCCGGCCGCGGTGTCCGGCCGGAGGGAGGGCCGGCCGGACACCGCGTTACGGGCCTGTGCCGAGCGGAGCGAGAGGCGGCGGAGTGCTCATCCCCCGTCCGCCGTCGGTCAGTTGGTGCAGCTGTCGAGCATGGAGGACAGGGCGGTCTTCTCCTTGTCGGTGGTGGTGAGCTTCCAGATGGACTTGATGTGGGTGTAGTCCTTGGCGTAGGTGCACCAGAAGGCGTGGTTGGTGGGCTTCCAGTCGGCCGGTCCGCTGTCGCTCTTGGAGCTGTTGGAGGACTCCGAGGCGATCAGGAGCTGGGGGTCCTTGAGGTCGTTGCCGAAGGCCTTGCGCTGGTCGGCGCTCCAGGAGTCGGCGCCGGAGCGCCAGGCTTCGGCGAGCGGGACCATGTGGTCGATGGTGGCCTGGGCGACGTCGGTGACGGTGGTGTCGTCGTAGGCCGAGTACCAACTTCCGCTGGACGGCTGGCAGTTGCCGGACTCGTCGACGACGTTCTTGCCGTCGCGGGCGAGGACGTCCTGGCGGGTGGTGCAGCCGTCGGGCTGCTTGGCCCATATGTCGAATTTGTCGCGGGCGTAGCCGTCCATGGAATGCGGGGGCGCGACGGTGAGGGCGGCGAGTTCGGCGCGGGCGGTGGCCGTCGAGGGCGGGGCGGGCGGTTCGGCCAGCGCCGGTGCGGCGGTCAGGCCGACGAGGGTGACGGCGGCGGCAGAGAGGCCGAAAACGGCACGACGCATGGGGTCTCCAGAAGTGTGGGGGGTTGGAGAGACACTTCAGGGAACCGCACGAGGGGAACCGGGCGCTACGCGCGTTGAATGAACATGACAATCTCATGTCTTGTTCATTACCTACCCATGGGGAAACCCCCGCCCCTCACCCTCGGAGCGGGGACCCCCTCATGACGCCGTGCCAGGAGTCGGATCAGCGGGTCGAGCCGCTCCAGTAGGCGTCGTCCCACCGCATCACGTCGGGGCTGAACTCGACCTCGGCCCGGTCGGCGGCAGTGGGCGGCAGCGAGAAGGCGTACTTGCCGACGGCCTTCCGGCCGGGCAGGAGGTAACCGGTGAGGACCTTCTGCCGGCCGCTTCCGTCGATCACCAGCTGCGCCGAGGCTCCGTCGGCGTCGTTGACGTCGGGCAGCCCGGTCTCGATCGAGACCCGTTCCTTTCCGGTGTTGACCACCGTGATCGTGACCTGAACGGCCTTGTTGCCCTTGGCGTGACCGTTGGCGAAGGCGTCCGGGGTGAACGGCGTCGGCTTGGCCACGGTGACTTTCAGCCCGTCACCGAAGGTGTATGACTTCCCGAAGGGCAGATGCCGGGCCTTCTCCTCGGCTGCCGCCTCCTCCCTCTCCTCCTTGGCCTCCTTCTTGACCTCCCTGACCTTCGCCCGGGCGTGGTCGACGGCGTGTTTGACCGTCAGGACCATGAAGACTCCGGTGCCCGCGGCGATCAGCAGGCCGACGATGCCCATGACGAGACCGCTGACGGCCATGGCCCGGTTCGTGGCCAGGCCCTTGCGGACATGGCTCAGGCCGATCGAGCCGAAGATCACGGCCAGCAGTGCCGGCAACCAGGAAATCCAGAACAAGAGGATGAACACGCCGAGGCCGATACCGACGAGGCCGAGCACCAGAGCCGTGATGCCCATGCCGTTACGCGGCTGCGCCGTCGGCACCGGGTACGGCAGGCGGGGTACTTCGGCCTCACCCGCCGCGGAGGAAGGCGGAGCCCACGGGTCGTGGTCCGGCGACGGTCTGCCCGAGGAGGAGGAGCCGTCGGAAGAAGTGGGCGTGGTCATGCGGATCCCTTCGGGCAATGAAGCACTCGGACCTGCCCGAGTTTTTTCGATTTTATTACCTCGTGCCGTCGATACCGGACCCTCGCCCCCGGGAACGCGGGGACGCCCCGACCTTCAACGGCGACCCGGGCCCCACAGAAGCCGATAGGCAGGGCATTTACCGCCAATTCGGCAAATCTCGATGTGATCTTCGCCGGAACCTGTTCCTGGATGTGACATGGCGGCGAGGAAATCTGCCCACTGCGCATAGATTCCGGACGACGGGGAGATCATCGGGCTCAATTACGGCTCGCCCCTTCGGCTTTGGCGGAACGCACGCTCCAGCAGGCGTTCCGGTATTTTCCGCATTGAGGTATTTGGGGGGCACCGTGCGGCACGGCCGCATATCCATCTGCACCGCTCCGGCCGTCCTTGCGCTCGCTCTCGGACTGTGGGGCATCACGCGCGAGCACAGCATGTGGCGGGATGAGGCAGCGACCTGGCAAGCGGCACATCGGTCGCTGACCGAGATAGGACACATGGTCGGCCAGGTCGACGTCGTCCACGGCCTGTACTACGCGGTGATGCACGGAGTCTTCGCCCTCTTCGGCGACAGTCTGGTCACCCTGCGGTTGCCCTCGGTGCTCGCCACCGCCACCGCATGCGGACTGACCGCGCTGGTCGGCGCCCGGCTCTCCACCGGCGTGGCGGGGACCGCCGCGGGGCTCGCACTGGCGGTCGTTCCGGCGGTTCAGGAGCACGCCCAGGAGGGACGGTCGTACGCCCTCGTGCTCGCCTTCGTCGTCCTCGCGACGTGGTTGCTGGTGAGCGCACTTGAGCGGCCGGACGGTCGGCGGTGGGCCGGGTACGCGGCCGCCACGCTGATCGCCGCATGGCTCAACTGGTTCTCGCTGTTCGCGCTGGTCGCGCACGGCGTCACCATGGTGTGCCTCCGGCCCGGCCGAACCCGCCTTGTGAGGTGGGCACTTGCCGCCTCCGGGGCCGTTGCCGCGGCCCTGCCGGTGATCCTGACCAGCCGGCTCCAGTCCTCCCAGGTCTCGTGGATCAAGCCGCTCGGCTGGTCGACCGTACTGGGTGTGCTGATCACCGTGGCGGTCGCGGCCCTCTGCACGCGCCTGCCGCAGGCCCGCGGGATGGCGCGCCCGCGCGCGCAGGCGCCGCTGACGCGCCTGAACCTCGCGGTCGTCGCGCTCCCGCTCTGCGCGGTACCGCAGGTCGGACTGGCGCTGATCTCCCTGGTCAAACCCCTCTATGTGACGCGCTACGTGCTGTTCGCGTACGTAGGGCTCGCGCTTCTCATCGGTGTGCTGATCGCCACGATCGCCGGACGCCTCAGGACGGACGCCCGGGTGCTGCTCCCCGTCGCCGTCACCCTGGCCCTCCTGGCGCTGCTCCCGTTCGAGCTCCGCCTGCGTACCGAAGAGAGCCGCATCGACGACGTACTCAGCGCGGCAGCCAGGGTCGGCGACGTGCGCGACACCGCCGACGGCGTCCTCTACATCCCCGCCGCGCGCCGCGACACCGCTCTCGTGTCGCCCCATGAGTTCACCGGCCTGCGCGATCTGGCCCTGGCCCAGGGGCCGGTGGCATCAGGCACGCTCAAGGGCATAGAGGCCGAACCACGCGACATAGAGCGCGCCATGCTGGGCGCCCGGCGGATAGTGCTCGTCACCGACCCCGGGCCGCTCCGGGCCGACACCGTTCGCGACCTCACCAAGCAGCGGGTGCTGCGGACCCGCTTCGTACGCTGCTCGGCCAGCGTCGTCCGGGGCCGCCAAGTGGACCTCTACGAGCGCGGGAAGTGTCATCGCACGGGTGGGCCGGACGCCCTGCGCACCAGCTCGGCACGCCGGGGTGCGCGGGGGTAGGAGCCGCACCACTCGGGGGTAGGAGCCGCATCAGCAGTGGTATGAGGAGCCGTATGAGCATCTTTCTGGAGACCGGGCGGATCGCGCTTCGGCCGTTCACCGCGGGGGACGTGGACCGACTGGCCGATCTGGACGGTGACCCCGAGGTGATGCGGTACCTCAACGGCGGGCGGCCGACGCCGCGCGAGACGATCCGCACCGAGCGCCTGCCGCGCCTGATGCGCACCTTCGCCGCGACCGGAACCGTGGGTTACTGGGCCGCCGAGGCCAAGGACACCCAGGCGTTCCTCGGCTGGTTCCACTTCCGTCCCGTCGAGGAGGACAGCCCGGCCGTGGTCGAGCTCGGCTATCGCCTGCGCCGGGCTGCCTGGGGCCACGGCTACGCCACCGAGGGCGCCCGGGCCTTGGTCCGTAAGGGATTCACCGAACTCGGTGTCCAGCGGGTGACCGCGCATACCATGGCCGTCAATGCCGCCTCACGACGCGTGATGGAGAAGGCCGGCCTGCGCTACGTCCGCACCGACTTCGGCGACTGGCCCGAAGCCATCCCCGGCTCCGAGCACGGCGACGTCGAGTACGCGCTGACCTGGGCGGAATGGGCCGAATAGTCGTCGGGTGCGAGCAGGCCGGCACGGCGGGCCGGCCGGCGTTCCCGAACGCCGGCCGGACCTGATGCGCCATCACATGTGCTGTGAGGCAGGCGAGTTGGCGTTACGGCGCCATCTCGTAAGCCCCTGCCAGCGCCTCCACCCGCTCCCAGACGCGTGCCGAGCGGCCGTCGTCGACGGCCGGGCGGCGGACCGCGCCCAGGGCCCAGGTCTGCTGGGCCTCGGTGGCGGAGTCCTTGCCGTGCAGCTCGACGGCGTGTGCGGAGAAGTCCCTGACCAGGACGGCGAAGAGTTCGTCCAGCACGTCCTCGTCGAGGGTGGTGAGCTGGGCCTGCTCCAGGATCAGCTGGCCGTGCACGACCAGGGCGAAGAGCTGGCCGATGGCGAGCAGGAGGTCCAGGTCGCGGCTCTGCTTCTCGTCGGGGGCGGCGGTGGTGACGAACTCGCAGAGCGCGTCGGCCTGTTCGCGGAAGCGGGCGACGTTGGGAAGGTGGGCGTGGGCGTCGTAGGCGGTGCGCCAGTCGTGGAAGCGGACGGCGCCCAGGCCGCGAGCCGGTCCCTGGCGGAAGAGGAACTCGTCGTCGGCCGCGTCGAGGCGGGTGGGCACGGGCTCGTACTCGGCCGGGGCGAGCAGGTGGTTGCCCATGAACTTGAGGATCAGCGCCAGGTTGACGTGGACGGTGCCCTCCAGCTTCGGCAGACCGCGGATCTCGGTGGCGGCCTGGGTGAAGTAGGTGTCCTTCTCGAAGCCCTTGGCGGCGATCACGTCCCACATCAGGTCGATGACCTTCTCGCCCTCGGTGGTCACCTTCATCTTCGTCATGGGGTTGAAGAGCAGGTAGCGGCGGTCGTCGGGGCCGGCGGACCGGAAGTAGTCGACGGCCCGGTCGCTGAACAGCTTCATGCCGACGAGCCGGACGTAGGCGTCGGTCAGTTCGCGGCGCACGTGCGGGAAGGCGGTGACCGGGCGGCCGTAGAGGATGCGGTTCTGGGCGTGGGTGACGGCCTCGTACATCGCGTGTTCGCAGATGCCGATGGCGCCGGTGCACAGGTTGAACTTGCCTACGTTGACGGTGTTGAGGGCGGCGTCGAAGGCGGCGCGGCCGGTGTGCAGGACGTCCTCCGCCGCGACCGGGTAGTCCTCCAGGCGGAACTCACTGACGTACTTGGAGGAGTCCACGACGTTCTTCACCAGGTGGTACGCCTCGTGGCGGCTGTCGGCGGCGAAGAAAACATAGCCGTCCGGGCCCTCGATGTCGGTGCGGCGGCCGAAGACGGAGACCAGGCCGGCGGCGTTGCCGTTGCCTATGTAGTACTTGGAACCGGTGGCGCGGAAGCCGCCGGCGCCGTCGGGCTCCAGCAGCATGTCGGTGGAGTAGATGTCGGCGCCGTGCGCCTTCTCGGACAGGCCGAACGCGAACACCTCGCCCTGGTCGAGGAGTTCGGCCGCGCGGGCGCGGACGGTGGCGTTGTCGCTCTGCCAGACCGGGCCGAGGCCGAGGATGGTGACCTGCCAGGCGTACCAGTAGTCGAGCCCGTAGAAGCCGAAGATCTCGTTGAGCGCGGCGATCCGGGCGGTGTCCCAGCGCTTGGCCCCCGGTTCGTCGCCGGCGGCCGCGGCCGGGGTGAGGAAGGTCGCGAACAGTCCTTCCCGGGCGGAGAACGCGAGGAAGTCCGCCAGCCAGGCACGGGAGCGGTAGTCCTCGATCAGCTTGCGCTTGCCCCGGCTCTCGAACCAGTCGACGGTGGCGCGCAGCAGCCTGCGGGTCTCGGGGTCGAAGTGCGCCGGGTCGTAGGTGCGCGGGTTGAACAGCAGCTGGTCGGCCATGGAGGGTTCGCCTTCCGGGGGTCGGTGGTGGAGGGGTGTGCTTACGGGGCCGGGTCGGCGGACGGTGGTGTCGCGCCGAGCCGGCGGAGGGTGGCGAGGACGTCGTCGAGCCAGTCCAGCGTCATCCGCTCGTAGGCGATGCCGCCGCGCAGCACCACGTGCTGGAGCTGCTGTCCGGCGTCGGGTGCCGTGGGGGCGTCGGGGCCGGTGAAGTCCCGGTGCTCGCCCGCGAGGTAGTGCGCGAGCCGGTCGGTGTGTGCCCGGTGGTGCCGTTCGACCTCGCGGATCAGCGCGGACGGATCGTCGAAGGCGGCGCCGCGGATCTTCACCGCGAGGTCGTGCCGGACGCTTTCCGGTTCGATCGGCTCATGGAGCCACTCGGAGAGGGCGGTCCGGCCGCGGGCGGCGACGGAGTATTCCTTCTTGTCCGGCCGGGCCTGCTGCGGCACCTCGCGGACGTCGATCCAGCCGTCGCTCTCCATGCGCTTGAGCACGCGGTAGATCTGCTGGTGGGTGGCGGTCCAGAAGTAGCCGATGGACCGCTCGAAGCGCCGGGACAGCTCATAGCCGGAGCCCGGCCGCTCCAGCAGCGAGACGAGGATCGCGTGTTCGAGCGCCATGCCCCGATCCTTCTATGCAACTCGTTGCATAAACAAGAGGGGACGTCAGGTTGAGACCCGGCTCACCCTGACGTCCCCTCGGCAGCCCGCCCCGGCCCCGCCGTCCGGCTCCTCACCTGACGTGCTGCTCGGTCCAGATGATCTTTCCTTCGGGGGTGTAGCGGGTGCCCCAGCGGTCGGCGAGATGGGCGACCAGGTACAGGCCGCGGCCGCCCTCGTCCGTGGTGGCGGCGTAGCGCAGGTGCGGGGCGGTGCTGCTGCCGTCAAAGACCTCGCAGGTCAGCGTGCGGTCGCGGAGGAGGCGGACGGCGACCGGCGGGGTGCCGTACCGGATGGCGTTGGTGACGAGTTCGCTGAGGATGAGTTCGGTGGTGAAGGCGGTCTCCGCGAGGCCCCATTCGGCGAGTTTCTCGCTGACGGCGGTGCGGACGGGCGCGACGGCGGACGGCTCGTGCGGCACGTCCCAGTGGGCGACCTGGGCGGCCGGGAGGCGCCGGGTGCGGGCTACGAGGAGCACGATGTCGTCCTCCTGCTCGGCGGGCAGCAGGGTGTGGCAGGCGTCCTCGCAGATCTGGTCGACGTTGCGGTCCCCGGCGCCGGTCAGGGCGCGGCGCAGCAGGGTCAGACCGGTGTCGAGGGAGCGGTCGCGGCTGCGGATCAGGCCGTCGGTGTAGAGGACGATCCGGGTGCCTTCGGGCAGGTGGTGTTCGCTGCTCTCGAAGGGGAGTTGGGTCAGGCCGAGGGGCGGGCCCGCGGGGACGTCCGGGATGGTGACCGTGCCGTCGGGAAAGATCAGCGCCGGCGGTGGATGGCCGGCCCGGGCCATGGTGCACTGCCCGGAGACCGAGTCATAGATCGCGTACAGGACCGTGGCTCCGGTGACGGTGGCCGCCTCGCTGTCGGCGGTTTCGTCGCGGTCGATCCGGTCGACGAGTTCGTCGAGGTGGCTGAGCAGTTCGTCGGGCGGCATGTCGAGGCCGGCGAAGTTGTGGATCGCGGTGCGCAGCCGGCCCATGGTGGCGGCGGCGTGCAGCCCGTGCCCCACCACGTCGCCGACCACCAGGGCGACCCGCTCCCCGGCCAGCGGGATGACGTCGAACCAGTCGCCGCCGACGCCGGCCCGGGCCGGCAGGTAGCGGTGGGCGACCTGGACCGCGTCCTGGCTCGGCAGATCGCGCGGGAGCAGGCTGCGCTGGAGGGCCACGGCCGTGGCGTGCTCGCGCGTGTAGCGGCGGGCGTTGTCGATGCAGAGGGCGGCGCGGGCCACCAGCTCCGTCGCCGCCGAGCGGTCATCGCCCTCGAAGGGGGCGCGCCCGCCGGTGCGCCAGAAGTGGACCACACCGAGTTCCGCGTCCCCGGTGCGCAGGGAGGCGGTGATCAGGGAGCGGAATCCGCTGCGGAGGAGGGTCCGGGCCAGCTCCGGTCCGCGTGACCGCCAGCCGCTCGCGACCTCCAGGTCGGGCACCAGCAGCACCTGGGGATCGGTCTCGGGTCTGACGAAGGCCACGGTCTCCGCCGGCACCGCGGCGACCTCGGGCGCCCCGGCGACTGCCGCGCGCCGCATCTCCCCCGGCGCCTTCACACCGGGTTCCTCACCGCGCAGCACCCACTCCGGCACGTCGACCGTCACGGCGTCGGCGAAGCGCGGGGTCGCCACCCGCGTCAGCTCCTCGGCGGTGTGCGTCACGTCCAGTGTGGTCCCGATGAGCAGGCTGGCGTCGTAGAGCAGCTGGAGGCGTTCCCGGGCGACCTCGGCGCGTCCGGTGACGGCCCGCAGCTCCGTGGTGTCCCGCAGGGTGACCACGCTGCCGCCGTGCGGGCCGGTCGGGCGGCAGCTGGCGGCGAGCAGCCGGTCGTGCACCCGGTGGACCTCGTCCGTCGCCTCCCGGCAGGAGGCCAGCAGACCGGCGAACTCGGCCTCCAGGCCCAGTTCGCGGACGTCGCCCTGTTCGGCGCCCCGGGGCAGTTCCAGCAGCCGCCGGGCCTCGTCGTTGACCAACAGCAGCCGCCGGTCCGGGCCGACGATGAGCACCCCCTCCCGGACGGCGTGCAGCACCGCGTCGTGGTGCTCGTACATCCGCGTCACCTCGGCGGGCCCCAGGCCGTGGGTCTGCCGGCGCAGCCGCCGGCTCACCAGTGCCGCGCCGCCGACGGCCAGCGCGAGCGCCGCGGCCACCGCGCCCACGAGCAGCGGCAGCTCGCGGTTCACCGCTTCGGACACGGTGGTGATCTGCACGCCCGCGGTGACCACCCCCACCACGACACCGCGGGCGTCGGTCACCGGGACCACGGCGCGGATCGCGTCGCGGGGTGCGCCGGTGAACTTCTCGGTGAACGACTCCCCGTGCAGCGCCCGTGCCCAGTCACCCGAGGCCGGGTGGCCGATCAGCGCCGGGACGGGGTCGGTGTAGCGGATGCCGGTGGGGCTGAGCACGGCGACGAAGTCGACCCCGGACTCGCGCCGGGTGGCCTGGGTGCGGGGCTGCAGCACGGCCGTGGGGTCCGGAGAGCGCAACGCCGCTGCCGTACCGGGCGCATGGGCGAACGCCACCGCCACCCCGAGGGACCGGGCGCCGGCGGTCTGCTCGCTCTCGCGCCGGGCCTGCACCACCTGCACCGCACCCGCGGCCGCGATCAGCACGATCACGATGGCCGACATCAGGACGAAGACCTGGGCGGCGACGCTGGACCGGCCGCCCGTTCCGTGGCGTGGGTCCTCGGCTCGTCGGGCGAACGCGGTGCGCACGCGACGGAGCCAGATTTGACCGTTTTTCAGCCACATATGGATACATGTAACACGGAGTGCGTTGCGCGCCGCGCACCGTCGCCCCCGCCGACGCTGACGAGAACCGCCGCGGCGTGACATTCACCATAGGAAATTCTCGGAATTCAAGGGCAACTGCCCGGTTTAACGGAATTTTCCCCTCCGGTTACCCGGTCACCGACGGCCGGCCCACGGCAGATCACTGGGCGCCATGACCGCTCAGCCTTACGATCAGCGCCTGCCGCACCGCGCACCCCCATACCGCGACGGCTCGTCGTGCTTTCCTCACTTCCTTTCTTGATCCAGAAGAAGGCTTCATGAAGCTTCGTCGTGCCTTGACGGCGGTCGCCGCGACCGCCGTGCTGCCGCTCGCCCTCGCCGCCTGTTCCCCCGGTGGCTCCGACCACCCGTCGTCCGACGCGTCCGCAGGCCACAAGGGGTCCTCGGACACTGCCGGCGGACCGGACGCGGGCCTGCTCAACGGCACCCGGCTGAAGGCCCTGCTGCTTCCGGTCGGCGAACTGCCCAAGGGCTACAAGGCCGACCCGCACGCCACCCGTGACTCGGGGACCGCCTTCGCGCCCGCCTCGTCGAAGGCGCCCCTCGACCTGGCCGGCGCCTGCCCGAAGCTGGAGGCGAGCGCCTGGATCCAGACCGCCGGCCTGGAAAGTGCCGCCTTCGCCCAGGGCGACTTCGAGAACGCCTCCCAGGAGGAGTTCAATCAGGAGGTCGACAGTTTCCGGGGCAAGGACGCGCAGACGGTCATGCTGCGCCTGGGCCAGGTGCTGCGGCACTGTGCGCACTTCACCGACAAGTCCAACGGCACCACCGCCGCGGTGACGGTCAAGACCACCACCGTTCCGAAGGTGGGCGACCAGACGCTCAAGGCCGTCCTCACCGCCCCCGAGTGGGAGGGCGGCACCACGCTGGTGGCGTCCCGGGTCGCCAACGTCGTGGTCACCACCTTCTACAACGTCCAGTCCCACGACCAGGGCGCCGCCGGACTCGACCTGACCAAGAAGATCGTGGCGCAGGCGCAGAAGGCGAAGTAGCCCGCAACGGCGGCCTACCCGACGCGGTCGAGCAGGGCCCGGGCGTCCGCCCGGTGCCGCTGCACGGTCTCCCGCTCGCCGTCCGCCGCCCCGCCCACGTCGCCGTGGTCATGGTCGTGGTCGTGGTCGTAATCGTCCAGGACGGTACGGGCACGGGCGCCGGCGGCGGAGCGGCGGCCGAGGCCAGCCTCCAGCCAACCGGCCGTCAACTGGGCGGAGTTGTGGTCGTGCCGGCCGCCCTGGCCGAGGGCGGCGTAGAGCGCGATGGCCTTCTCCAGATGGCCGAGGGCCGCTTCGCGGGCGCGCTGTACGGTGCCGTCGCTGTTCTTGTCGTGGTCGGCGGCGTCGTCGGCGGCGGCGTCGTCGGCGGCGGACCCGGGCCCGGACCCGCGGACACGGAGCAGCAGTTCGGCGGTCTGGCGGTGGGTGCCGGCGAGTTCGGACCGCAGCCGGTTGCGCCGCTCGTCGTCCGCCGTCGCGGCGAGGGCCCCGGTGAGCAGCTGCTCGGCCGTGGCCATCAGGACCAGGGCGCCCTGCGGGCCGCTCTCCGCGTCCCGCAGGGCGAGCCATGCGCGGGCCCGCACGGCGCGGGCCGCGCTGTGCGGCTGGCCGAGGGCGCGCCAGAGCTCCTCGGCACGGGCGTAGGCGGCGGCCTGTTCGTGCAACCCGGCGCGGTGGAGGGCGTCACCGGCGAGATGGGCGAGCACGGCATGGTCGCGCTGGGCGTCCCAGCCCTTGGCGATGTCGGCGGCGAGCAGGAACTGTTCGCTCGCCTCCCGCGCGTCGCCGAGCGCGTCGAGGCATTGGCCCAGCCACCGGCGGGCCTGGACGATCCGGCCTTCGGTGTGGTGCTCCTGGAGGTCGGGCAGGGCGCTCTCCAGCACGGATGCCGCCTCGTCGAAGCGCCGGAGGCGGCGGAGGGCACCGCCGAGCACCAACCGCGCCCAGGCACCGAGCCCGGCGCTGTCGGCGGCCTCGTCCGCCCGGTGTGTGGCGTCGAGCGCATGGGCGGCCACCTCGGCATCGTTGCCACCGAGGGCGGCCAGCGCCTCGGCGAGGACGAGACGGAGGCGGGCGGAGCCTACGGGGTTGAGCAGTTCACCGCCGTGTTCGAGGGCGGCCCGGGCGGACCTCTCGGCGGTCCGCGGATCTCCCTCCTGGAAGGACAGCTCGGCCAGCTGGGCCTCGGCCTCGGCGGCGTACCAGGGCACGCCCGCCTCGTGGAACAGCTCCGCCGCCCGGCCGAACAGCTCGACCGCCCGCGGTGCGTCGCCGCGTTCCTCGACCACGCTGCCCAGCAGACAGGTGGCGTCGGCGAGACCGGTCGGCATCCGCTCCTCGCCGCGGTGCTGTTCGGCGAGGGCGAGCACCGCGCACAGCTCGCCCTCCAGGGCTGCCGCGGACGCCGCCGGGTCCGGCGCCGCGTGGAGCACACCCAGACGGGTACGGGCGGCGGTGTTGCGCGCCACGACCAACTGGTGGGCGGTGGCCCTGCGTTCGGCATGCAGCGCACCCAGATCGCCGCAGGCCGCGTCGAGTTCCGCGAGGCCCTCCTCCGGACGGCCGGAGACGGCGGCGCACGAGGCGGCGCGCACCCGGCAGAGGGCGGCCTCGCCGGGGTCACCGGCGGCCTCGAACCGCTCGGCGGCCGTGCGGAACAGGGGTATCGCGGTGTCCGGGTCGTCGAAGGCGTCCCTGGCCAGGTGGTCCGTCGCCTCGGCGCGGGCGCGCGCGTCCAGTTCGGTGCCGGTGCGTTCCGCGGCGCCGGCGACGGCACGCCAGGCGGCGTGGGCATCGGGGTGCTGGGCCCGGGTCAGGCGGCGGGCCTCGGCCAGCAACGCGTCGACGTCGTCGGCGACTTGGGCTGCCGCTGCCGCCTCCGCCGGGGCGGGCACGGGGGCGGGCTCCGGAGCAGCGGCCTCCGGGCGGGCGGTGGTGGGCGGCACGAGCCGGGCGGCGCGGACACCGAGGGGCAGCCGGTCGGTGAGCGGTGTGCCGGCCATCCGCCGGGCCATCCGGCTGCTGACCGCATCGGTGCCGTTACGTTCGTCGAAGCGCCTGGCCAGGCCGCCGGCCGCGGCCTCGGTACGCGCCAGGAGGTGGGCGGTGGTGGAGCTGGTGCCGCCCGGTGCGGGCACGGGCCGGTCGCCGTGGCCCAGTGCCACCAGCCTCCGTAGCAGCAGGGTCGTCGGGGCGAGCAGGTCCAGCCGGTCGAGCAGGTCCCCGTCACTGCCGAGATGTGCCGTGTGCTCGGCCAGGATCTCCAGGCCGCGGGCCTCGTTGCCGGTCAGAGCGCAGAATTCGATGTGGCGGCCGATGGTCGGCAGGAGGCTCTCGTTGCCGCGGGCCATGCGGTAGCCGCGCAGATGGTGGTGGCGGGCCTCGTCGTACCGTCCGAGGCGCACCAGGGACAGCAGGGACCGGGAGAGGACGCGGTGCGGTTCCTCGCGGCAGCTGAGTTCGCCGTTCAGCACGGGCGCCCAGAGGGCGAGGGCACGTGCGTCGTCACCGTGGTCGGCGTACCAGGCACCCTGCGCGTTGCGTTCGCAGGCGTGGCAGTCGCTCATCTCGTCGCGGTCGGCGGCGATCCACTCCGCCAGCAGCCGGCCGGCGAGGGCATCGTCGCCCAGGTGCTCGGCGAGGCGGAACTCGGCGGCACGGACCGCACGCAGCGAGTACCCGGCCGTGCGGTAGCGGTGGCTCATCTCCGTGAGCCAGCGGCGGATGGCGGCCGGCGGAATGCCGGGGTGGTCGATCATGCCGCTGCTGACCCACTTGAAGCGCCAGTGGAGGCGGTGGACGGCGTAGCCGTCGAAGTCTCCGGGATCCTCGTCCCACATGCGCAGCAGCCGGGAGAACGGCACGAACATCTTCTCGCTCTCCGCGCTGAACTGGTAGCCGCTGATCAGCCCGAAGATCGCGTCGAGGAGCAGTCGCCGGTCGCCGGTCCGCTCGGACCGGTCCACGAGTTCCTCGGCCCGGCCGTTGCGGGCCGGGCCGTTGGGGGCCTCCAGGTTGTCCGCCAGCCCCCGGCGGATCTCCGCGATCTCGCGGAGCCTGCGGACGTCGTTCATCGGGCCTCCCCCGGGCCGTCGGAGTGCGTGGCCCGGCGCAGCAGCTCCAGGAACGACCGGTTGAGCAGCGCCGAGTCGGCGGGACGGAGCGGGCGTTGGGCCATCAGCAGGGCCTGGCCGTACAGTGCCTCGGCGGCGGTGCCGGCGAGTTCCCGGTCGGCGATCCGGGCGATGCCGCGGACCAGCGGGTTGTGGTGGTTGAGGACGAGCCGGGCGCGCGGTGCGCTGCCGCGCAGGCTGCCGAGGATGCCGGCCCAGAGGTCGTCCGCCTGCGCCTCCTCCTCGGCCCGGGCGCGTTCCTGCCGGGCCGAGCGGTCGTCGAGGTGGAGCGCGGGGACGGACACCGGGTGGAAGGTGCGCAGCACCACGTCGACACCGAGCGGGTCGAGCTTGCCGCGGGCGGCACCGAGGAATCCCGACACCGCCAGTTCTTCGGCGGGGTCGACCGGGTCGAGGTGGGCGGCGACGGTGTCGGCGTCGAGCTCGGCGACATGCGTGCCGGGCCGAACCGTCGGCAGCAGCTCGATGAGCTCGGTGTCGTACGTGTAGCCGCCGTTGACGACGCCGATGCCCTGGGCGGCGGCGATGGCGGCGACCTGCCGGTACTCCTCGACGGTCCGGGTGAAGTGCACCACGGGGTGCCGGCGGGCGAACTCCTCCAGGGGCAGCTGCCCGTCCGTGGTCTCGAACGGCAGCCACGGCAGCATGGTGGTCAGCACCTCCCGGTCGTGCCGGGCCAGCGACTTCACGCCCAGGTGGTGCACGGAGAGGAAGTGTGCGAGCCGCTCGGGGTCCCCGCCGGCGAGACCGGTGAACCATTCCTTGATCGTCGCGCCGAGCGCGTCGCGGACCGCCGCGAGGGTCTCGTCGGCGTAGAGGCTCTCGCGGGAGGCGGTGGGGCGCAGGCTGTCGGTGTCGATGACGCAGCGGACGAAGAACGCCCAGTCGGGCAGCAGCTCGTCGGCCCGTTCGGTGAGCAGCATGCCCTTGAGGTGGACCCGGTGCCCGGCCCGCTGCGCGGGGCTGACGGCGGAGGGCAGGACGTAGGCGACACCGCGTACCCCTGCGACCGGCAGGTCGAGGTCGATGGCGTCGAGCGGCGTGAAGCCGAACTGCTGGTGACAGTGGCGGGCGAGGGCGGCGCGCCGCGCGGCCGCGCCGGGGTGGGGGCGCTCCCAGACGGCCGGGCGATCGGTGACCGGCTCGTCCCCGACCCGTACGTCATAGGGCAGCAGCGATCCGAAGTCCCGTGCCAGTGCGGCGACCCGTGCCTCGGTGAGCCATTCGGCGGCGCCGGGCCGGGCGGTGAGGTGCACGGTGGTGCCGGGCTCCGGACGCGCGCCGTCGGGCAGTGTGCGCACCGTGTACGAACCGTCGTCCCGGGCCGTCCACTCCACGGGTGGGGCGGCGGCGTCCCGCGCCGACCGGCTGACCACGCGGATCTCCTCCGCGACGACGAAACACGCCAGCAGCCCGATGCCGAACTGGCCGAGGAAGCCGGCCCGGGCCGACTCCAGGCCGTCGCGTTTGGAGCTGCGCCCGATGGTGGCCAGCAGATTGTGCACATCGGCCTCGGTCAGCCCGACCCCGGAGTCCGCCACACGCAGCACACCTGGTGCGTCGACGTACAGGCGCACCCGGGCTGGCGCGTCGGGCTGTTCGGCGCGGCGCGCGGTGATGGCGTCCACGGCGTTCTGCAGCAGTTCGCGCAGATAGACCCTGGGGCTGGAGTAGAGGTGGTGGGAGAGCAGGTCCACCAGGCCGCGGAGATCGACCTGGAAGGTGTGCGGTAGGTGATCGGCAGTCATTCATCCCTGCGCCGGCGGACGTGCGGTGCGTGGGCCGGGCGGCGCGGACAGGGCGGCAGTTGGCCGTCAGTGGTCAGATCCGGCCATCATAGGAGCCGCGGCGCGGAGTCGACCATGGAATTCCGTCGTGGGCCCTCAGTCCGCCGGCCGGCCCGCCCGGAGGGGGCAGCCGGTCCCGACGCGGGCGTCGAGTTCGGCGCGCAACGCGGCGAGTTCGGCCATCCGGGCATCGATGAGGGCGATCTTCTCCGCGAACAGCTCGGACAGGGCCGTCGCGGAGTCCGGTGCGTCGCGCAGTTCCTCGCCGAGCCGGGCGATCTCCGCGAGGGAGAAGCCGAGCGTCTGCGCGGTGCGGACGTAGAGCAGCCAGGGCACG
This sequence comes from Streptomyces sp. NPDC048197, assembly GCF_043202395.1. Taxonomy (NCBI): domain Bacteria; kingdom Bacillati; phylum Actinomycetota; class Actinomycetes; order Kitasatosporales; family Streptomycetaceae; genus Streptomyces; species Streptomyces sp. NPDC048197. The sequence goes on from NZ_JBIDAJ010000024.1 coordinate 93,425, forward strand.
GTCTCGGGCGGGAAGTCGCGATAGCCGTTGGGCAGCCGACGGCCGGTGACGAGCCCGAGCTTCTCGTAGAAGCGGATGGTGTCCTTGGTCATGCCCGCTTGCGCGGCGAGTTCCCCGATGAGCATGAGTCCCCGTCAGGTCGTGGGCTTGACCTTGGACCCTACTCCACCCTTTAGCGTGCGGCGTCGCCGTCGTGAGACCGCGGCATGAGATCGCGTCATGAGATCCGTCATGAGACCGGGCCCTGAGACCGGGCCAGGACAACAACAGGAGCTGCGCCGTGATACGCCTTGTCGCCCCGTCCCGCCCGTCCTATCTGCGCGTGGTGCGCACCAGTGCCTGGTACGACCTCGTCGTCACGGCGGGGTTCGCGACCCCGTGGACATACGCGCTGGTGCACGGCGCGCTGTCGTCGTGGGGCGGCGCGCTCGGGCTGGGCGCCATGCCGGCCCGCGAACCCCTGCAGACCCTGTACGCGAACCTGATGGGCTCGGTGGTGGTCGTCTGGGCGCTGCTGCGCGTCGTGCGGCCGCTGCCGGTGCACGGGCTGTTCGACGCCGCCGCGCGCACGCTGTTCGCTTCCTGGCAGGCGTACGCGCTGGCCCACGGGGCCCCGCGGGTGCTGTGGCCGTTCTTCGTCGTCGAGGTGGCGTTCGGCGTGGTCCAGCTCGTGCCGTGGTGGCATCACCGTCGTGCCCCGGCCACACCGGAGCGGCGCCCTCGGTCCGCTCAGCCCCGGGAGCTCTCCGGGCTCACCGACGGCAGGTAGCGCGGCGCTCGCCAGGCGTGCAGACGGTGCTCCACCGCGGCCCCCAACGACAGCAGCGCGGCGTCCCGGTGGCCACCGGCCATCAGAAGCAGGCCGACCGGCAGCTCGTCGACGAACCCGGCGGGCACCGACAGGGACGGGTAGCCGGCCACGGCCGCGGGCGTGGAGGACGGGATCACGTCGTTGTCGCCCCGCGCGCAATCGGTCGTCCAGGCCGGCGGGTTGGTCGGCGCGGCGATGGCGTCCAGCCGGTGGGCGGCGATCGTCTCGTCGAGGGAGCGCCGGGACAGGTTCCGCAACTCGGCGGCTTTCGCCCGGTAGGCGGGGTCGGTGGTGGGCGGCGCGGCGAGCGCCCGCTCGAACAGTTCCTGACCGGCGAAGCAGGTCCGTTCGGCCGGGTGGGCGCGGTCGAACGCGATGAGCCCGGCGAGGTTCCGCGGCCCGTGGCGGGTGGCGAGGTAGGCGTCGATGTCCCGGTGGAATTCGCTGAACAGCGCCGGGAATTCGAGCTCGGCGAGCCGGTCCTGGTACGGCGGCGTCACCTCGACGACCTCGGCTCCCGCGGAGCGCAGCCGCTGTGCCGTACGGGTCATCAGGGCGTCGACCTTCGGACCGAGCGAGGGCAGCCGCCACAGACCGATCCGCTTTCCGCGCAGACCGCCGGGGCCGCTGGTGCCGATGGGGTCGCCGGGGCCGCCGGGCGTACTGGGGTGGATGCTGTTGTCGCCGCTGAGCACCGCGAGGGTGAGCGCGACGTCGGTGACATTGCGCGCCATGGGGCCGGCGGTGTCCTGTTCGGCGGAGATCGGCACCACGCCGGACCGGCTGACCAGCCCGAGGGTGGGTTTGTGGCCGACCACCCCGTTCATCCCGGCGGGGCAGACGATCGAGCCGTCGGTTTCGGTGCCGATCGCCACCTGCGACAACGACGCGGCGAGCGCGGCGGCCGAACCGGCGGACGACCCGCAGGGATTCCGGTCCAGGACGTACGGGTTGTGGGTCTGCCCGCCCACTGCGGACCACCCTGATGTCGGCTTCTCCGCGCGGAAGTTCGCCCACTCGGAGAGGTTGGTCTTGCCGAGGATCACCGCCCCCGCGTCCCGCAGCCGGGTCACCAGGGCGGCGTCGCGGTCCGGTGGGGTCCCGGCGAGCGCGAGCGAGCCGGCCGTGGTCGGCATGTCGTGGGTGTCCACGTTGTCCTTGAGCAGGACGGGAATGCCGTCGAGCGGGCCGCGGGTGGTGCCGTGCCGGTGCCTGGCGTCACTGGCGGCCGCCTGGCGCAGGGCCGTCGGGTCGGTGCGCAGCACCGCGTGGGTCACGGGGTCGATGGTCGCGATCCGCCGCAGATAGGCCCGGGTCAGCGCGGACGCGGTCAGCGAACCGTGCGCCATCCGCGCCTGTAACTCCGGGATGGTCACGGTGTCGAGATGATCGAGTCCTGACGTGGCGCGTGAATTGCCTTGCTGCTGTGCGAAGTTGGCGCTGAGCGCGGCGGTAACGGCTTCGGCACGTGGCTGCGACGCCCCTGGGATGACGAGGGCTCCGGCACCCAGGGCGACGAGCAGCGTGACCATGCTCCGGCTTCTCATGAGGGGTCGCTTTCCCATGAGGGGCAGCGGACTACATTCCGGCGATCCGCCGCAAGAGGGCACCGGGAGCGGCTGCGACGCCGTGCCGTGCCGCGCGGATGCCTGAGCCGGATCTCTCCGTCAGAGGTCCGTCCCAGGCAACTCACGTGCAACGTAAGGCAGTTACCGCCTTACGGACGGACGAGGAGGATCGAGTTGATCGGCGTCAGGTCCTTGTCGATGTAGTAGCCGGCCCAGAGGTAACCCTGGCAGTCGCCGGTACCGTTGTAGCCGGTGCAGGTGCGGGCCGTCGCGCCGCCGGTCTGGTTGTTCAGGACGTAGTGCTGCCCCACCTGGTTGCTGAGGTTGTGGGGCCCGTAGCTGTAGAAGGCGAGGGACGGGCGGTCGCCGTTCCACCCGGCGTTCTGCGGGTAGACGCAGACGGCCCCGGACGGGCAGCCGTGCAGGCTGCCCGCGGCCTGGGCGGCGTGGGCGCCGGTCGCACCGACCGTGGCCAGCGCACCGACGGCGCACGCCAGCGCGGCGGCCTTGGTGATCTTTCGCATGGTTTTCCCCCTGGTGGTCTGGTCTGCGTGACCGCTGCACAGCAACCCGGCGGTATGCGGCGCGAGGTGTCGTAGGGCGGTCGCAACAGGATTTTTCACCAGATGCCGCGGTCGCACCATCTCTTCGATCTGGGGCGAAATCGGGGGCGGAGATGGGTGACTTGTGGTAGTCCCGACGGGCCGGTCAGCGCCGCCGCCGTAGGTGCGGGCCCTCACCACGACGGCCCCTCCGGCTCAGTTCTGCCGGCTGGCGTACACCTCGATGGCGTCGCGCTGGTACGCGGCCAGGCCCGGCGCGATCGACTCGTATGCGGCGCGCCACTGCTCGTTCTCCACACAGGCACGTCCGATGGACCGGTGCTCCTCGGACGGGACCTCCCGGATCCCGGCCAGCGTCCGGTACTGGGCGTCGATGTGCGCCTGGACCGCGTCGGATTCGACGGGCTCACCGGCGGCCATCAGCTCGGCCAGCCGGATCATCTGGGCCGTACGCGCCCGGTGCCCGGCGTCGATCTCGGCCTCGGTCATCGTCGACGCGTGCCGCTCGACCTCCACGGCCAGCTCCGGGAACTCCCGCAGGTTCGCCCCGTACTGGTCGGGCCGGACGCCCTCGAAGAGGTTCTCCGGTCGGTTGATGCCGGCCATGGGGCTGCCGTCCTTTCTGGACTGCTCCAGTTCGGTGAGCGTGCGGGCGACGGTGCCGGCCAGGGCGTCGAGCCGGTCGCGCTCGGCGAGCAGCCGGCGGTGATGACCGCGCAGCGCCTGGAGTTCGTCGACCTGCGCGGCCAGGATCCGGCCGATCTCGGTCAGCCCCAGGCCCAGCGCCCGCAGTACCAGGATCTGCTGCAGCCGCAGCAGCTGGCGCTCCTCGTAGTAACGGTGGCCGTTCGCGCCGATCCGGGCCGGCGGCAGCAGGCCGACCTCGTCGTAGTGCCGCAGCGTCCGGGCCGTCACGCCCGACATCCGTGCCACCTCCGCGGTCGGCCAGGCCATCGCCGCCCCCTCACGAGTGCTTCACCGGGCCGGTCCTTCCGGCCCTGGCCAGAACGGTAGAAGCTGCCGCTACGGCAGTTTCAAGCCCGGCGGGTGCAATTCCCGTCCTCAGGCCTCGGGGAAGCCCTGGGCGCGGGCCCAGCGGGTGGTCAGGCGGGTGAAGGCGCGGGCGGCCGCGCTCTGGTACGTCGTCTCGCGGCGGAGCAGGGTGACGGTACGGGCGGGCAGCGCCGGGGCGAGCGCGATGGGTGCCAGGTGCGGGTGGCCGCGGGTGAGGGCATCGGGCAGGACGGTAACGAGCGGGCTGCGCCGGACGATCTCGGTGAGGGCGAGGAGGGAGTTCGCCTCCACCGCGATCCGGGGGCGTGCCCCGTGCCGGGCGAGGTAGGCGTCGATGTGCCGTCGGGTGGCGAAATCGCCGCTGAGCAGGGCGAGTTGGCGGTCGTCGAGGGCGCTGACCGGTTGGGGGCCGGGGGTGCCCAGGTCCGGGTGCCGGGGCCCGACGACGAGGCTGAGGGTCTCGGTGAAGAGCGCGGTGGCCCGGACGCCGGGCAGATGGGAGCCGGCGAAGGCGATGCCGAGGTCGAGGCGGTCGTCGAGGAGTTCGGCTTCGATGCGGTCCTGGGTCATTTCCCGCACCTCCAGGCTGATGCCGGGGTGCCGGGCGTAGAAGTCGGCCACCAGCGGGCCGGTGAGATAAGCGGTGAAGGTGGGCGTCACCGCGAGCCGGAGGTGACCGCGGGAGAGGTCCTGCACGTCCAGGACGGCCCGTTCGCCCGCCGCCAGGTCCTGCAGGGCGCGCCGGGCGTGGTGGACGTAGGTCTCGCCGGCATCGGTCAGCCGCACCGTGCGGCCGGTGCGGTCCAGCAACTGGACGCCGAGGGCCTTCTCCAGCTGCTTGATCTGCTGGGAGAGCGTGGGCTGGGAGATGTGCAGCTCTTCGGCGGCGCGGGTGAAGTTGGCGTGCTCGGCCACGGCGAGCAGGTACCGCAGATGACGCAGCTCCGGCTTCATGGGGACAAGTATAGATGTCAGCGATAGATGTGATCGGTAGCAGGTATTGGACGCTATAGGTGCTGGTCGAGCAGGGTGAATGTCGTCGCAGAAAGACGATCCTGAGAGAGAAGGGAGACAGCAAGTGCGACCTTCCGACGCCGCATACCCGTCCGGTCAGCCAGGGCGGTCCGGTCGTACGCACCACGCGGACCACCTCGGTGGCCACCCGCGTCATCTCACCGAGGGCATCGCGCGCTTCCAGCGGGAGGTGCTCCCCGCCAAGGCCGGTCTCTTCGCCCGGCTGGCCACCAGCCATCAGCCGGGCACGCTGTTCATCGGCTGCTCCGATGCCCGCGTCGTGCCTGAGCTGGTCACGCAGACGGAACCCGGCGAGCTGTTCGTCATCCGCACGGCCGGCAACCTGGTCCCGGCCTACGCGCCGGGCACCGACGGGATCGCGGCGAGCATCGAGTACGCGGTCGCCGTGCTGGGCGTGGCGGACATCGTCGTCTGCGGGCACTCCGGCTGCGGGGCCATGACCGCCCTCGCCGAAGGCCATGACCTGAGGGACGCACCGGCGGTCGCCGACTGGCTACGGCATGCCGGTGCGGCGCAGGCCCGCACCGCCGCCGCCGACCGCCCCGCCGGGCAGGACCGGGTGGCCGCGCTGGTACGGGCGAACGTCGCGGCGCAGCTGGCGAACCTCGCCACCCATCCCTCCGTGGCCCGGGCCCTGGCCGGTGACGCGGTCCGGCTGCACGGCTGGGTCTTCGACATCGCCACCGGGGCGGTCGAAGACCTCAGCGACGGCGCCCACCTCGGGGCCCGGCCGGAGCCACACCCGGTCTGAACCTCCTCCCCCTCGGCGGTCCCCTCCTCCGCCGTCCCCTCATCCGCCGTTCTCACATCCGCCGTCCACTCCCCCGGTGAACGGCCCCTCCCGAAAGGAAAAGCCCTCTCATGGTGCACGCTCAGTTCGATCCCACCGCCCGTCAGCAGCTCGCGATCGCCGCGGTCGAGGCCAAGACCCGTCGTGACCTGTCCTGGCAGCAGCTCGCGGACGCCGCCGGCCTGTCGGTCGCCTTCGTGACCGCCGCCGTCCTCGGCCAGCACGCGCTGCCCGCGGACTCCGCGCGGGCCGTCGCCGACCTGCTGGGGCTGGACGAGGACGCGGTACGGCTGCTGCAGACCATTCCGACCCGCGGCTCGATCGAGGGTGGCATCCCCACCGACCCGACGATCTACCGCTTCTACGAGATGCTGCAGGTCTACGGGACCACCCTCAAGGCCCTGATCCACGAGCAGTTCGGCGACGGCATCATCTCCGCGATCAACTTCAGGCTCGATGTGCAGAAGGTCGCCGACCCCGAGGGCGGCGAGCGGGCCGTCATCACCCTCGACGGCAAGTATCTGCCCACCAAGCCTTTCTGATCGGCCGATGGCACCTCCCGTCGCGCAGCGACGGGAGCGTGGCCGGACCGCCGAGGCACCGGGGCGCGGCGCGGTGTCACGCCCCGGTTCCCGTGGGGTCGGGCGGCCGACGGGTCAGCCGACGGGCTGGAGTGCCTGGCGCACCCCGAGGGCGTTCAGCCGGATGGTGAAGCGTGCGATGTCCTCCAGGGTCAGCGGGCGGGCCTGCGCGGCGTCCCGCGCGAGGGTCACCTCGGCACAGAGGGCAACGACGTGCACAAAGCCCTCGGTCTCCTCGTCCTGGAGCGCGAACAGCAGGTTGCAGCGGTAGCTGGTGCCGTCGGCGGCCTCCCCGCCGACGAACGCAGCGGCGAGCGCCGCCTCGGCCTTTTCCCAGAAGGCCGGGTTGCCGAAGGACCGCCCCAGCGCCTGGCGAACGGTCTCCCTGAGGGAGAGCACCATGACCCCGACCGGGGCGGTCTCCTGGAGTCCCCAGCCGGGGATGATCTTGACCGTCGCGCTGTCGGGGAGCGTCCCCGCCGCGCGGCTGATCGCGCCGAAGTCGGGACCCTCGGTCGCCCGGCCGGCGAGCGCGCGCTGGAAGGTGTCGGCGATGCGCTGTGTCTGCGCCAGGGCGTCGGGGCCCACTTCGAAGACCGTCCGGAAGGTGGTCCTCTCGGCGGTGGGCTGGTCGGCCATGACTGCTCCTCATCTGCGGGAATCAACACGTCGCGCCGACGGGCAAGTATGCCAACCGGGCGGACCGCGCGGCTCAGGTCCCTTTCCGGCCGGTTCGGCGAGCCGGCGGCGTACGGTCCGGCGGCGCTGCGCACGCTCAACTGCCCGGAAGCGCACGGCATGCGGGCCCGCGGCTGGCGAACGCCGCGGGCCCGAGGGAGCGAGAAGGACGGTCCGTTCCTAGTGGGCGGCTCCCGCCGCACCGTCCGTCTTGTGGAGCACCATCGCGGACCCGCCGCCCCGGCGCTTCGGTTCGGCGACCGCCTGGGTCCGGCCGTCGCGGAGGAACTCCAGGGCGGCGACCGCACCGATCTCCGGTGACGGGGTGAACGTCTTCGGGGCCTCGACGAAGTGCTGGCCGAGCCGTTCCAGGGCCGCGCGCTCGGGAGACTTGAGGAACGCCGGCTCCGCCTCGGTGTCCGGGCGGTTGCGCTGCGAGATCCGCGGTGCGGCGACCGCTTCGGGCAGGGTCATCCCCAGGTCGATGCGGTTGACCAGGGTCTGCAGCACGGTCGTGATGATCGTGGCGCCTCCGGGCGAGCCGACGGCGTAGCGCGGCTTGCCGTCCTTCAGGACGATGACCGGGGACATGCTGCTGCGCGGCCGCTTGCCGGGCCCGGGCAGGTTGGGGTCGGGCACGTCCTTGGCGAGCGGCGTGAAGTCGAAGTCGGTCAGTTCGTTGTTGAGCAGGAAGCCGCGTCCGGGGACGGTGATCGCGGAACCGCCGGTCTGCTCGATGGTGAGGGTGTACGACACCACGTTGCCCCAGCGGTCGGACGCCACCAGGTGCGTGGTCGAGGGGCCTTCGTAGGGCTCGTGGTTGCCGGAGCCCTTGGTGCAGCCGTTACCGGGATGCCGCGGGTCCGCGGGCGCGACCGGGCTGGTCAGGGTGCTGGTCGGCTTGATCAGGCAGGCGCGCTCCTCGGCGAACTTCTTCGCCATAAGTTCCTTGGTGGGCACATCGGAGAAGGCCGGGTCGCCCACCCACCGGTTGCGGTCGGCGAACGCGATGCGGCTGGCTTCGAGGTAGTGGTGGAGCGCCTGGACCCGGTCGGCCGCGGAGAGGTGGAAGTTCCCCAGGATGTTGAGGGCCTCACCGACGGTGGTGCCGCCGGACGACGAGGGCGCCATGGAGTAGACGTCGAGGCCGCGGTAGGTGGTGTGGGTCGGCTCGCGGCGCAGTGCGGTGTACTTCGCGAGGTCACCGGCCGCCATCAGACCGGGGCGGACCTTCGCATCGGCACCGGGGGCCACCGGCGGGTGCTGGACGGTCCGGACGACATCGCGGCCGATCGCGCCCTTGTAGAGCGCGTCCATGCCCTCGGTGGCGAGTTGCCGGTACGTACGGGCGAGGTCCGGGTTGCGGAAGCGGGAACCGACGACCGGGAGTTTGCCGTGCGGCAGGAAGAGCTTCGCGGTGGAGGAGATGTTCCGGAAGCGCTTCTCGTTCATCTCGGTCTGGGCGCGGAACTCCTCGTTGACGACGAAACCGTCCTCGGCGATCCGCGTCGCGGGCCGCAGGGCCTTGGCCGGGGAGAGCGTTCCCCAGTCGCGCAGCGCCTTCCGCCAGGTCGCCGGGGTACCCGGAACCCCCACGGACAGGCCGGAGTTGACGGCCTCGGGGAACGGAATCGGCTTGCCCGTCGCAGGATCGACGAACGCGTCCGACTTCATCCGGGCCGGCGCGGTCTCCCGGCCGTCGATCGTGCTGACCTTGCCGGTCCGGGCGTTGTAGTACGTGAAGTAGCCGCCGCCCCCGATGCCCGCCGAGTACGGCTCGACGACGCCCAGGGCCGCGGCGGTGGCGACCGCGGCGTCGGCGGCGTTGCCGCCGTGCCGCAGCACTTCGATGCCGGCCCGGGACGCGTAGGGGTTGACGCTGGAGACGGCGCCGCCGCTGCCGGTGGCGACGGACTCCTTGGCAGGCGGCCGGAGTCCGGTTTCCGCCCCGGCCAACGCGGCACGGGACGCGGACCCGGTGCCCGGCTGGGCACCTGCGCTGAGGGAGAAGACGAGGGGAACGGTGACCGCGACAACGGATGCGGCGGCGACCACGACACGACGACGGACAGGCAAGACGCCTCCGGGGGTCTCTCGACGAGGGTTGAGATTGCCGAAACCCTGACAGCGGTTGATCAGCGCAGCAACGCCTGCGGGCAATAATTGCGCTTCTTCTGAGGTTCCCGCCCGGTAACCACGCCAACTACGCCACGTGCATCAACGGCACCGACTGCACCGGCCACTACAGACTCTGCGCAGGACCGCTACGCCGCGCACCGGCACCGGGCCAGGGGTAGCATCGCCCGTAGAGCAGGGAATTTCAGAAGCATCGCCGGATCGAGGAGTTCGAGGCGCTCGCGGCTTCAACTTTCGCCTCGTCGAAGTGAGCTGAGCCGGTCCACGGAGCGGGACTGAGGTGCTTCCGGGTGTTGTTGAAGCCCAGGTATCGGGTTTTCGACAAGGAGATCGTCATGAACAGCCCGGCACGGTCACACCCGGAACACGAAGACTTCCCCTGGACCATATCCATCGCCGACCACCCGCCCCGCAGCGACAGTGCACAGTACATAGCCAGCCGCAAGCTGATGCGGAAGCTCGTCGACACGACGGACGACTGGACGTTCGCCCCCGGCCCGTACCAGGACCACCACGGCGGCGGGGTCTGGGTCAAGGACAACGACGGCTGGATCTGCCTGTTCCTCCCGCTCGGCATCGAGTGGTCGGCGCAATTCTGCGCGGACCCCGCGAAGGTGGACCGCGTGCGCCAGTGCGCGGCCCGGGTGGTCGGCGCGTTCCCGGACACCCTGCCCGGTTATGCGGGCTTCGGCTACGACGACGGCGAACGGCTCCTGACCACCGCCATAAAGAATGCCGACCAGGTGGCCGAGTGGACGGACTCGATATTCAACGCCTCGGTCCCGCTGCCCGCCGGTACCCACTCCGGGGTGCTTCCGAAAGCGGCCGGATACCACCATTACCCGAAGCCGATCGTGGACATCGACCACTTCCGCCATGACGACTTCGAGCTGTTCGTCACCGATGAGAAGGGCTTCTCGGTGGCGGTCGTGCCGGTCGCGCCGCGCGGCTCCGGTGACGGCAGGGTGCGCGTCCTCGCGGCCCATCCCAACTCTTCCTACGCGGAGTGCCTTGTCACTCCACCCGCGGCCGCCGCACCCCGTTCCGCCGCGCATGCGGAGCCCGAAGCACGGGCCGAGGAGTGGAAGGGCGCCGTCCTTCCCCCCGACGACGCCCTGGCGCGGCAGGCGTTCCGCCGGCAGACGGGCTGACGGTCCCACGACCGGACACCCGGGCCCGGCCCAACCGCCCGCGCACGCCCCCATGCCCCTCACCATGCCGCCCTCGCCATGGGCCCTCACAGGGAACGATCATGACCATCAAAGGAATCGATGTCTCGGCATTCCAGCCGGAGAAGTACCGGACCGCCGGCTCCGACTTCGTGTTCATCAAAATCACCGAAGGGACCGGATTCACCAACAAGAACTGGGTCGGCCAGCGGAAGACCGCCCGTGACGCCGGGCTGGTGACCGGGTTCTACCATTTCGGCCGCCCCGGCTCCGTCTCGGACCAGGTCGATTTCTTCCTCTCCAAAATCAACCTCGTGGCGGGGGACATCCTCGTCCTCGACTGGGAGGATCCGCGCCTCTCAAGTGCCTGGAAGGACAGCTGGCTCAAGGAGGCCCGGCAGCGCGCCGCCGGCCACAAGGTGATCCTTTACTGCAACCGGGATTTCTGGCTGCACCGTGACCAGTCCGCGTTCGCCGGTGACGGCCTGTGGATCGCCCAGTACAACGGCCAACCCGGTAACCCCGACATCCGGCACCCGTGGGTCTTCCACCAATTCACCGATCGCCCGATCGACACGAACGTCGGGAACTTCAAGGACAAGGAAGCGCTCAAGCAGTGGTCCACGGCTGTGATGCAGCCCGGCTGAATCCGGGCCGCTCAGCCGAACCGGCTGACGGTGAGACGGAGACAGGACTCCGTGCCGAGAAGAGGAAGGGCCGGTCCGGGCAGCGGGATTTCGGTGTGCAGTTCCCCGTCCTCGGCGGTCAGGGAACACGGGTCCCGCTTGATCGGATCGACCCGATCGACCTCACCCGCGACCTCCGAATTCCACCCGGCCCACACGTGCAGTCCGTTGTCCGGTGCCTGATCAGGGTGGCCGACGTCCACGATGAGCGTGTCCTCCCAGTCGGCCACCTGCTCCAGGTGGTCCTCCCAGAAGAACCGGCCGCTCCGTTCGACGAGGTGGAAAACCCGCAGCGCCAACGTGTAGCGCGCGCGGTTCGGAGACTGTTCCTGGCTGCGCGCCCGGGCCTGCTCCGGGTCGAGGAGGAATGCGGTGGCCAGCGGGACCGGGGCGACCCGGCCGTCCGCATCGGCGTGCTGGGCGGCTTCCTGATTCAGTTGGATCGGGCAGTAGTGCGCCGCGCTCTGCTCGTGCAGTACCACCGGCAGGCCGCGCACCGCCAGACGCGCCTCCGCCTGCCAGACCGTCTCCGCGTCACCGGGGCGCCGGCGCAGGGCTAGCCGGCACAGATCGACCCGGACCCGGTACTTCCCGAAGAGGAAACGGCGCAGATTCTGGTAGCCCTCTTCGGAATTGACCAGTCCGTAGCGTCCCGAGTGGGAGCGGTGGACGTACGCCCGATGTGCCTGGTGCACATAGGCGTTGTCGATGTGCACCAGACCGTCGCTGCGCGGGCCGACCGCCTTCTCCACCAGTCCGTAATCGGCGGCATTGGTACCGACGAGGCAGAACACCCGCTGCACGTCGAATGCGGATTCCGGGATGTCCTGCGGCTGCCAGCCGGCGGGCGGTTCCGCGCCGTCGGACGCCCCGGGGGTGAGATAGGTGTACATCCGGTCCGGGGCGAACATCGCCGACCCGGCCGGCCCGAAGGTCTCCATCGCCCAGTCGACCAGTCCCCCGCCGACGTCGAAGGAAATGCCCCCGTGCGGAGTGCCGTAGGTGAAGAATTTGTCCACCAGATCGGCACCGGGAACGCGCGGGGTGCCCGCACTCGGATCCGCGGTGTGGGACACCTTCTGGATCATGCAGCGGGCCACCAGGCCACCCATGGAATGGGCCACCAGATGCACCTTGGCTGCGCCGGTCTTCCGGCGGACGAGTTGCACGAAGTCGTACAGCCGCTCCGCCGCCTTCTCCAGGTCGAATTCCTCCGGGGACGCCGTCACGGACGTGCCGAAGGTGGAGGCGGCGTAGTCGTAGAAACGGAACACCCAGACGGACTCGGCCGGGACCGTACCGTCGTCCTGTGCTTCGAGGTACGCATGCTGATCGCCGCGCACCAGGAGCTCGTAGTCCTCGTCGATCATCAGCCGCAGCAGCGGCCCCTCGAACTGGTAGAAGCGCGGCGCGCCGTCGCCGTCCACGCGGATGTGGGTGGCGCCGCTGTTGAGCCCGTAGAACGGGTCGTCGACCTGCTTGTCCACCCCGCTGGGCGGGCCGGCGTACCCACGCAGATAGATGAGGGGCGATCGCTCCGCCATGGGAGAACACCTTCCCGGGACACTTTCCTACCGAGGCGCACGTCCCGCGGAGGCACGGGTCCTCCTGCTGCAGCCGGCGGGCGGTGAACCGCTGACCAGGCCAGCTTCCGGGCGGACCGCGACGCGCGCCAGCCCGGCGGGGCCAGCCGGGTCGTACGGGGCCCCGGCGGCCGCGTACGGGGAGGTGCGGGGCTCGCTAGGAGATGTCTTCAAATGTCACGCCCACATCAGGAGCGAGGCGAGGGTGACGGCGGCCTGGTAGGACTCGGTGGTCTTGTCGTAGCGAGTGGC
>NZ_JBIDAJ010000025.1:0-47135 GCF_043202395.1 Streptomyces sp. NPDC048197
GTGTTTGGGACTGCTGACGCTTTACGTCCCAAACACCGGCCCCTCCGGCCCGTCCCCTCCCGTTGGGGGAGTGTGCGGGTAAGTGGGGGCGCGCGCCGTCGAGCACGCACCTGGTGGGCCGAATCGCCGGAATACCGCCCCAGCCCACTGCGTTGAGGCCCTGCAAGGGGCCCTCCCGACCCCTACGGGATCTGTTCGACCCACCCCTACGGGACCTCCCCCACGCCCACCCCCACCCACCCCCCTTCATCCCCTCACGGGAGGGGACAGACCGGAGGACGAAGTCTGTAGGGCTGGCACCGCACCCGACACCCACCCAGCCCGCCGCAGGCGCAACGGCGAACAACACCCGCGGCGGGAAAGACAGCTACGTACGGGGCGCCGCAAAGCGCCACGGCGAGCGAGCCCCGCGGCGGGACAGCCAACTACGTGGGACGCACCGCAAAGCGCAGCGGAACGGCGGGAAAGCCAGCTACGTGGGAGGCGCCGCAAAGCGCAGCGCCCCGCGGCGGGACAGACGGGTACGTGGGATGTCAGAAGGGACCGCTACCGTCTAAACCGTGAGACCGCGTATCACCGACCCCGAGCAGCTCAAGGAGCTGCTCGGGATTCCGTTCACCCCGGAGCAGACGGCCTGCATCACCGCGCCGCCCGCGCCGCAGGTCATCGTGGCCGGGGCCGGGTCCGGGAAGACCACGGTGATGGCCGCGCGGGTGGTGTGGCTGGTCGGCACCGGGCAGGTCGCCCCGGAGCAGGTCCTCGGGCTGACGTTCACGAACAAGGCCGCCGGCGAGCTCGCCGAGCGGGTCCGCGCCGCGCTCGTCAAGGCCGGGGTGACCGACCCGGAGCCCGTGCCGGGGAGCGCCGAGGCCGTCGCCGGCGAGCCGCGCATCTCGACGTACCACGCCTTCGCCGGCCAGCTCCTCAAGGACCACGGCCTGCGCATCGGCCTGGAACCCAGCGCCCGGCTGCTCGCCGACGCCACCCGCTTCCAGCTCGCCGCCCGCACCCTGCGCACCGCCCCCGGCCCCTATCCGGCGCTCACCACCTCCCTGCCCTCCCTCGTGGAGGACCTCCTCGCCCTGGACGCCGAGCTCGCCGAGCACCTCGTGGACCCGGCCGAGCTCCGCCGTTACGACACCGGCCTGCTCGCCGCCCTCGACGGGGTCAAGCTCACCAACGCCGACCTGCGCAAGGTCCCCGACACCGCCCGCGCCCGGCTGGAGCTCCTCGACCTCGTCGCCGCCTACCGCAGCGAGAAGCGCCGTCGCGATCTGCTCGACTTCGGTGACCAGATCGCCCAATCCGCGACCCTCGCCACCACCCGCCCCGAGGTGGGCCGGATCCTGCGCGACGAATTCCGGGTCGTCCTGCTCGACGAGTACCAGGACACCTCCGTCGCCCAGCGGCTGCTGCTCTCCGGCCTCTTCGGCGCCGCGAACGGCACCCCCACCGGACACGCCGTCACCGCCGTCGGCGACCCCTGCCAGGCCATCTACGGCTGGCGCGGCGCCTCCGTCGCCAACCTCGACGACTTCCCCGCCCACTTCCCCTTCGCGGACGGCACCCCCGCCCACCGGTACGCCCTCAGCGAGAACCGCCGCAGCGGCGGCCGCCTCCTCGACCTCGCCAACGGCCTCGCCGCCCCGCTCCGCCGTATGCACGAAGGCGTCGAAGCGCTCCGCCCCGCCCCCGGCGCCGAACGCGACGGCACCGTCCGCTGCGCCCTGCTGCCCACCCACGCCGAAGAACTCCGCTGGCTCGCCGACTCCCTCGCCCACCTCGTACGCACCGGCACCCCGCCCGGCGAGATCGCCGTCCTGTGCCGCACCGCCGGCGACTTCGCCCACATCCAGGGCGAACTGGTCGCCCGCGACATCCCCGTCGAGGTCGTCGGCCTCTCCGGACTGCTGCACCTCCCCGAGATCGCCGACCTCGTCGCCGTCTGCGAAGTGCTCCAGGACCCGACAGCCAACGCCTCCCTCGTCCGCCTCCTGATCGGCCCCCGCTGGCGGATCGGCCCCCGCGACCTCGCCCTCCTCGGGCGCCGCGCCCGCACCCTCGTCCACCACGGCGGCCCGTCCGACGACCCCGCCCAACGCCTCGCCGAAGCCGTCGCAGGCACCGACCCCGCCGAGACCCTCTCCCTCGCCGACGCCCTCGACACCTTCCTGGAGGCCGACGGCACCGACGACGGCCTGCCGTTCTCCGCCGAGGCCCGGGTGCGCTTCGCCCACCTCGCCGCCGAGCTCCGCGACCTCCGGCGCTCCCTGGGCGACCCCCTCATGGACGTCCTCCACCGGGTGCTCGCCACCACCGGCCTCGAAGTCGAACTCTCCGCGTCCCCGCACGCCCTCGCCGCCCGCCGCCGCGAAACCCTCGGCACCTTCCTCGACGTCGCCGCCGGATTCGCCGCCAAACAGGGCGGCGAATCCCTCGACGGCGACGCCACCCTCCTCGCCTTCCTCGGCTTCCTGCGCACCGCCGTCCAGTACGAGAAGGGCCTCGACAGCTCCCTGCTCGGCGGCGACAACACCGTCAAGGTGCTCACCGCCCACAAGTCCAAGGGCCTCGAATGGGACGTCGTCGCCGTCCCCGGCCTCGTCGCCAAGCAGTTCCCCAGCGAACAGTCCCGCGAGTCCTGGACCAGCCGCGCCAAGGTCCTGCCGCACGCCCTCCGCGGCGACGCCGCCACCCTCCCCGACGTCGAGGAATGGGCCGCCCGCGGCATCAAGGACTTCAAGGAGGCGATGAAGCACCACCAGCAGACCGAGGAACTCCGCCTCGGCTACGTCACCTTCACCCGCCCCCGCTCCCTGCTGCTCGGCTCCGGCCACTGGTGGGGCCCGCACCAGAAGCGGCCGCGCGGCCCGTCCGCCTTCCTGGAGGCGCTGCGCGAGCACTGCGAGGCCGGCCACGGGGAGATCGAGCACTGGGCCGACCCGCCCGAGGAGGGCGCCGAGAACCCCACCCTTGCCGAGACCGCCACCGAACAGGCCTGGCCGCTGCCGCTCGACCCCGCCGCCCTGGCCCGCCGCCGCACCGCAGCGGCCGCGGTCCGCAGCCACCTCGCCCGCCACCAGGCCCCGCAGCCACCCGCCGCTGTCTCCCCCGCCGTCCCCGCACCGTCCCCCGCCTACGACCCGGAGTGGCCACCGGCCCCACCGGAGGAGGAGTGGGCGGACGACCCGTACGGCATGCCGGAGGACGACCCGTACGGCGTGCCCGAGGACGACCCGTTCAACGAACCGGACCCGTTCGCCGTCGCTGAGGCGGACCCGTTCGACGACGTTCCGGGCATCGAGGACGTTCCGGAGGCCGTTCTCGAGGACGTTTCCGGTGCGGCAGACGCGCCCCCGCGGCCCCGTATCGTCGCCCAGCGCACCACCGAACCGGACCTCACCACCCCGGACCCCGCCCACCAGGACGAAGGGACCGACGAGCACACCGGCCCCCACCCGCTGCTCCCCGAGGAGCGCCGCATCCTCGGCTCCTGGGACCGCGACCTGGAGGCGCTCGCCGACGAGCTGCGCCGCTCCCGCGCCACCGTCCGCGAGGTCCCGCTGCCCGCCGCCCTCAGCGCCACCCAGCTGCTCCGCCTCGCCGCCGACCCGGACGGCTTCGCCCGCGAGCTGGCCCGCCCCATGCCGCGCCCGCCCCAGCCCGGCGCCCGCCGCGGCACCCGCTTCCACGCCTGGGTCGAGTCCCGCTTCGAGGAGCTCGCCCTCCCGCTGCTCGGCCCCGACGAACTGCCGGGCGCCGACGAGCCCGGTAACGACGGGCCCGACGCCGACCGGATCACCGACGAACACGACCTGGAAACCCTCAAGGAGGCGTTCGCCCGCACCCCCTACGCCCACCGCACCCCCTACCGCGTCGAGGCGCCGTTCCAGCTGATCCTCGCCGGACGGGTCATCCGTGGCCGGATCGACGCCGTCTACAAGGAGCGCGGCCCCGACGGCGACCGCTACGAGATCATCGACTGGAAGACCGGCCGCACCCAGAACGCCGACCCCCTCCAGCTCGCCGTCTACCGCCTCGCCTGGGCCGAACGCCACGGCCTGCCCCCGTCCGCCGTCGGTGCCGCCTTCCTCTACGTCCGCACCGGCGAGATCGTCCGGCCCGCCCGCCTCCCCGGCCGCGCCGGACTCGAACGCATCCTGCGGGGCGAGACCGACGACCGGCCTCCCCCGGAAGGCCGATAGGCTCGGTCGTATGAGCACAACCCCGGACAGCGCCGTCCGCGCGTACCTCGACAGCCACCGCGACGCCTTCCTCGACGACCTCGCCGAGTGGCTGCGCATCCCCTCCGTGTCCGCCGACCCGGACCGCGCCCCCGACGTACGCCGCAGCGCCGAATGGCTCGCCGCCAAGCTCACCGGCACCGGCTTCCCGACCGCCGAGATCTGGGAGACCGAGGGCGACGGCCTGCCCGCCGTCTTCGCCGAATGGCCCTCCGGCGACCCGTCCGCCCCCACCGTGCTCGTCTACGGCCACCACGACGTACAGCCCGCCGCCCGCGAGGACGGCTGGCACACCGACCCCTTCGCGCCGCAGGTCATCGACGGCAAGCTGTACGCCCGCGGCGCCGCCGACGACAAGGGCCAGGTGTTCTTCCACACCCTCGGCGTCCGCGCCCACCTCGCCGCCACCGGCCGCACCGCGCCCGCCGTCAACCTCAAGCTGCTGATCGAGGGCGAGGAGGAGTCCGGCTCCCCGAACTTCCCCGCCCTGATCGGCAAGCACGCCGACCGCCTCGCCTGCGACGCGGTGATCGTCTCCGACACCGGCATGTGGTCCAGGGACACCCCCACCGTCTGCACCGGCATGCGCGGACTGACGGACTGTCAGATCGATCTCTACGGCCCCGACCAGGACATCCACTCCGGCTCCTTCGGCGGCGCGGTGCCCAACCCCGCCACCGAGGCCGCCCGGCTGGCCGCCGCCCTCCACGACACCGACCGCAAGGTCGCCGTCCCCGGCTTCTACGACGGCGTGATCGCACTCACCGACCGCGAACGGGAACTCTTCGCCGAGCTGCCCTTCGACGAGGAGGAGTGGCTGCGCACCGCCCACTCCCACGCCACCCTCGGCGAGGCCGGCACCACCACCCTGGAACGCCTCTGGGCCCGCCCCACCGCCGAGGTCAACGGCATCGGCGGCGGCTACCAGGGCCCCGGCGGCAAGACCATCGTGCCGTCCACCGCCCAGCTGAAGCTGTCCTTCCGGCTGGTCGCCGGCCAGGACCCGGCCGCCGTCCAGCAGGCCGTACGCCACTGGGTCGCCGCACAGCTCCCGCCCGGCATCCGGCACGAGATCACCTTCTGGGGCGCCACCCGGCCCTGCCTCACCCCGCTCGACCACCCCGCGCTGCAGTCCGTCGTCCGCGCCATGGGACGCGCGTTCGGCCAGAAGATCCGCTTCACCCGCGAGGGCGGCTCCGGCCCGGCCGCCGACCTCCAGGACGTCCTCGGCGCCCCCGTCCTCTTCCTCGGCATCTCCGTCCCCTCCGACGGCTGGCACGCGCCGAACGAAAAGGTCGAACTCGACCTGCTGATGAAGGGCGTCGAAACCGCCGCCCACCTGTGGGGCGACCTGGCGGAGACCTGGCAGCGGACCTGACCGCCCCGCGCCCCGCCGCACCGTTCCGCGCCCGTACGCAGCAATCACCCACGCCACAGGGGGAGTTGGAAACAGCAGTGACCACCTGGACCGAGCACACCGCCGACCGGCCGATCACGTTCAGCGCGCCGAGCGGCATCGACCGCTCCGCCCATCACCGTCTCGACGAGGCATGGCTGGCGGCGGCCTGGAGCCACCCGACGACGCGCGTCTTCGTGGTGTCCGGCGGCCAGGCACTGATCGACGACACCCCCGACGGCCGCACCGAACTGATCATGACGCCGTCCTTCGAGGCGCCGCTGACCGAGGCCCACCGCTACTACCTCGGCACCGACGACGAGGGCGTCAGCTACTTCGCCCTCCAGAAGGACAGCCTGCCCGGCCGCATCGACCAGTCCGCGCGCCCGGCCGGGCTGCGTGAGGCGGGCCTCCTGCTGTCCCCCCGCGACGCCGGCCTGCTCGTCCACGCCGTCGCCCTGGAGAACTGGCAGCGGCTGCACCGCTTCTGCTCCCGCTGCGGCGAACGCACCGTGATCGCCGCCGCCGGC
Source organism: Streptomyces sp. NPDC048197 (assembly GCF_043202395.1). Lineage (NCBI taxonomy): Bacteria > Bacillati > Actinomycetota > Actinomycetes > Kitasatosporales > Streptomycetaceae > Streptomyces > Streptomyces sp. NPDC048197. Next base: position 6,171 of record NZ_JBIDAJ010000025.1, read on the forward strand.
CACATCCGCCGCTGCCCCGCCTGCGGCGCCGAGCACTACCCGCGTACCGACCCGGCCGTGATCATGCTCGTCACCGACGAGGAGGACCGCGCCCTGCTCGGCCGCCAGGTCCACTGGCCCGAGGGCCGCTTCTCCACCCTCGCCGGATTCGTCGAGCCGGGGGAGTCCATCGAGCAGTCGGTGGCCCGTGAGGTCTACGAGGAGGCCGGCGTCGTCGTCGGGGACGTGGAGTACGTGGCCAGCCAGCCCTGGCCCTTCCCGTCCAGCCTGATGCTGGGCTTCATGGCCCGCGCCACCTCCGCCGAGATCCAGGTGGACGGCGAGGAGATCGAAGAGGCCCGCTGGTTCTCCCGCGAGGACCTCCGCGCCGCCTTCGAATCCGGCGAGGTCCTGCCGCCCTACGGCATCTCCATCGCCGCCCGCCTGATCGAGCTCTGGTACGGCAAGCCGCTGCCGAAGCCGTGACGGGGTGAGGCGGGCCGGCCTCACGCGTACCGGAGAGGGCCGCCGGCCGGTTCCGTCGCTGCTCGACGGAACCGGCCGACGGCCCTCAGATGCACGTGCATGTGCACGTCGGTCCCTCACCGGGACCTGAGGCGGCGGGCGCCTCAGGCGGCCCGCACCGCGGCCCTCAGGCCACGCCCACCTTCTGCTTGACCTGCGCCAGGGACGGGTTCGTCAGCGTCGTGCCGTCGGCGAAGAGCACGGTCGGCACCGTCTGGTTGCCGTCGTTGGCCTTCTCCACGAACGCCGCGGACTCCGGGTCCTGCTCGATGTTGATCTCGGTGTACGCGATTCCCTCACGGTCCATCTGGCTCTTCAGCCGACGGCAGTAACCGCACCAGGTGGTGCTGTACATCGTCACAGTGCCCGCCATGCGCCCCGCGCTCCTTCGTCAGTCGTCTGTCTCAGTCGTCTGTCTCGTACCGCCCACTCGGCGCGGTTCGTACCGGCCACTCGGCGCGGTTCGTACCGCCCACCGGCGCGGTCATGGGGCACAACGCATGGGAGGGGCGGGCAATTCCCGGGGGGCTTCGGCGGGGGCTTTCCTCGGGGGTCCCCCCCGGGCCCCCGCCCCACCCCCCACCCCCTCACCCACCCCGCAGCAGCCACCCCCTCACGCCATCACCGAGCCCGAGCCCCAGCCCCCATCTCCCCACCCAGACGCTCTCTCCGGCGTTGGTTCAAGCAAAGCACTCATCGTCGGCACGCGTCGGCGGCTGTCCACAGCGGTGGTGATGCGTACGACAGGGAGCGGGAGGCTGTGGACAGGCTTCCCTGGTGTCTCGGTGGACCTGGCAGCATGGCGGGGTGACAGCAGCAACGGACTCCTCTCTGTTCCCGCCGGCCCCGGACTCGGCCGACGGGGTGCTGGACGGGCTCGACCCGGAGCAGCGGGAGGTCGCGACGGCGCTGCACGGTCCGGTGTGTGTGCTGGCCGGTGCCGGTACGGGCAAGACGCGGGCGATCACCCATCGGATCGCGTACGGGGTGCGGGCCGGGATCCTGCAGCCCGCGAGTGTGCTGGCCGTCACGTTCACCGCGCGCGCGGCCGGCGAGATGCGGGGGAGGCTGCGCCAGCTCGGGGCGGGCGGGGTCCAGGCCCGGACGTTCCACTCGGCGGCGTTGCGGCAGCTGCAGTTCTTCTGGCCGAAGGCGGTGGGCGGCGAGCTTCCGCGGCTGCTGGAGCGGAAGGCACAGCTGGTGGCCGAGGCGGGCGCGCGGTGCCGGATCCGGCTGGACCGCAATGAGCTGCGCGACGTCACGGCCGAGATCGAGTGGTCCAAGGTCACCCAGACCGTGCCGGCCGACTATCCGGCCGCGGTCGCCAAGGCGGGCCGGGAGGCGCCGCGCGATCCGGCCGAGACGGGGCAGATCTACGCCACCTACGAGCAGCTCAAGCGGGACCGGGGCGCCATCGACTTCGAGGATGTGCTGTTGCTCACGGTCGGGGTGCTGCAGGACCGGCACGACATCGCCGAGCAGGTCCGGGCCCAGTACCAGCACTTCGTCGTCGACGAGTACCAGGACGTCAGCCCGCTCCAGCAGCGGCTGCTGGAGCTGTGGCTGGGGGACCGGGACAGTCTGTGTGTGGTCGGTGACGCCAGCCAGACGATCTACAGCTTCACCGGCGCCACCCCCGACCACCTCCTGAACTTCCGCACCCGCCATCCGCACGCCACCGTCGTCCGGCTGGTTCGCGACTACCGCTCCACCCCGCAGGTCGTGCATCTCGCGAACGGTCTGCTCTCGCAGGCCAAGGGGCGCGCGGCCGAGCACCGTCTGGAGCTGGTCTCGCAGCGCGAGCCCGGTCCGGAGCCGGTGTACACGGAGTACGCCGACGAGCCCGCGGAGGCGGAGGGCACCGCCCGCCGGGTCCGGGACCTGATCGCGTCGGGGGTGCCGGCCAGTGAGATCGCGGTGCTGTTCCGGGTCAACGCCCAGTCGGAGGTCTACGAGCAGGCGCTGGCCGATGTCGGCGTGCCGTACCAGCTGCGGGGTGCCGAGCGGTTCTTCCAGCGGCCGGAGGTGCGGGAGGCCGGCATCAAGCTGCGCGGCGCCGCCCGTTTCGGGGCGAACGACGCGCTGCTCGACGATGCGCTGGATCTGCCCTCGGAGGTGCGGGCGGTGCTCAGCGACATGGGCTGGAGGAACGAGCCGCCGGCCGGTTCGGGGGCGGTGCGGGACCGCTGGGAGTCGCTGGCGGCCCTGGTGCGGCTCGCCGAGGAGTTCGCCGGGGCCCGGTCCGGGGCCTCGTTGGCGGACTTCGTCGCCGAGCTGGACGAGCGGGCCAATGCGCAGCACGCGCCGACGGTCGAGGGGGTGACGCTGGCCTCCCTGCACGCCGCGAAGGGCCTGGAATGGGACGCCGTGTTCCTGGTGGGGCTGACCGAGGGCATGATGCCGATCACGTACGCCCGGACGGACGAGCAGCTGGAGGAGGAGCGCCGGCTGCTCTATGTGGGCGTCACCCGTGCGCGGCGTCATCTGGCGCTGTCGTGGTCGCTGGCGCGGTCCCCGGGGGGCCGGGCTTCCCGGAGTGCCAGCCGCTTCCTGACCGGGCTGCGGCCCGGTTCCGGGGCGGTGGCCGGGCGTCGTGCGCAGGGCGCGGTCCTGCGGGGCGTGGAGCGCGGCGGGGCGGCGGCTGCGGTGCCGCGGCGTCCGCGGGAGCGCCGTCCGGCCCGTTGCCGGGTGTGCAACCGGACGTTGACGGACGCGGGCGAGATGAAGCTGATGCGGTGTGAGGACTGCCCGTCGGAGCTCGACGAGGCGCTGTACGAGCGGCTGCACGCGTGGCGGGCGGAGGAGGCCGCCCGGTCCCGGCAGCCGGCGTACTGCATCTTCACGGACAAGACGCTGATGGCCATTGCCGAGGCGGTGCCGGGAACCGAATCGGAGCTCGCGGTCATCTCAGGTGTGGGGCGGCGCAAGTTCGACCGCTACGGCAGCGACGTGCTGGCGATCTGTGCCGGCGAGGAGCTCACGGGAGCCTCGGACGACGGGTCCGAAGGCGCCGCGGAAAACTCGTCGGAAAAATAGTTTGCGCGCGCGGAGCGCATCCCCATAGCCTTCGTGAGCAACGGAGACAACGGAACTTTCCGAGATCCGATGGATCCGTGCTGTACTTGAACGCCCTGGAGCGGGTTTTTCCGTTCCACCGAGACGCCGAGAGGAGGCGAGCCCAGTGATCAGCTTCATCGAGACGAACAAAATGACCGATCGCTCGGTCGTCGCCACCTGCACGCTCGGCTCCTCGCTCCGTGGCACCGGTCTGTCCGGCTTCGGCCGCCTTTCCGGTACCGAGGTCGCGCGCCCCGAGTCCCTCGCTGTGCTGACGCGCAGTGAGCGCACCGCGCGACCGACCGAGGCACCTGCGGCAGTAGCAGTCGTGGCCGAGGCGAATGCCTTTGCCTTCGCGGCGGCGGCCAACGGTGCCGAACCCCGGAAGCAGTACCAGAAGCAGCATGAGATGTGGGCCTACCGCGGCCTCGAACCCTGGAGAGATCCAGCCTGATCGGCAGATCAGGTCGGCACCTTCCAGGGCCGCGGAACCCACACCGGGATCCGCGGCCCTTTTGTTTGCCCCACGCGCCCGCCACCAGCGGGCCACACAGACGAGGAACACACACCGTGCAACTGCAGACGCACACCCCGTCCGTAGCAACCGACCTGATCCCTCCGCCCGACCCCCAGGAGAACTCCTTGCTGCCCCTCACCGAGCTCGACGACGAGATCGACCGCCTCGGCGCCGCTGTTCCGTGCCGCACCTACGACCCGGAGGTCTTCTTCGCGGAGTCCCCGGCCGACGTCGAGTACGCCAAGACGCTGTGCCAGTCCTGTCCGGTGCGTGAGGCCTGCCTGGCTGGCGCCAAGGACCGCCGTGAGCCCTGGGGTGTCTGGGGTGGCGAGCTCTTCGTCCAGGGCGTCGTGGTGCCGCGGAAGCGTCCGCGTGGCCGTCCGCGCAAGAACCCGGTTGCGGCATGAACACCACCGGCGCAGGAACGATCGACCGTCCCGTCACACGGGATCCCAAGAAGCAGGACCACACGATGAATCCGATCCTCACCGACACCCCCGTCCCCGCGAACGCCGACGCGATCGAGTCGCGTCAGAACAGGAACCACGCCATGCAACTCATCCCAGAAGCCCTGGCACGTGCGCATATGCATGAACGCCTGCGGGAGGCCGAGTCCGAACGCAGGGGGCACCGGCTCGCCGCCGCGCGGCGGATGCAGCGGCGTGCCGAGCGCGCGTCGCTCCGTGCCCGCCGTGCGCTGGCCATGGCCGTGATGCAGTAAGGCGGTGGGCAGGTCCGCGCGTCCGGCAGGGGTGCGCTGACACCACCTTCCACGGGGTCCGTCCGACAGGGCGGGCCCCGTGGTGCGTTGCGCCCCGGTTCACGTGGTTGACGGGGATATCGTCGGATGGTGAACCAGAAGACGCATCACGAGGCGGAGTTGGCCGACGGGAAGACGCGGTGTGCCGGCTGCGGCGCCGTCGCCGAGGACACACCGCCGACCTGGACCTGTTCCGTCGAGAACGGCGAGCGCCGTTACTTCTGCGACCGCTGTGCCCGGGAGAACATCCGGGCCATCGAGGGGCGCCTGGACTCCAGCTGGTGGTGAGGTACGGCCGGCGGGAGCTCAGGCGGTGGTCTCTTGGGCGGCCTCCTCGTCGATGTCCGTACCGGGGCCGGCGGGGTCCTCGTCCGGGCCGGGGCCGCTGCCGGTGAGGTCGCTGCCGGCCGGCTCGTGTTCGGGGACGAAGCCGGGCAGCCATGCCTCCAGCTCGTCCCGCAGCCGTACGGTCGCGCCGAGCTGGCACAGCACGCCGATGGTGCTCAGGGTCACCCGGTGGATCAGCAGGTACGCGGGCGGCAGGTTGAGCTGCTTGCCCAACTGGTGGGCGGGGGAGCGCGGATCGCCGACCCGGGCGGCCTGCCGGCGCATCCAGCCGCGGGTGAAGGTGAACGCGTCGACCTGCGCGGGCTCGATGATCGGAAGCAGATACTCCAGCACCGCGTCGGGGTCCAGCTCGATGGACTCCTTGACGAAGCCCTCCTCGCAGAGCAGTTGGTAGACCGCGTCCGCCTCGCCGTCCAGGGTCATCCGCAGCGAGGCGCCGATCGTGGCCGGCAGTCCGTCGGGCAGCCGGTCGACGGTGCCGAAGTCCAGCACGCCCAGCCGCCATTCGTCGGCCGGCCCGTCGGGGGTCTCGCCGGCCAGCAGCCGGAAGTTGCCCGGGTGCGGGTCGGCGTGCAGCAGCCCGGTGCGGGCCGGGCCGGAGAACAGGAAGCGGGCCAGCAGCTGGCCGGCGCGGTCCCGCTGCTCGTCCGTGCCGTCCGCGATCACCTCGGACAGTGGCATGCCGTCCATCCACTCCGTCACCAGTACCTGGTCGCGCTGGTGCACCACGGCCGGCACGACCACGTCCGGGTCGTCGGCGAACTCCTCGGCATGGGCCCGCTGGGCGTCCGCCTCCAGGGAGTAGTCCAGCTCCTCCGAGACCCGGTCGCGCAACTCGGTGATCAGCGGTTTGATGTCCATACCGGGCACGAGCGGGCCCAGCAGCCGGGCGAACCGGCTCAGCTGCGCCAGGTCCGACAGCAGCGCCTTGCCGGCGCCGGGGTACTGCACCTTGACGGCCACCTCGCGGCCGTCGTGCCAGACGGCGCGGTGCACCTGGCCGATGGAAGCCGCCGCGGCGGGTTTGTCCTCGAACTCCTCGAAGAGCTGCCGCCAGTCCTCGCCGAGCCGCTCCGCCAGTACGGCGTGGACCGTGCTCGTCGGCATCGGCGGCGCGGCTTCCTGAAGCTTCGTCAGGGCGGCGCGGTACGGGCCGGCGATCTCCTCGGGGAGGGCCGACTCGAACACGGACAGCGCCTGCCCGAACTTCATCGCCCCGCCCTTCAGCTCACCGAGGACCTTGAAGAGCTGTTCCGCGGTGCGCTGTTGGAGCTCCCGGCCGACGATCTCGGCGGATCTGCCACCGATCCGTTTGCCCAGGCCCCAGGTGGCGCGGCCGGCGAACCCCAGTGGCAGCGCGGCCAGCTTGGCGGTGCGGGTGACCGCCTTGCGGGGAAGATCAGACATGCGCCCCTCCAACTCACACTGTCCCCCAACCGGGGTTACCCCGTCATTGTGGCGTGTCATGGCCGAGGATCCGAGGCGCCTGCCGCACACAGCGAAGCGGCAGCCCCGCAGCCGCACTCCGGATGCGGCTCGATCCGCACCGTGCGCACGCCCGCACACGGCAGCGCCAGCTCCATCCGCGCCCCCGTGCACGGCGGGAGGTCCCCGTCGAGGAACGCCAGCGCCTGGACGGCGGCGAGCCCGGCGACCGTGGTGGCCAGCGCGGTGTCGCAGGCCGGCACGGCCGGGGCGGCGCGGCCCGAGCGCCACTGGGCGAGCAGCCGCGGCCAGGCCGGTTCGGCGTCCGTACGGCGCAGTTCGTCGCAGCGGGCGCAGGCCGAACCGCCGGGCAGCACCAGCGGACCCACCACACCCGTGCCCTCGATCACGCCTGCGTAAAGGTGCGGGATGCCGGCGCTCAGCAGCGGCTCGGACAGGACGGGGTCGGGGGCGTAGGCGCCGAGGCCGTCGCGCGGGGTGAGCACCACCAGGGAGAGGCCCGGTTCGCCGGACTCGCTGACCGGCACGCCCGTCGGCCGCTGCCGGCGGCTCCACGGAGAGGCGTGGTGGACCAGCCGCTCCACGGCCTCCTTGCGCGGTTCGCCGATCCGCTCGGCGGGCAGGCCGCCGGGTGTCACGTCCCACGGTGCGACCTTGCCGCCGTCGAACACCTCGACCCACCCGATGCCGGCGGCCGCGAGCTGCGCGGCCACCAGCGCGCCCACTTTCCCCAGCCCCTTGACCCGCGTCCGGACCGCCCGCCGGGCCGCCATCCGCCCCAGGGCGCCGGCCGGCTCCGCGTGCTGCACCGACAGGGAGGCCAGATCGGCCCGCAGCTGCTCGTGGGCGGGCCGGTCGGCGCGTACGGCGTCGGCCGCCGGGCCGCCCGCGGTGGGCGCCTCCAGCAGTCCGGCCGCGCCGAGGCGCCCGACCACACCCCGCGCGTGCTCCGGCGGGAGGTCCAGTAACGCGGCCTCGTCGATGAGTTGCTGCATGGTGCGGGTGCCGTCGATCAGGGTGAGGAAGCTGCCGGTGGCCGTGTCGAGCGGCCCCAGCTCCATCGCATGGGCCGGCGCCACGCCGAACCGCACCGTTTCCCTGTCCCGCCAGCCGCGCCGCAGCGCGGGCTTGAGCATCGGATGCATGTCATCCGCCCCCGTCCTTCGTCGTCCGGCCCTCAGCATGCGCCCTGTCGCGGAGGGGGGCCGAAGTTATCCACAGGCCGGGGAAGGATTTGTCATACAAGCCGTGCCCGCCATGGAGTGGTTCGCCGGCGAACCGACCGCGGGTCGGGACTTCCCGCCGGGCCAGCGGGTAACGTCGGGCGCGTGCCCGCCGACCCTTCCGCCCACGGCTCCGGGGAGACGCCCCTGCGCCGCGCCGCTGACGCCTCGCGCGGGGCTTCCCCGACCCCGAAGGCCCGCAGCTCGGGCACCAGCGCCGTCGAGGTGCGCCGCAGCTCGCGGCGGCGCAGGACGGTCTCCGCGTACCGCGAGGGGGACCGCACGGTCGTGCTGATCCCGGCCCGGATGTCCGAGGCCGAGGAGCAGCGCTGGGTGACGGTGATGCTGGACAAGCTCGCCGCCCAGGAGAGCAAGCGGATGCTCGGCGACCGCGAGCTGGCAGAGCGCGCCGGGCGGCTGTCGGAGCAGTTCCTCGCCGGCCGGGCCCGGCCGGCGTCGGTGCGCTGGGTGACCAACCAGAACACCCGCTGGGGGTCGTGCACCCCGGCGGAGGGCAGCATCCGCCTGTCGCACCGCCTCCAGGGCATGCCGGAGTACGTCATCGACTACGTCCTGCTGCACGAGCTCGCGCATCTGCTCGTCCCGGGCCACGGTCCGGAGTTCTGGCGGCTGCTGGAGTCCTATCCCCGTACGGAACGGGCCCGCGGCTACCTCGAAGGGGTGGTCGCGGCCGACCGGCTGCCGCATCTGCCCGCCGCCCGCCGGGAATAGCGCCCCGGCGGGTGATGTCCGCGTCGCCCCGGTGGGTCGATTCCGCACGCGCCCCGGCATCGCCCGCTGTCACCGCCAGCGGTTAGCCTTGGCCGCCCAGGGACTCACTGCGGGAGCGGGGGACGGGCGTTACGTATGGCCAGGGAATTCCAGCGGGGCCACAAGGCCAGGATCGGTGATCTCACGGCGGGGACGGACCTGTACGTCGGCGTGCAGATCGGCGGGCCCGGCCTGACCTTCGACATCAGCTGTTTCGGCCTGGACGCCGACGAACGGCTCTCCGACGACCGGTATTTCGTCTTCTTCAACCAGCCGAAGTCGCCCGAGGAGGCCATCCAGCTGCTCGGCGCGCAGGCCGGCGACAACGAGTCCTTCCGGGTCACCCTCGACAAGATTCCGTCGCACATCCGGAAGTTGTCGTTCACGGCCGCGCTCGACGGCCCGGGCCAGGTCTCCCAGATCGGTCCCGGTTATCTCCGGATCGTGGCCGGCGGCGAGGAGGTCGCCCGCTACTCCTTCTCGGGCAGCGAGTTCAGTACCGAACGCGCCGTCATGCTCGGCGACTTCTACCTCAAGGACGTGTGGCGGTTCGCCGCGGTCGGCCAGGGCTTCGACGGCGGTCTGGAGGCGCTGCTGAAGAACTTCGGCGGCGAGGTCGCCGAAGAGGTGGAGGCACCGCAGGCCGCGGCGCCCGCACCGGCGCAGGAGGCGCCCGGCTTCGCCCCGCCGCCCGGGCCCGCCGCCCCGGCGCCGTCCTTCGGCGCACCGGCCGCGGCCCCCGTGCCCGAGCAACCCGCCCCGTCCTTCGGCCTGCCCCAGGGCGCAGCCCCCGCCGCGCCCCCGGCCGCCCCGCAGCCGGCACCCGCGCCGCAGGCCCCGCAGCCCGCGGTCCCGCAGGTCCACAACGCACCCACCATCGCCGCGCCGCTCGCCCCGCCCGCCGGCCCCGGGGTGCCGCCGCCCGGAGTGCCCGCGCCGCCGCCTCCCGCCCCCTACGGCCAGCCGGCGCCCGGCCAGCAGCCGTACGGTCCGCCGCAGCCGCCGCCCGCCGGATTCCCCGGCCACCAGCCGGCCCCGCCGGGACCCCCGTACGGCGGCCAGGACCAGTTCCCCGGGCAGCCCGCCCCCTATGGTCAGCCGGGCGCCCAGCCGCCGGGGCCCCCGTACGGCGGCGGGCAGGCACCCGCCGTCCCCCAGGGCGGCGGGCCCGGCCTCGGCGTCGTCCTGGAGAAGTACAAGGAAGCCCCCACCGGGCAGCGGTGGACGCCGCAGAACGGCAAGCTGATCCGCGCCGACCTCGGCATCGACGGCCAGCCGGTGCTCGCCCGCCAGGGCAGCATGGTGCTCTACCAGGGCAAGGTCGACTTCAGCTACAAGGGCGCCGGCTTCCGCGGCCGGATCGTCGGCAACGCCACCGGCCAGGAGATGCAGCTGATGCGCTGCACCGGCCAGGGCCAGGTGTTCTTCGCGGAGAACAGCGCCCATGTCCACCCCATCGAGCTGCAGGGCGAGGCGATCTGCGTGTCCGCCGAGTCCGTCCTCGCCTTCGACGAGTCGCTGCAGTACGAGGTCCGCCGGATCGAGGGCCACGGCATCCCCGGCGGCGCCCTGTTCACCATGCAGTTCCAGGGCACCGGCACCCTCGTCGTCACCACCCACGGCACCCCCGTCGTGCTGCCGGTCACCCCGACCACCTTCGCCGACGCCAACGCCGTCGTGGCGTGGTCCGCCGGCTCGCAGGTGATCATCTCCAGTCAGGTGAGCCTGCGCCGGCACGCCTATCCGGGCCATTCCGGCGAGACCGTGAACCTCCAGTTCCGCGGTGCGCCCGGCAATTTCATCGTCGTCCAGCCCTACGAGGTCTGAGGGAGCCCGTCATGAACCAGCAGCAGCTGTCGGGCTACGTCCCGACCCCGCCCGCCGCCCGGATGGAGAACCACGGCAGCTCCATGGTGAAGATCGCCATGCAGAGCGGCCAGGACGTCTTCGCCCGCACCGGCTCGATGATCGCCTACGAGGGCTTCGTCCAGTACGAGCCCAATCCGCCCGCCGTCCGCCAGATGGCCTCCCAGTGGCTCACCGGCGAGGGCGCGCCCCTGATGAAGTGCTCCGGCGACGGTCTGCTCTATCTGGCCGACTACGGCGCCGACGTGGTCTGCATCAACCTCAACGGCGACTCGCTCTCCGTCAACGGCACCAACCTCCTCGCCTTCGACGCCCACCTCCAGTGGGGCGTGCAGCGCGTCAAGGGCATGGCGAAGTTCGCCGGCCAGGGCCTGTTCAACGTCGGGATCTCCGGCACCGGCTGGGTCGCGCTGACCTCCCGGGGCACGCCCGTCGTCGTCGATTGCGGCCGCGGTGAGGACGAGACCTATGTCGACCCGGACGCCCTGGTCGCCTGGTCGACCCATCTGAAGATGAAGGGTAAGCGCAGTTTCAAGGCGTCCTCGATGATCGGCCGCGGCAGCGGCGAGGCGTACCAACTCGGCTTCTCCGGCCAGGGGTTCGTCGTCGTCCAGCCCAGCGAGGACAGCACCGACCGGCTCCGGGCCCGGGGCTGAGGGGGAGGACCGAACACGTCATGCAGAGTCCGCTTTTCGCCTTCACCGAGGCCCAGACCCAGGACCGCTACGCCCTGCAGAACAGCCAGCTGCTGCGGGTCGCCCTGACGGGCCACGACGACGTCCTCGCCCGTAAGGGCAGCATGGTCGCCTATCAGGGACTGCTGGAATTCGACGGCAACTACACCACGCCCGGCCAGCAGCGGGCCCGCGCCCACTCCGGCGAGGGCCTCGACCTGATGCGGGTCTCCGGGCAGGGCACCGTCTATCTGGCCAACCTCGCCCAGTACGTGCACGTCGTCGACGTCGACCACGACGGGCTGACCGTCGACAGCGCCTACGTGCTGGCGCTGGATTCCGGCCTCCACTGGGAGGTCGTCTCGGTCGACAGCCAGTACGGCATCTCCGGCACCGGCAAGTACCAGCTCAACATCACCGGGCACGGCAAGGTCGCCCTGATGACCTCCGGCCAGCCGCTGATGCTGCAGGTCACGCCCGACAAGTACGTCAATGCCGACGCCGACGCGGTGGTCGCCTGGTCGGCGTCGCTGCGCGTCCAGATGCAGGCGCAGACGCACTCCTCGGGGGTCTGGCGGCGGCGCGGCAGCACCGGCGAGGGCTGGGAGCTGAGCTTCCTCGGGCAGGGCTACGCGCTGGTCCAGCCCAGCGAACTGCTGCCGCCGCAGAACGCCGTCATCGGCGGGGGCCTGGCCGCCCAGTTCGGGATGGGCCAGCAGGGCGCCCGGGGCGCCAACCAGGGCAACATCTTCACCAACTGACGCCCGGAGAACGCGGATCCGGCGCCCGCCCCGCCAACGGGACGGGCGCCGGATCCACCCGGAAGTTGACGGAGCGTCAGAGCAGTGCGCGGGCGCGCTCCACCAGGCGCACCACCGAGGTGTCGGCGACGGCGGGCACCTCGTCGTAGCCGAACCACCGCAGGTCCAGCGACTCGTCGCTGATCGCGGCCACCGCGCCCTCGGGCGCCAGCGCCGCGTACTGGACGTCCAGATGCACCGCGCAGGGCGTCCGATGGCGGTCCAGCCGCACCGGGCCGCCGGGCAGCAGCGTCAGCCCGCGCGCGATCCCGGACTCCTCCCGGGCCTCACGCAGCGCCGCGTCCGCCAGCGAGGCGTCCTCCGGCTCGCAGTGGCCGCCCATCTGCAGCCACATCTCCAGCTTGCGGTGCAGCGTGAGCAGCACCCGGCCGCCCGCCGGGTCGATCACCAGCGCACTCGCGGTGAGGTGCCCGTCCTTGCAGGGCTTCCACATGCCGTCCTGGTGGGCGGCGAGATGGTCGAGGTAGGCCAGCCGCAGCTGCTCCTGGTCGGGCGAGGGCGCGGGCCACTCCTTGAGCACCCGCGCCGCCTCGGCGTGCAGACTCACCGGTCGCCGTCGCCCTTGCCCTCGCCGGGGGCGGCGTCCGGGCCGTCGCCCTCCTCGGGGGAGGCGCCCGGTCCGGTCTTCCCACTACCGCCGGCGGCCTCGCCGAGCATCTTGTCGAGCTCGGAGAAGTCCATCTGCTCGTGGTGGACGAACCCGTCCGGGTCGTCGAGGTCGGCCGCCGTCGGCAGCATGTCCGGGTGCTCCCACAGGCCGTCCCGGCCGTCCAGGCCCCGGGCGTCGGTCAGCGACGCCCACAGCCGCGAGGCGTCCCGCAGCCGGCGCGGACGCAGCTGCAGACCGATCAGCGTGGAGAACGTCTGCTCGGCGGGGCCACCGCTGGCCCGGCGCCGCCGCAGGGTCTCGCGGAGCTTGTCCGCGGACGGCAGATGCGGCTTGGCGGCAGAGTGCACCACGGCGTCCACCCAGCCCTCGACGAGTGCCAGCGCGGTCTCCAGACGGGCCAGCGCGGCCTTCTGCTCCGGGGTGTCCTCGGGCTGGAACATGCCCTGCTGCAGGGCGTTCTGCAGCTCCTCGGGGTGCTGCGGATCGATCTGCCCGACCACGTCCTCCAGCTTGGTCGTGTCGACCTTGATGCCGCGCGCATAGCCCTCGACGGCTCCGAAGAGATGCGAGCGCAGCCACGGCACATGGGCGAAGAGCCGCTGGTGGGCGGCCTCCCGAAGGGCCAGGTAGAGCCGCACCTCCTCCTCGGGCACGCCTAGGCCCTCACCGAAGGAGGCGGCGTTCTTCGGCAGCAGCGCCGCCTTGCCGGCCGGGCCCAGCGGCAGGCCGATGTCCGTGGAACCCACGACCTCGCTCGCCAGGACGCCCAGCGCCTGCCCGATCTGGGTGCCGAACATCGCGCCGCCCATGGAGCGCATCATCCCGAGCAGCGGGCCCGCCATGGCCTGCATCTCGCCGGGCAGCACCTCGCCCATCGCCGACCCGACGCGCTCGGCGAGCGGATTGACCAGGTCCTTCCACACCGGCAGGGTCTCCTCGACCCACTCGGCGCGGCTCCAGGCCACCACCGAGGCGGAGCCCGACGGCAGGGACGTCACGCCGTCCAGCCACAGGTCCGCCAGCCGCACGGCCTCCTCGACGGCACTCCGCTCGCCCGGTGCGACGCTCGCGTCCTTGCTGCCGTCCTCGGCGCCCTGCGCGACCGTCTGCCGCGCGATGTCCTTGGCCATGTCCCAGTTCACCGGGCCGCCCTCATAGGAGAGCATCTGGCCCAGCCGCTGGAAGGCGGCGCCCAGGTCGCCGGGGTTCATCTCGCCGCCGGGGCCACCCATGCCGCCGAAGAGCGCCGCGAACGGGTTGTCCGCGCCGCCGCTCCCGCCGCCGAACCCGAACGGGTTCGCGGGGCCCTGGCTACCTCCCTGGCCGCCCTTCTGCTTGCCGTTGTCGCCGTCCTCCGGCTCCTCCGGCGGAAGGCCGAATCCGAATGGGGTGTCACTCACGGGTTTCCTCGGCTCGTAGGGCCGCCGGCCAGGTGGCCGACGGCGGCTGCCCGACATCACCTCCAGCGTAGACACCCGGACCGCTTCGGGGCTCGGTGCTTCGCTGTCCCGGTGGCTGGGGCAGGATGGACGCCACCTGGTGCGACCGCGTCAGCACGCGCCCGCACTGAAGACAACCGCTGGAGACGCCCGGTGAGTTCCCCAGATCCGACCGTTCGCGCAGCGCGAAACGCTGCCGCCCCGACCGAGAAGACGGACGACGCCCCCGCCGGCGCCGCGGACCGGCCGCTGCGCCGGCCCGTCGTCGCCGTCACCGGAGCCGCGTCCGGGGTCGGCGCGCTGCTCACCCGTGCCCTCGTCGCGTCCGACGAGGTCAAGGAGGTGGTGGCGATCGACGAGCGGCGCGGCGACATCGCCGACGCGCAGTGGCACGTCCTGGACGTCCGCGACCCGGCCATCGCGGACAAACTGCGCGGCGCGGACGTCGTCGTCCACCTCGCGCTCGACCTCGACCTGGAGACCGACGCCACCGCCCGCACCGCCTACAACGTGCGCGGCACCCAGACCGTGCTCACCGCCGCCGCGGCCGCCGGCATCCACCGGGTGGTGCTGTGCACCTCGGCCATGGTCTACGGGGCGCTGCCCGACAACGACGTGCCCCTGGCCGAGGACGCCGAACTGCGGGCCACGGCGGACGCCACCGGCGTCGGCGACCTCCTGGAGATCGAGCACCTGGCCCGCCGCGCACCCCGCGCCCACCCCGGCCTGAACGTCACCGTGCTGCGCCCCGCCGTCCTGGTCGGCGGCACCGACACCGCGCTGACCCGGTACTTCGAGTCGCCCCGCCTCCTGGTCGTCGCCGGATCGCGGCCCGCCTGGCAGTTCTGCCACGTCGAGGACCTGGTCAGCGCGCTGGAGTACGCCGCGCTGGAGAAGGTCGACGGCGAGCTGGCGGTGGGCTGCGACGGCTGGCTGGAACAGGAGGAGGTCGAGGAGCTCTCCGGTATCCGGCGCATGGAGCTGCCCTCCTCCGTGGCGCTGGGCGCCGCCGCCCGGCTGCACCGGATCGGGCTGACGCCGTCGCCCGCCGGGGACCTCGCGTACACCATGCACCCCTGGGTGGTCAGCGGCAGCCGGCTGCACGAGGCGGGCTGGCGGCCGCAGTGGACGAACGAGCAGGTGCTCGCCGAGCTCCTCGAGGAGGTCGCGGGACGGCACACCGTCGCCGGCCGCCGGCTGGGCCGCAAGGACGCCACCGCCGCGGGGGCGGCCGGCGCCACCGTCGCCCTGCTCGGCACCGCCGCACTGGTACGGCGCGCCCGCAAGGCCCGCCGCCGGATCTGACCGGGGCGCCCGGACCGGGCCGCGTACTGGAGGAGTCTCCATACCGGTGCCGGGACGACCGGCGGATCCGGCCATTCCCCGGCGCTCCCCGGGTACGGCACGATGGGGGTATGTCTGGCACGCCCTCTCCCTCGACGCCCGGCCGCGACCACCCCGGTGAGCGCGCTGCGGCGGACCCGATCCGGCTCCTGGCGATCCGCGACACCCCGCTGTCCGTGGACGAGGTGTTCGCCGCCGTGGGCGATGCGGCGGCCGGCGGGACCGCCCTGTTCGTCGGCACCGTCCGCTCGCACGACAACGGCGCCGACGTCGACGGCCTGGGCTACTCCGCGCACCCGACCGCCGAGGCGGAGATGCGCCGGATCGCCGAGAAGGTGATCGCCGACCACCCCGTGCGGGCGCTGGCCGCGGTGCACCGGGTGGGCGATCTGCGGATCGGGGACCTGGCGGTGGTCGTCGCGGTGTCCTGCCCGCACCGGGGCGAGGCGTTCGACGCCTGCCGCAAGCTGATCGACGACCTCAAGCACGAAGTTCCCATCTGGAAACACCAGACGTTTGTGGATGGAACCGAAGAATGGGTAGGCGCCTCTTAGAGCGCGTGAGATAGCGGTCGTCTCCTGGAGTACGACGTCCGGTCGCCCTCGAACACGGGGGCGAAGCGGTGCCGTGGGTTCCGGTTGCGTAACCCGCCCCCTCGCGTGAGCGTTGACCTGGCAGATGGTTAATCTGCTTATTCGTTGATTGCGGTCGTGCAAGGGGTAGGGAGGTCGCTGATGGGTGCGCTCCTCTGGTTGCTGATTCCGGTGGGTGCCGGGCTGGTCGCCGCGGCGTGGAGCACCTGGGCCCTGCGGAACCGCAAGACCGGGGACGTCGCGGAACTCGCCGGCTACGCCCGGTTCCGTGACGCGATGGAGAAGCAGCATTCCGTTCCGGATCCCGCTCCGGCCGCCTCGGACTCGGCCTGAGTCGCCTCACCCGTACGCAGTAGCAAGCGCCGCCGCGTCGACCGGCCCGCGTACGGACGCGTGTTCGGCCTCGTACGGACGGCCCCGCGGGCCGGTTGTCATACTCGTCCCGTACTGTCGTTCCATGCCACGCCGCACCGCGACGCTGCTCGCCTCGACCCTGATGCTGATCGCGCTGCTCTGCGCGGGGGTGCTGATCCCCGTGCCGTACTCCGAGATGTCGCCCGGCCCGACGGTCAACACGCTCGGTGAGCACAACGGCGAACCGGTGCTGCAGATCGCCAAGCGGAAGACGTACCCGACGACCGGTCACCTCAACATGACCACGGTCCGCGTCACCGGCCCCGACTACCGGATGAACCTCCTGGAAGCGGTCTACGGCTGGCTCGACCACGACAACGCCGTGGTCCCGCACAAGACGCTCTACCCCGAGGGACAGACGGCCGAGCAGGCCGACCAGGAGAACGCCGAGGAGTTCACCCAGTCCCAGGAGAGCGCCAAGACCGCCGCGCTGAACCAGCTGCACGTCCCGGTCGCCACCCAGACCGTGGTCGCCTCCGTCGTCAAGGACAAGCCGGCCGACGGACGGCTGCACGCCGGCGACGTGATCAAGGCCGTGGACGGCACCGAGGTCAAGCAGACCGGCGACGTCGCCAAGCTCGTCACCAAGCACAAGCCGGGCGAGAAGGTCGTCTTCACGATCATCCCCGCCAAGGACGCGGCCGCGGCGGAGAAGCAGGGCAAGAAGCCCGCGGGGGGCGCCCGGCAGATCACCCTCGCGACGCAGAAGGCGGACGACGGCCGGGCGATCGTGGGCATCCAGGCCGGCGTCGACCACATCTTCCCGTTCCCCATCGACGTCAAGCTGGCCGACGTCGGCGGGCCGAGCGCCGGGCTGATGTTCGCGCTGGGCATCGTCGACAAGCTCACCCCCGGCAACCTCACCGGCGGCCACTTCGTGGCCGGCACGGGCACGATCGACGACAACGGCAAGGTCGGCCCGATCGGCGGCATTTCGATGAAGACGGTCGGCGCCCGCGACAAGGGCGCGGAGTTCTTCCTGACGCCCAAGGACAACTGCGCCACCGCCGCCAAGGACATCCCGGCCGGCCTGCGCCTGGTCAAGGTCGGCACGATAGGCGACGCCGTCAAGGCACTGCAGAAGATCAGCAAGGGTGACACCGCCGGCCTGCCGAGCTGCAGCCCGGCAGGCCGGTCGTAGGGCGGCCGGCCCCGGAGCCGGACGCCGGGTCAGCCCTCGAAGGTCGCGGCGAGCGCGTCGGCCAGGCCGGGCACCAGCGCCGAGCCGGTGAGCACCTCGGACGCGGAGTCCTTCGCGCGCAGCCGCAGCGCCGACTCGCGCCGGCCGTCGCGCAGCACGGCCACCGTCATCCGGACCTCCTCGCGGTCCGGGTGCCGGGCGACCCACTTGGCGAGCTGCGCCTCGTCCATGCCCTCGGGCTCGGCGTCCTCGGCGGACGGCGGCAGCATCAGCCGTTCCACGGTCAGTGCGCAGCCGGTGACGGCGTCCGGCCAGGCGATGGTGGCGAGGAACTCGTCCAGCGGCACGTCCGCGGGGATCTCGTCCTGCTCCACGGGGGTCAGGGAAGCGGTGGTGGTGTCGTCGATGCCGAGCTGCTCGGCGAGCGAGGGCTCCTGCGCGCGCAGCTTGGCGGTGTCGACGAGGGCGAACAGTCGGGCGGGCTGGTCCCAGCCGAGCCCGGCGCTGTACTCGTCGATTTCGAGTACCGCGCGGGTCAGCGGGTCGGCGGCGAGGGGGGTGCCGTCGACGGGAGAGCCGGGAAAGTCAGTCATGCTCAACATCGTGCCTTGTCCACCCCCGAAATCGGGAACCGGGTAAAGCCTTCGTAAGTTGCATCACTGGGTCCTACTATCGCCGGGCCTGCTCCACACGACAGCGAAACTTCGAGGTGCGCACCTTGGCTTTCCAGATGCCGGACCGCGGCGGAGGCCCGTCCGGGCCACGGATCAGAGTCGGCCGACCGTCGCGGCGGATCCGGACCCTGCTCATGACCTTGGGCGTGCTGGCCGTGCTGGCCATGCTCTTCGTGATGTTCGCCGGGTTCTGGACCGACTGGCTCTGGTACCGCTCGGTCCATTACTCCTCGGTCTTCACCACGACCCTGTGGACCAAGATCGGCCTGTTCTTCGCCTTCGGCATCGTGATGGCGGTGGCCGTCGGCCTCAACATCTGGCTGGCGCACCGGCTGCGCCCGCCGCTCAGCGCGATGTCCATGGAGCAGCAGAGCCTGGACCGCTACCGCATGGGCGTCGCGCCCTTCAAGAAGTGGGCGCTGATCGCGATCGCGGCCGTGGTCGGCCTGATCGCCGGCGCGTCCGCGTCCGGTGAGTGGCAGACGTGGCTCCAGTGGGTCAACGGCGTGCCGTTCGGCAAGAAGGACCCGCAGTTCGGCATGGACGTCGCGTTCTACGCGTTCGATCTGCCCTGGTACCGCTTCCTGTTGAGCTTCGGCTTCGCCGCCGCGGTGCTGTCCCTGGTGGCCGCGGCGCTGACGCACTACCTCTACGGCGGGCTGCGGCTGACCAGCCCCGGCTCGCGCGCGACCGCCGCCGCCACCGGCCATCTGTCGGTGCTGCTGGGCATCTTCGTCTCGCTCAAGGCGATCGCGTACTGGCTCGACCGGTACGGCCTCGCGGTGAAGTCCAGCGGCCTGAAGTCGGCCGACAACTGGACGGGCCTGCGGTATGTGGACGCCAACGCCTATCTGCCGGCGAAGACGATCCTGTTCTTCATCGCGGCGATCTGCGCGGTGCTGTTCTTCGCGACCCTGTGGCGGCGTACGTGGCAGCTGCCGGTGATCGGCTTCGGCCTGATGGTGCTCTCCGCGATCCTGATCGGCGGGCTGTATCCGGCGATCGTGCAGAAGTTCCAGGTCCAGCCCAACGAGCAGGCCAAGGAAGCGCCGTACATCAAGCAGAACATCAAGGCGACCCGGGACGCGTACGACATCCAGGGTTCGGAGGTCACGCCGTACAAGGGCAATGACAAGCCCACCGGCAAGGACGACAGCCAGCGGCTGCGCGACGACGCCGACGCCACGGCCAGCATGCGGCTGCTCGACCCGAACGTCGTCTCGCCGGCCTTCCAGCAACAGCAGCAGGTCAAGGGGTACTACCAGTTCCCCTCCACGCTCGACGTCGACCGGTACAAGGACCAGGACGGCGCCGAGCAGGACACCGTCATCGGTCTGCGCGAGCTGAACATCGCCGGCATCCCCGAGCGCAACTGGATCAACGACCACTTCAAGTACACCCACGGCCACGGCGTGGTCGCCGCCAAGGGGACGGAGACCGGTGAGGGCGGCGGCCCCAAGTACACCGAGTCCGGCCTGCCCGCCAAGGGGCAGCTGAGCGCGAAGCCGTACGAGCAGCGGGTGTACTACGGCGAGAAGACCACGCAGTACTCCATCGTCGGCGGTCCGCAGCAGGAGCTGGACTACTCCCACGACGGCACCGAGAAGAGCTACAGCTACCGGGGCAACAGCGGCGTCAGCCTCGCCAACCCGATCAACCGCGCGGCCTACGCCGTGGCCTTCGGTGAGCCGCAGATCCTCTACTCCGGCGCGATCGGCGACCACTCGCGGATCCTGTACAACCGCACGCCGAAGGAGCGCGTCGAGTCCGTCGCCCCGTGGCTGACCATCGACGGCGACGCCTATCCGGCGGTCATCGACGGCCGGATCAAGTGGATCGTGGACGCCTACACCACCAGCAACGGCTATCCGTACGCCTCGCGCACCACGCTCGGGGACACCACGGCCGATTCGCTCACCGACGGCCAGCGGGCGGTGGTGGCCCAGCAGAACCAGGTCAACTACATCCGCAACTCCGTCAAGGCGACGGTGGACGCCTACGACGGCTCGGTCAAGCTCTACCAGTGGGACGAGAAGGACCCGGTCCTCAAGACCTGGATGAAGGCCTTCCCCGGCACGGTCGAGAAGAAGAGCGCGATCGGCCCGTCGCTGAAGGAGCACCTGCGCTACCCGCAGGACCTGTTCAAGGTGCAGCGCCAGCTGCTGACCACGTACCACGTCACGGACCCGAACACGTTCTACACCGGCTCCGAGCGCTGGCAGATCCCCAACGACCCGACCACCAAGTCGGGCAACGCGGTACCGCCGTACTACCTGAGCATGAAGATGCCGGACCAGAAGGGCCGGGCCTTCTCGCTGACGACCACCTTCACGCCCAACAAGCGGGAGAACCTGGGCGCGTTCATGGCGGTCGACGCCGATGCGACCAGCGGTGACTACGGCAGGATCAGGCTGCTGAAGCTGCCGTCGGAGACACCGGTGCCCGGCCCGCAGCTGGTGCAGTCGAAGTTCAACTCCGACCCGGTCATCGCCAACGAGCTCAACATCCTCAAGAAGTTCGGCGACTCGGAGATCGAGTACGGCAATCTGCTGACCGTGCCCCTGGACGGCGGACTGCTCTATGTCGAACCGGTGTACCTGCGCGGTGCCAACACCAACTACCCGTTGCTGAAGAAGGTGTTGGTGAGCTACGGCGACAGCAAGCCGGTCCTGGAGGACTCCCTGAAGGACGCGCTGGACGTGGTCTTCGGCAAGAAGGCGGCCAGCTCCGGAACGGAGCACCCGCCGGGCGGCGACACGGGCAAGCAGCCGCCGGCCGACCAGACCGTGCAGCAGGCGCTGGCCGATGCCGAGAAGGCGTACGAGGAGGGCGAGAAGGCCCTCGGGCAGCGCGACCTGGCCGGGTACGACGAGGCGAAGAAGAAGCTGAAGGCGGCGCTGGACCGCGCCGCCAAGGCCGCCCAGAAGGCCGGCAAGCCGGGCAGCTGACCTCCCGGCGGTGCAGGGGCCCCGCGGCAGCCGGTGCGTACCGGCCGCCGCGGGGCCGCGCCGCTTTTTGGGCTGTGCGGCGGCCCCGCGGGACCGTGATAGATTGACGGCACAACGACGCGGGGTGGAGCAGCTCGGTAGCTCGCTGGGCTCATAACCCAGAGGTCGCAGGTTCAAATCCTGTCCCCGCTACTGAAGGTCGAAGGCCTGGATCCTCAAGGATCCGGGCCTTCGTCATGTGTAGGCACCGATCCGGAAAGAAAGCCGGGTCGCACGGCTCGTGTGGGGAACCTGTGTGCTTGAGTTTGACATGTCGTCGTGTCGGGAAGTCGACAAACCGCTGAAGTGACCTCACTGGCTGCGGTATACCAGGTGTACGCGGGTTACGGGTGATGCGACGATGGGTCTTATGGGGGACAAGGCAAGGTTGTTGGAGACGGACCGGTTTGTACCTGCGCCCGACGACGGGCGCGAATCCGAGCTGCAGATCGACGCGATGGAGGCCGCGGAGGCCGCCGAGGCGTCCGATGCCGTGACCGAGACCGGCCACCGCCGGGCCGCCGAGGCGGGCGACCCGGCCGCGATGAGCGCCCTGGGCGCGATGCTGCTGCGCCGCGGTGACCTCGACGGCGCCGAGCCGCATCTGCGGTCCGCGGCCGCCACCGGCGACCGCGCCGCGGCCAACAACCTCGGCGTCCTGCTCCACCAGCGCGGCTACGGCGACGAGGCGGCCGGCTGGTGGCGGATCGCCGCCGTCGCCGGTTCCGCCGCCGCCGCGCACGCCCTCGGCCGGCACTACCGCGAGCGCGGCGACGAGCCGGCCGCCGAGTACTGGCTGCGCCAGTCCGCCGAGTCCGGCCACTGCCTGGGCGCGTACGCCCTCGCCGACCTGCTCGAACACCGCGGGGACGCCGGCGCCGAGCGCTGGTTCCGGGCGGCCGCCGAGCGTGGCCACCGCGAGGCCGCGTACCGCCTCGCCCGGCTCGTCGAGGACGGCCGCGAGGCCGACCGCCGGGCGGTGCCCGCGTACGGCGAGCTGACCCAGCAGGAGGAGGCCGAGCAGTGGTACCGCCAGGCCGCCGCCCGCGGCCACCGCAGGGCCGCGCTGCACCTCGGCGCGCTCCTGGAGGACCGCGGCGACGTCCAGGAGGCGGGCCGCTGGTACCTGTCGGCCGCCAAGGACGGTGAGGCGCGCGCCGCCTGTGCGCTGGGCTACCTGCTGCGCGACGCCGGTGACGAGGAGAGCGCCGCGGAATGGTGGCGGCGGGCCGCCCAGGACGGCGACGGCAACGCCGCCAACGCGCTGGGCGCGCTGCACGCCGACCGCGGCGAACTGCAGACCGCCGAGCGCTGGTACCGCGTCGCCCTGGACGCCGGGGACGTCAACGGCGCCTACAACATCGGGCTGCTCTGCGCCGAGCAGGGCCGTCCGGGCCGCGGCGAGCAGTGGTACCGCCGGGCCGCGTACGCCGGGCACCGGGAGGCCGCCAACGCGCTGGCGATCCTGCTGCTGCAGCGCGGTGACGCCTCGGGGGCCGAGCCGTGGTTCTCCAAGGCGGCCGAGGCGGGCAGCGTGGACGCCGCGTTCAACCTCGGCATCCTCTACGCGAGTCGCGGCGACGAGCGGACCGCGCACACCTGGTACGAGCGGGCGGCCGCGGCCGGGCACACCGACGCGGCGCTGCAGGTGGCCATCGTGCAGCTGCGGGAGGGCCGGCTGCAGGACGCCGAGCGCAACCTGCGCTGCGCGGCCGACGGCGGCAGCGCGGAGGCGGCCTTCCGGCTCGCCGACCTGCTCGACCGCCAGGCCTCGGCGGCCGGTGCGGGGCAGGCGGACGGCGACCGTACGGCGGAGGACGAGAGCACGCAGTGGTACGAGCGGGCGGCCCGCCAGGGGCACCGCCGCGCCCAGGTCCGGGTTGGCATGTTCGCGGCGGCCCGGGGGGATGTCGTCGAGGCCGCCGACTGGTACCGCACGGCGGCCGAGGCGGGCAGCCGGAACGGTGCCTTCAACCTCGGGCTGCTGCTGGCCCGTGAGGGGAGCCTGCCCGAGGCGGCGCTGTGGTGGCAGCGCGCCGCGGAGGCCGGACACGGCCGGGCCGCGCTCCGGCTGGCGCTGCTCGCGGCCCGCCGCGGGGCGCTCGCCGAGGCGCAGCGCTGGTGCGCGCACGCCGTCGAGACGGGCCCGCCGGAGGTCGCCGAGCGCGCCGCGCGGCTGCGTACCGCCCTGCAGGACGAGCTGACGGCGTAGCGACGGGCCGGTGGACCGGTGCGGACGGCCTGGTGAAAGGAATTTGCACCGGTCGTCCGGCGGGGGTTAGAGTATGGGCACAACGACGCGGGGTGGAGCAGCTCGGTAGCTCGCTGGGCTCATAACCCAGAGGTCGCAGGTTCAAATCCTGTCCCCGCTACTGAAGGACGAAGGCCCGGATTCCCAGGAATCCGGGCCTTCGTCGTATGCGCACCCGCCGGGCGGGCGGCCACCGGCAGGCCGGTGGCCGCTGCGCGCGTCAGGACGAGGTGCTGCTGCAGTTGGGGCAGATGCCCCGGTAGGTCACGGTGACCTCGGAGACCTGGAAGCCGTACCGCTCCGGCTCGGGGAGGGCGGTGAGCGGGTCGCCGTGGACGTGCACGTCACGGATCGTGCCGCACTGCGAACAGATCAGGTGCTGGTGGTCGTGGTGGGCGTTCGGGTCGTAGCGCTTGGCGCGGCCGTCCGTGCTCACCTCGATGACCTCACCGAGCGAGACCAGCTCGCCCAGGGTGTTGTACACCGTGGCGCGGGAGATCTCGGGAAGCCGGCCGGCCGCCAGGGCGTGCACCTCGTCGGCGGTGTAGTGGACGTGGTCCCCGTCGAGGACCTCGGCGACGACGCGTCGCTGCGCGGTCAGCCGCCAGCCGCGTCCCCGGAGTCGTTCCAGCAGGTCACTCATGCCAATCACCTATCAGTCAGATAGTGCCAGGGTACCAGCGGCCGTCCATCGCCGGATCGGGTACGAGTTTCGGGTTCTTCTTGACTTAGACATTGTCCAATGTAGGATCGGGTACGGCGCAAGCCCAGGGCAGGTGAAGAGACTTTCAGGAGGCGCACGTGTCGGTAGAGAGCACCACCGGACCGCTGACCACGGAGGCCGGCGCTCCGGTCGCGGACAACCAGAACAGCGAGACGGCGGGCATCGGCGGCCCCGGCCTCATCCAGGACCAGCTCCTGATCGAGAAGCTCGCGCACTTCAACCGCGAGCGCATCCCGGAGCGCATCGTGCACGCCCGCGGCGCCGGCGCGTACGGCACGTTCACGGTCACCGCCGACGTGACGCCGTACACGCGCGCCGCGTTCCTCTCCGAGGTCGGCAAGCAGACCGAGGTCTTCCTCCGGTTCTCCACCGTCGCGGGCAGCCTCGGCGCGGCCGACGCGGTGCGTGACCCCCGTGGCTTCGCGCTGAAGTTCTACACGGAGGAGGGGAATTACGACCTCGTGGGGAACAACACCCCGGTCTTCTTCATCAAGGACGCCATCAAGTTCCCCGACTTCATCCACACCCAGAAGCGCGACCCGTACACCGGCTCTCAGGAGGCGGACAACGTCTGGGACTTCTGGGGGCTGAGCCCGGAGGCCACCCATCAGGTGACCTGGCTGTTCGGCGACCGTGGCATCCCCGCCTCGTACCGTCACATGGACGGCTTCGGCTCGCACACCTTCCAGTGGAACAACGCCGCCGGTGAGGCCTTCTGGGTCAAGTACCACTTCAAGACCGACCAGGGCATCAAGAACCTCACCCAGGACGAGGCCAACAAGCTCGCCGGTGAGGACCCGGACAGCCACCAGCGGGACCTGCGCGAGTCGATCGAGCGCGGGGAGTTCCCGACCTGGACCGTCGGCGTGCAGATCATGCCCGCCGCCGAGGCCGCGACCTACCGCTTCAACCCGTTCGACCTGACCAAGGTGTGGCCGCACGCGGACTACCCGGTCATCGAGATCGGCAAGCTGGAGCTCAACCGCAACCCGGAGAACATCTTCGCCGAGGTCGAGCAGTCGATCTTCAGCCCGCACCACTTCGTGCCGGGCATCGGCCCGTCCCCCGACAAGATGCTCCAGGGCCGGCTGTTCGCGTACGGCGACGCGCACCGCTACCGCGTCGGCATCAACGCCGACCACCTGCCGGTCAACCGCCCGCACGCCACCGAGGCGCGCAGCCACGGCCGGGACGGCGCGCTCTACGACGGCCGCCACGGCCGGCAGAAGAACTACGAGCCCAACAGCTTCGGCGGTCCCGCCCAGACCGGTCTGCCGCTGTGGCAGCCGGCCGCGGTCACCGGATCCACCGGTGAGCAGGCGGCGCCCTCACACGCCGAGGACGACGACTTCGTCCAGGCCGGCAACCTCTACCGCCTGATGACGGAGGACGAGAAGGAGCGCCTGATCAACAACCTGGCGGGCTTCCTCGCCAAGGTCTCCCGCGACGACATCGCCGAGCGGGCGATCGAGAACTTCCGCAAGGCGGACGCGGACTACGGCAAGCGGCTTCAGGTCGCGGTCCAGGCCCTGCGCGGCTGATCACCGAACGGCCCTTCGGGGCCGCTCGGCGGCCGCTTGCCGTAACAGCCGAAGAGGCCGGATGCCAAGGGGCTCCGGCCTCTTCGTGCGCCCGGCTCCAGGAGCCCGGCGCTTCCTCGGGTGCCGTTCTGACCTGGGGTCAGGCCGGGACGGCGCCGGCCCGTAGGCCGGCCGTCGACCAGCAGCGGATGATGTCGCGGACGGAGACCACGCCGACCGGCCCGTGGTCGTTCAGCACGATCAGATGGCGGAAACCGCCGCGGACCATGGCGTCCGCGGCGTCGTCGAGGGTCCAGTCCGGAGCGGCGAAGACCACGTCCGGGGTGGTGTGGGCGTGCACGGTTTCCCGGTCGGGATTCTCGCCCGCGCCGAGGGAGTTGAGGATGTCGCGCTCGGTCAGGATGCCGATGCCGCTGTTGTCGCTGTCGAGGACCACGGCCGAGCCGATGCGGCGGGCCGCCATCAGCTGGGCCGCCTGGCGGAGGGTGTGAGCGGGACCGATGGTGAGGACCACCGTGCTCATGGCGTCCTTGACGTACATGGGCATGGAGTGGAGCCACCTCCTTGGTGAATGTGCCTTGCGAACGCATTCACAAGTTCACAAACTTGGGGATTCTCATGTTCACATGCCGTCGAGCGTGGTAACAAGGGGCAAGTGTTGGACGGATGTCCGAACGCCCGCCCCTGGAGGCGCTGCGTCACAGGTCAGCGCGGTGAGCGGCGGACAAAAGCCGTCAGAAAAGCGGGCGTTCCCGGCGGGTCAGTGGGCGGCGTCGCCGAGGTAGCTCAACAGGTCCTCGTGCAGCAGACCGTTGGAGGCCGCCGCATTGC
Organism: Streptomyces sp. NPDC048197; assembly: GCF_043202395.1. Taxonomy (NCBI): domain Bacteria; kingdom Bacillati; phylum Actinomycetota; class Actinomycetes; order Kitasatosporales; family Streptomycetaceae; genus Streptomyces; species Streptomyces sp. NPDC048197. The sequence goes on from NZ_JBIDAJ010000025.1 coordinate 32,707, forward strand.
CGCTGTGCGGGCCCGGCCTGCCGTCCAGGCCGGTGAACTGCCCGCCGGCCTCCTTGACCACCACCGCGCAGGCCGCCATGTCCCACAGCGACAGCTCCGGCTCCGCGCAGATGTCCACCGCACCCTCGGCGACCAGCATGTACGGCCAGAAGTCGCCGTACGCCCGGGTGCGCCAGCAGTCCCGGCTCAGGTCGAGGAACCCGGACAGCTTGCCGCGCTCCTCCCATCCCGTGAGCGAGGAGTACGCGAACGAGGCGTCCTGGATGCGGCCGACCCTTGACACCTGCAGGCGGGACGCGGAGGTCAGGCTGCGGCCGGTGAACGCCCCCAGGCCCTCCGCCGCCCACCAGCGGCGGTTGAGCGCCGGCGCGGAGACGATGCCGACCACCGGGCGGTCGCCGCCCTCGCCGCGCTCCATCAGTGCGATCAGCGTCGCCCAGACCGGCACGCCACGGACGTAGTTCTTGGTGCCGTCGATCGGATCGATGATCCAGCGGCGCGGTCCGGCGCCCTCGCTGCCGAACTCCTCGCCGAGCACCGCGTCCCGCGGCCGGGCCCGCTGGAGCTGGCCGCGGATGAGCTCCTCGGCGGCCTTGTCGGCCTCGCTCACCGGCGTCATGTCCGGTTTGGTCTCGACCTTCAGGTCGAGCGCCTTGAAGCGCTCCATGGTGGCGGCGTCCGCGGCGTCGGCGAGGACATGGCCGAGGCGAAGATCATCGTGATAGTCGGGCATGTGCGAACAGTATCCATTGGTATACCTGCGGGCCACACGACCATGCCCGGCGGGCGTGTGACGCCCTCCGTCCGGCGGGTGCCGGCCCGGCCGCGCCCGCTCGGGCCCCGGCGGCGGGCCGGTCGCCCGAAGCCTCGACGAGGACGCCGCGACGCCCCTTGACAGCCCCTGACGCCGCCTCAATTCTGTGCGCACACCGGCCACCTGGGCCGGCGGCCGGGGAGGCGACGGATGCCCGCAGCGCGTGAATCCTTGCTGGACGCCGCCTACACGGCGCTGACCGCCCGGCCCTGGTCCGACATCCGGATGGTCGAGGTCGCCGCCGCGGCCGGGGTGTCCCGGCAGACGCTCTACAACGAGTTCGGCAGCAAGGACGGGCTGGCGCGGGCCCTGGTGCGCCGGGAGACCGACAACTACCTCGCCGGGGTTGCCAGGGTGCTCGCCCGGGGCGGCGGCGGAAGGTCCACCACACGCCGTGACGGCGCCGCCCGGGTGGTGGCCGCGGCCGCCTGGACGCTCCGGACCGCACGGGCGAACCCCCTGGTCAGGGCGGCACTGACGGGCTGCTGGGGGGACCGGCTGCCGGCTCCTGCGGCGGCCGCCGAGCCGGCGCCCGGCGAGCTGGTCGGCCGGTTCTGCGCCCAGGCGGTCGCGGCCCTGGAGCCCGACTGGCCCGCGGACGAACTGCCCGCCCTGGGTTCCGCCTGCGAGACCGCGGCCAGGCTCACGCTGTCCTGTGTGGTGGCCCCGCCCGCGCCGGTTCCTCCGGGGGCGCCACCGGGACGCGTACCGGCGCAGCGGGCGCGGCGGGACCAGGAGGCCGAGGCGGTGTCGCGGCTCGTACGGGGCGCGTTCGGGCGGCTGGCCGGGGACGGCACGCAGGGCGCGGCCGGGCGTGGTTGACGGTCTGTCAGGCAAGTCGCCCGGTCAGTGGGCGCCGCCCGACAGCTGGAGCCCGACGATGCCCACGATGACCAGCGTGATGGAGACGATCTTCAGGGTGGAGACCACGTCACCGAGGAAGACCATGCCGTAGACCGCCGTCCCGGCCGCGCCGAGGCCGGTCCACACCGCGTACGCCGGACCCACGTCGAGCTTGCGCAGGGCCAGGGTCAGCAGGCCGAAGCTGGCGAGCGCGAAGGAGCAGAAGGCGATGGTCGGCAGGAGGCGGGTGAAACCGTGCGAGAGCTTCAGGCAGACCGCGAAGCCGGTCTCCAGCAGCCCCGCCACCACGACCAGCAGCCACGCCATGCCCCATTGCCTCCGTCAGCCGGACGAGTGACGACGGGACTTCAGCCTCACTCCGCTGGGGCCCCGCCTGGCGGTCAGCGGCCGGTGACGAGCGCCAGCCTTGGTGTGATTATGCAGTTGTCCCGGGCGGACGGCAGCGACATCCGGGAGATCAGTCGCCCTCGCGTCGTTCACGGGTGGACAGCAGCCGGCGCAGCGAATGCAGCCGGGCCGGGTCGGCATGGCCGTCGGAGACCCACTGGTCCAGGGCGCAGTCCTGCTCGTCGTGGCTGCAGACGCGCGGGCAGTCGACGGTGCCCGGCTCCAGGTCGGGGAAGGCGTGGATGACCCGGGACGGGTCGATGTGCGCCAGCCCGAAGGAGCGGACGCCGGGGGTGTCGATGACCCAGCCCGCGTCACCGGGCAGCGGCAGCGCCAGCGCGGAGGTGGTGGTGTGCCGGCCGCGGCCGGTGACCGCGTTGACATTGCCGGTGGCCCGGCGGCGCTCCGGGACCAGCGCGTTGACCAGGGTCGTCTTGCCGACGCCGGAGTGCCCGACGAACGCCGTCATCCGGCCCTTGAGCGACTCGCGGACCCGCTCGGCGGCGCTGCCGTCGGTGAGTTCGTCGCGGTTGGTGACGATGGCGGGGACACCGAGCGTGCCGTAGGACTCCAGCAGCGCGTCGGCGGACGCCAGGTCGGACTTGGTCAGCACCAGCAGCGGGTCCAGGCCCGCGTCGTAGGCGGCTACCAGGCAGCGGTCGATGAGCCGGGGGCGCGGCTCGGGGTCGGCGAGCGCGGTGACGATGGCGAGCTGGTCGGCGTTGGCGACCACCACCCGCTCGTACGGGTCGTCGTCGTCGGCCGTCCGGCGCAGCGTGGACGTGCGCGGCTCGACCCGGACGATCCGGGCCAGGGTGTCCTTGGCGCCGCTCAGGTCGCCGACGACGGCGACCCGGTCGCCGACCACCGCGCTCTTGCGGCCCAGTTCGCGGGCCTTCATCGCGGTGACCGTCCGGCCCTCGATGAGGCAGGTCAGCCGGCCCCGGTCGACGGTCAGGACCAGGCCCTCGGCCGCGTCCTCGTGCTTGGGGCGGATGTTCGTGCGGGGCCGGTTGCCCTTGCGGTTGGGGCGGACGCGGACGTCGTCCTCATCGGGGTTCTTGCCGTAGCGGCGCATGGCGGCCGGTCCCTCAGGCTCTCCGGGCCGGGCCGGGCGACGCGGCGAGCATGTCCGTCCACAGCGCGGGGAAGTCCGGCAGGGTCTTGGCCGTGGTGGCGACGTTCTCCACCTCCACGCCCTCGACCGCGAGGCCGATGACCGCGGCGGCGGTGGCCAGCCGGTGGTCCTCGTAGGTGTGGAAGATCCCGCCGTGCAGCGGGCGCGGGCGGATGTGCAGCCCGTCCGCGGTCTCGGTGACGTCACCGCCGAGCTCGTTGAGCTCCTTGGTGAGCGCGGCCAGCCGGTCGGTCTCGTGCAGCCGCAGGTGGGCCACGCCGCGCAGCGTGGAGGGGGAGTCGGCGAGCGCGGCGACCGCGGCGATGCCGGGGGTCAGCTCGCCGACCTCGCCGAGGTCGACGTCGATGCCGTGGATCCGGCCGCTGCCGGTGAAGGTCAGGCCCTGGTCGGTCAGCTCGCAGGAGCCGCCCATGGTGGTGAAGATCTCACGCAGCGCGTCACCGGGCTGGGTGGTGTGCTCGGGCCAGTCCGGGATGGTGACCCGCCCGCCGGTGACCAGCGCGGCGGCCAGGAACGGCTGGGCGTTGGACAGATCGGGCTCGACGACCAGGTCGCGGCCGAGCAGCGCGCCCGGGGTGACCCGCCAGACGTTGGGCTCGCCGCCCGCCTCCGGGGTGTCCACCTGCGCGCCGACACTGCGCAGCATGTCGACGGTCATCCGGATGTGCGGCATCGACGGCAGGGCCGCGCCGACGTGCCGGACCTCGACGCCCTGGTTGAAGCGCGGCGCGGACAGCAGCAGGGCGCTGACGAACTGCGAGGACGAGGAGGCGTCGATCTCCACCGCGCCGCCCTCCAGGGCGCCGCTGCCGAAGACCGTCATCGGGAGCGCGCCGCGGTTGTCGTCGTCGATCCGGGCGCCCAGCGAGCGCAGTGCGTCGATCACGCCGCCGAGCGGGCGTTCGTAGGAGCGCGGGTCGCCGTCGAAGCGGACCGGGCCGTCGGCGAGCGCGGCGACCGGCGGCAGGAAGCGCATGACCGTTCCGGCGTTGCCGACGTCGACGGTGGCCGGGCCGTGCAGACCGGCCGGGATGATCCGCCAGGCCTCGCCGCCGCCGGGCCGGTCCACGGCGTCCGCGGAGCCGGCGGAGCTGGAGGAGGCGGTCTCCTCGATGCCGACGCCCAGGGTGCGCAGTGCCTCGGCCATCAGCAGGGTGTCGCGGGAGCGCAGCGGGCGGCGCAGCCAGCCGGGCTCGGAGGAGAGGGCGGCCAGGACCAGGCCGCGGTTGGTGACCGATTTGGAGCCGGGCACGGTGACGGTTGCATCGACGGCCCCGGGTGCGACGGGGGCGGGCCACAGGGCGGGATGTGCGGGGCTCTCGGTCATGCCCTTACTTTAATGGCTGGGCAAGGGTGCCGATCTTGATCAAAAGTGGCGCAACCCATCCGAAACATGGCACTGGTAGTGCGCGCGCGTGCCGGAAGTGCGGAGCGGCGGACGTACGGGCCGCGCACGGCGGACGTACGAGGCGCTGCGGACATACCGGGCGGGAGTACGGGGCGTGCCGCCGTTGACGACCGGGGGCCGCCGGTGACCTCAGAGGCCGAGCAGCCAGCGCCCGCCGCCGATCAGCGAGCACAGCGTCACCACGTGGAAGAGACCGAGCCACAGCGCGGCCGGGACATGGGTCAGCCGCGCCAGCTGGTCCGGATCGGAGTCCACTGCTCCGCCCCGGCGCCGCTTGCCCATCAGCTCGAAGGGCGGCCGCACCCCGCCCAGCAGCAGGAACCACACCGCCGCGTACCCGAAGCCGGCCTGCACGTCCGGTGTGGTCAGCCAGGAGACCAGCAGGAAGGCGGCGCCGGCCAGGACGACGGTGAGCACGCCGTAGGCGTTGCGGATCATGACCAGCATCGCCAGCAGCAGTGCGGTCGCGCCCCACAGCAGTGCCGTGATGTGCCCGGCCGCCAGCAGGGCGGCGCCGGCCAGACCGAGCAGGGACGGTGCCACATAACCGGCCGCAGCGGTCAGCACCATGCCGAGACCGGTCGGTTTGCCGCGGGAAACGGTCAGTCCGGAGGTGTCGGAGTGCAGCCGGATGCCGTCCAGGCGACGCCCGCTGAGCAGCGCGATCAGGCCGTGCCCGCCCTCGTGGGCGATCGTGATCGCATTGCGCGACAGCCGCCACGCGGTGTGCGGGACGACGGCGGCCAGGGCGAGCACCGCCGTGGCGATCACCAGCCAGAGCGACGGGGCGGGCTGGGACCCGGTGACCCGGCCCCATATGTCGGTGAGGTGGTCGGTCTCCATGTCTCCCCTTCGTGTGGCATGGCAGTGTGGCATGCATGTGCGGGAGGTATGCAGCGAGTCGTCGCCCCGAGGACCTGGTCGGCCTGTTCGGGGTGCAGCAGTGGGAGCCCGAGGAGACGCTGGCGCCCAGTTGGAACGTGGCGCCGACGGCCACCGTGCACGCGGTGCTGGAGCGTCCCCTCAAAGGCGAGGGTGCCCCCGACGGGCCGGTGCGCCAGCTGCGGCCGCTGAAGTGGGGGCTGGTCCCGTCGTGGTCGAAATCACCCGACGGCGCGGCACGAATGATCAATGCGCGGGCGGAAACGGTCCACGAGAAGCCGTCGTTCCGGCGGGCCTTCGCGACCCGGCGCTGTCTGATCCCCGGTGACGGCTACTTCGAGTGGGTCACGGACGCGGCCGAGAGAGAGCTGGAGGAGCAGGGCCGGAAGAAGCGGCCCCGCAAACAGCCCTACTTCGTGACGCCCGCGGACGGCTCCGTGATGGCGATGGCCGGGCTGTACGAGTTCTGGCGGGACCGCACGCTCCCCGGCGACCACCCGTTGGCCTGGTGGGTGACCTGCACGGTCGTCACCACCGCCGCCGAGACCACCCCGCTGGCCGGGGCGGACGGCGGCGCCGGCCCGCAGTCGCTGGCCGAGATCCACCCCCGGATGCCGCTGGTGCTGCCCCCGGACCGCTGGGACGCCTGGCTCGACGCGGGCCGTACGGACCCCGACGAACTGCGCGAACTGCTGGCGCCCCCGCCGCCCGGGCTGATGCGCGCCCATCCCGTACCGACCGACGTCAGCAACGTCCGCAACAACGGCCCCGAGCTGGTCACCGAACTCGACGGGCCGGAGGTCGGCACGCTGTTCTGAGCCGGTGCGCACCCGGCCAGGCCCGGCCCGAAGGCCCCGGCGACGGGCGTGGGGCGGTGCCGTTCGGGTCCCGGCGCGGGCAGGATGGGCCTATGAGCACAGGGGCGAAGGAGACCGAGACGGTCGGGACGCCGGCGGGCGAGGCCCGGATCACCTGGCACCGCGCGGCGACGCCGGCGCGGGCCGTGGTGGCGGTGAGCCACGGCGCCGGCGGCGGTATCGAGGCGCGCGACCTGCGGGCACTGGCGGCCGCGCTGCCGGCCCGCGGCTACCCGGTGGCGCTGGTCGAGCAGCCGTGGCGGGTGGCCGGCAAGAAGCTGGCGCCGGCGCCGAAGACCCTGGACGCGGCGTGGACCGCGCTGTGGCCCGCGCTGGAGAAGCCGGGGCTGCCGGTGGTCGCCGGCGGCCGGAGCGCGGGCGCCCGGGTGGCCTGCCGTACGGCCCGCGAGCTGGGCGCCGGGGCCGTACTGGCGCTGAGCTTCCCGCTGCACCCACCGGGCAGGCCGGAGAAGTCCCGGGTGGAGGAGCTGACCGGCGCCGGGGTGCCGACGCTGGTCGTCCAGGGCGGCCGCGACCCCTTCGGCCGGCCCGAGGAGTTCCCGCCGGGCACGGAGCTCGCCGAAGTGCCGCACGGCGACCACGGCTTCGCGGTCCCGAAGAAGGCGGGCGTCGACGAGGCGGCGACGATGGCCGTCCTCACCGACGCCGTACTCGCCTGGCTGGACGGGCTCTTCGGCTGAGGGCGGCCCCGCACCGCACCGGCGAGGGCCCGCGCACCCGCAACGGGCCCGCCGGCGCCGGCACTCAGTCGCCCTGCCCGCGCGGCCGGGCCCGTACGTGCACCCGCTCGCCCTGCCGCCCGAAGAGGCTCAGCACCTCCACCGGCGTTCCGTCGGCGGGCCCGAACCAGTGCGGCAGCCGGGTGTCGAACTCCGCCGCCTCCCCGGCCCGCAGCACCACATCGCGGTCGGCCAGCAGCAGCCGCAGCCGTCCGGACAGCACGTACAGCCACTCGTAGCCCTCGTGGATCCGCTGCTCCGGCGGGCCGGCGACGGGATCGATCACCAGCTTGAACGCCTGCAGCGCGCCCGGCTGGCGGGTCAGCGGCACCACCGTCATACGGCCGCGCCGCTGCGGCACCGCGCGGATCCGGGGGTCGCCCACCTCCGGCGCGCCCACCAGCTCGTCCAGCGGCACCTGGTGTGCCTGGGCCAGCGGCAGCAGCAGTTCGAGGGTGGCCCGGCGGCCGCCGGACTCCAGGCGCGAGAGGGTGCTCACCGAGATGCCGGTCGCCTCGGACAGCGCGGCCAGCGTCACCCCGCGCTCCTGCCGGAGCCGCCGCAGCCGGGGCCCCACCTCGGCGAGGACCCGGTCGTAGATCTGGTCCGGTGCCGGTGCCGGGGCTGGTGCCGGGGCGCCGTCGGGGGAGGAGCCGGCCGCCGGGGCGGCCACCGTGCGGTCCGGCGGGGTGCCGGCAGTGTCGTCGTCCACGCTCCCATTGCCGAACCGGCAACCACATTTGTCAACCCCGGGACGGGAAACCGGACGGGAAACCGCCGGAAGAAGATCGCGCGGAGCGGGAATGCGCGGACCGGGGCGGCTGTTGTGGCTTTCGTACGGACGCGCGTACGTCCAGCGAAGCACGAGGAATGGGAGTCCGCCGCATGGGAATCGCTTGCCCGGCCCGCCCGGCCGCTGATCTGTCGTGGTCGCAGATGCAGGTGGCACAGCCCGCCCTGGCTGGAGCGGCGGCGGCACCGGATCGTCGTCTATTCTCCGAATCGAGTGGGTCCGCTTCCGGATCCGTGACGGTGTTGGAGGAGGTGGGTCCGGTCACCGGTACCGACGCAGGGACCGACGGCTCGGCCGAGGAGATGTCCGACCGCCGGCAGGAGAGTGCGGCCGAGCGCAATGCGCGCTTCGAGCGGGACGCGCTCACCTTCCTCGACCAGATGTACTCCGCCGCCCTGCGCATGACGCGCAACCCGGCCGACGCGGAGGACCTGGTCCAGGAGACGTACGCGAAGGCGTACGCGTCGTTCCACCAGTTCCGCGAGGGCACCAACCTCAAGGCGTGGCTGTACCGCATCCTCACGAACACCTTCATCAACTCCTACCGCAAGAAGCAGCGCGAGCCGCAGCGCAGCGCGGCGGAGGAGATCGAGGACTGGCAGCTGGCGCGCGCCGAGTCGCACATGTCGACGGGGCTGCGCTCGGCGGAGTCCCAGGCGCTGGACCACCTCCCCGACTCGGACGTGAAGGCCGCCCTGCAGGCGATCCCGGAGGAATTCCGCATCGCGGTCTACCTCGCCGACGTCGAGGGGTTTGCGTACAAGGAGATCGCGGACATCATGGGGACACCCATCGGCACGGTGATGTCCCGTCTGCACCGCGGCCGCCGCCAACTGCGCGGCATGCTGGAGGATTACGCCCGCGAACGCGGGCTGGTTCCGGCGGGTGCGGCCACTGCGGACGACCCGCAGGCCGCGCGGACGTCGGAATCGCACGACCGGAAAGGCTCGGGATCATGAGCTGCGGAGAGCCGCACGAGAAGGACTGCTCAGAGGTCCTTGACCACCTTTACGAGTATCTCGACCGGGAGATGCCCGCCGGGGAGTGCGCGGAATTCCAGGTGCATCTCGACGAATGCTCGCCGTGCCTGGAGAAGTACGGCCTGGAGCAGGCCGTCAAGAAGCTTGTCAAGCGCTGCTGCGGCCATGACGACGTCCCCAGCGACCTGCGCTCCAAGGTCATGGGCCGGATCGACCTCATCCGGGCCGGCGAGGCCGTGCCCGAGATGAGCGTCCTGGAGCAGGCCCGGCACGAACAGGCCCAGCGGGAGCAGCAGGCGCGTGAGGCGGAGACCGGCGGCGCCGGCTCCGGCCCGGCGGCCGGCCCCCGTACCGCCGACGCCTGAAGGACGGCGACCGGCAGGGCCCCTGGGTGATCAACTCCCCGCCACGTTGCACGGACCGCGGCCGTGCGGGCGAAGACCGCGGCACATCACCCCAATGAGTGAGGGGCGGGGCGATTCCTCCCGCCCGATCCACTGATGCGCCTTCCCGGGCGCGCCAACCCCTCTATTCTCACCGACCCGAGCGCGCTGCGGATGCGGCGTGCCGAGGGCCGTCCCCGCCCCCGGAACGGGGCGGAGCCGGCGGGCACGGTGAGGAGGGCGCGATGCGGGAACTTCCGGCGGCCGCGCGAGGGTACATCGGCGGTACGGCCCTGGCCGCCGCGCTGTGCACCGCTTGGGCCTTACGGCCGGGACCGGGCGCCCCCTGGGGCACCGCCCTCGCCCTGGCCGCCCTGTACGCACTGGGCGAACGGATCCCCCGCTGCCCGCTCCTGGGCCGCCGGCTGCCGGACCGGACGCGCACCGGCGGCACGGGCTGGACCAGCCCCCTGGTCCTCGCCGGGGTCTTCCTGCTCCCGCCGGCGCTGGCCGCGCTGGCCGCCGTCCCCGGAGCGCTGCTCGCCCCGGTCCGGCCCCGGGCGGCCACCGCCCGCCGGATATGGCACGCCGCCGAGCAGGCCCTCGCCTGCGGTGCGGCCGCCGCGGCCTTCCGGGCCCTGGGCCACCCGGACCCGGCCACCCCGCGCTTTCCCCTCCTGCTGCTGCCGGCGCTGGCCGCCGCGGCCGTCTGCTGCGCGGTGCTCGCGGCGCTGGACGGCGGCATCCTGATCGCCGCCGAACGGCATCCGGTACGCACCGCCTGGCGCGGACTGCTCGCCCCCGGCCAGGCCCGGTACCTCGTGCACGGTCTGGCCGGGCTGATGATGGCGGTCCTGTGGCGGAGCTCGTACGGGCCGCCGGCGGCGCTGCTGGTGCTGCTGCCGATGTGCCTCTCGTGCTGGGTCTTCGACCGCTGCCACCGCGAACGCGCCGCCCACCAGGCCACCATCCGGGCGCTCGTGACGGCCGTGGACATCAAGGACCGCTACACCCGCGGGCACGGCGAACGGGTCGGCCGCGCCTCGGTGATGATCGCCCGCGAGCTGGGCATGGCGGAGGACCGGACCGAGGCGCTCCGGTTCGCCGGCATCCTGCACGACGTCGGCAAACTCGGCGTGCCCACCCGGTTGTTGCGCAAGGACGGGCCGCTGACCCCGGAGGAGCGCCGGGTGATCGAGCTGCACCCGGAGTACGGGCACGAGATCGTCCGCGGCATCGGCTTCCTGGGGGAGGCGCGGGCGGCGATCCTGCACCACCACGAGCGGCTGGACGGGCGCGGCTACCCGTACGGTCTGCGCGGCCACCAGATCCCGGAGTTCGCCAGGGTGGTGGCGGTGGCGGACGCCTTCGACGCGATGACCTCCACCCGGTCCTACCGCCGGGCCCGGCCGGTGCCGGTGGCCGTCGCGGAGCTGCGCAAATGTGCCGGCACGCAGTTCGACCCGCGAATGGTGCGGGCACTGGCGGCGGCGCTGCACCGGCACGGCTGGGACCCGGACCAGGTCACCGCGGCGGACGACGGGCCGGGCGCGGCCCGGAGCGGAAACGTCACGCCTGAGCGGCTGGCGGACCGGGCCGGGGACGCCGGCGGAGCGGCGGGACCCGCCCCGGACGGCCGCGCTGACCGGCCGGCCGGCGCGGTGCCCGAGCCGGTGCCCGGGGCCGCCGCCGGCAGCGCTCGCCGGGGTGGTGGTCCGCGATGAGCGGCACCCGGGCAGAGCCCCCGGATCCCCGGCGGACCGGCCGTCCGGCGGCCGACGGCCGGCCCACCGCCGTACCGGACGGCCCGCGGACCACCGCCCGCCACCCCGGAGGCCGCGCCGTCGTCGCCGCCGTCCACACCGCCGCCGCCGTGCTGGCCTGCTGGTCCCTCGGCCGGACCCTGTGGGCCGGGCTCGACCAGCCGGGGATCGCACTGGCCTTCGGCGTGCTGATCGCGGCCGGCGAACTGGCCGCCTGCGGCCCCGCGCCGGCCACCGGGCCGGGTCGGGCGCAGGACGACCGGACGGCGGCCCCGCTGGGCGCGGCCGGGGCACTGGCGTACGCGCTGCTCGGCGAGGCGGGCGGCCGGCCGACGACACACGGCGTCCCCCAGACCGTGGCCGTGGTCCTGGCGGCCGCCCTGATCGGCGTCGTCCCGCAGGTCGCGCGCGGCCGGTGCACGGCGCCGGACCGGCTCGCCCGCCGGGTGCTGACCACGGGATTCGCCGCCACCTGCTTCCAGCCCCTCTACAACACCGGCACCCTGGGCAGCTGGGTGGCGAACGGACCGGCCTATCCGTTCTTCCTGATCGGCCTGCTGGCGCTGACCACGCTGTGTGACGCCGTACTCGCCGCCACTCTGGCGCACGCCCGCACCGGCTGGCCGTACTGTCCGCTGCTGCGCGACGAGTTGCGGGCGCTGCCCGGCATCGGCACGGCCGTCTGTGCCACCGGTGTGGTGATCGCGCTCGCCACCGCGGTCGCCGGCCTGTGGGCACTGCCGGTGTTCTGCCTGCCGCTGCTGCTGACCCAGTTCGCCTTCGGCCGTTTCGCGGCGGTACGCGGTACGTACCGCCAGACCATCGCCTCGCTGGCCCGCGCCACCGAGATCGCCGGGTACACCCCGCACGGCCACGCCCGCCGGGTGGCCGTGCTCAGCCGCGCGGTGGGCCGCGAACTGGGCCTGACCGAACCGGACTTGGACGTCCTGGAATACGCCGCGCTGATGCACGACATCGGTCAGCTCTCCCTCCTGGACCCGGTGCCGGACGGTGCCACCGCCCCGCTGCCGCCCGCCGAACAGCGCCGGATCGCCCTGCTGGGCGGCGCCGTTGTCCGGCAGACCGGGGTGCCCGCCGAGGTCGCGATGATCGTCGAGCGGCAGGCCGACCCGTACCCGGACCAGCCGGTCACCGCGCGTATCGTCCGGACCGTCAACGCCTACGACGACCTGGCGGGCGGCGCCGGCGGGCCGGGCGGCCGGCTGCGCGCCCTGGAGCGGTTGCGGCTGGCCACCGCGCAGGACCACGAGCCCCGTGTCGTCGAGGCGCTCGCCCGGGTCCTGGCCCGCGGCGGCCGGCAGGTGTGAGAAGGACCGCACCGGGGCGGCCCGGCCCCCGTACCGCCCTTCGGTTCCCTCCGCTTGCGGAATTCCGCCCGAAGTGCCAGAACCCATGGGTAATGAGCGGCCTCCGAGACGGGCATGGTTGGATGCGAAGGAAGCCCCTGTGAGGAGCGTCCCAGGGGGTTCAGGGGGTCGGTGAAGGGCATCAGCCGCAGGGGGGAGCAGCAAACCAGGCTGAGCCCGACGGCAATCTGTGGCAGGTTGTCGAGTGGGCCCCCCGGAAGGGCCCCGGGAGCCGCCCGGGAGACCCCCTGGCGGCATCGAGAGCAACCAGCAGGCGGGAATCGTGAGGATCTTCGGCAAGGTACGGCACCGGCCCTCCGCCTCGTGGCGGCAGGCGACCGACCGCGCTTTCACGCTGATCGGTGACGGCCGTTACGAGGACGCGGGGGCGTTGCTGACCAGGGCCGCGGACATGGAGCCGTGGCTGTCGGAGTCCTGGTTCAACCTCGCCCTGCTGCACAAGTTCCGGCACGACTGGGAGCAGGCCCGGGCCGCCGGTCTGCGCGCGGTGGCGCTGCTCGACCGCGAGACCGGTGCGCCCGACTGGTGGAACGTCGGCATCGCCGCCACCGCCCTCCAGGACTGGCCGCTGGCCCGCCGGGCCTGGCAGGCGTACGGCCTGAAGGTCCCCGGTGAGGGCTCGCCGTCCGGCGAACCGGTCGGGATGGCCCTGGGCAGCGCCGCGGTCCGGCTTTCCCCGGAGGGCGAGGCCGAGGTGGTCTGGGGCCGCCGGCTGGACCCGGCCCGCATCGAGGTGCTGTCGATCCCGCTGCCGTCGTCCGGGCGGCGCTGGGGCGAGGTCGTGCTGCACGACGGCGTCCCGCACGGCGAGCGGACGACGTCCGACGGGCAGGCGTACCCGGTCTTCGACGAGATCGAGCTGTGGGCGCCCTCCCCGGTCCCCACCTGGGTGGTGCTGCTGGAGGCCGCCACCGAGGCGGACCGGGACGCCCTGGAGCGGCTGGCGGCCGACGCCGGCTTCGCCGCCGAGGACTGGTCGTCCTCCGTACGCCTGCTGTGCCGTACGTGCTCGGAGAGCCGGATGCCCAGCGACGAGGGTGACGGCGAGCACCTGGACCCGCACGACCACAGCGAACCGGGCCACCCCGGCCCGCTGGGCCACCGCACCGCGGGCTCCGGCTCGCTGTGGGTGCCGGAGCGCGAATGCGGTATCGCGGCACCGTCCGCGCTGGTCCGCGGGCTGCTCGACGGCTGGGTCGCGGACAGCCCGGACACCCGCGAATGGCGTGATCTGGAAGAGGTCTGCTGAGCGCCGGGCCGCCACCGTAGGCTGTAGGGCGTCCCATCAGGGTTTTGAGGAAGGCGTACGGCGGAGATGGCCCAGCAGGACAGTGATCAGCAGGAGAGCGTCGAGTTCATCGTCGACACGGAGGACTGCGAGGAGCGCGAGACCGCCCACCGGGAGCGCGGCACCTCCCGCCCGATCACCGTGGTCGGCAACCCGGTGCTCCACAAGGAGTGCAAGGACGTCACGGAGTTCGACGAGGGCCTGGCCCAGCTGATCGACGACATGTTCGCCAGCCAGCGCACCGCCGAGGGCGTGGGCCTGGCCGCCAACCAGATCGGTGTGGACCTGAAGGTCTTCGTCTACGACTGCCTGGACGACGAGGGCGTCCGGCACGTCGGCGCGGTCTGCAACCCGGTCCTGGACGAGCTGCCCGCCGAGCGCCGGGTGCTGGACGACTCCAACGAGGGCTGCCTGTCCGTGCCCGGTGCGTACGCCGAGCTGGCCCGTCCCGACTACGCCGTGGTGCGTGGCCAGAACGCCAAGGGCGAGCCGATCGCCGTGCGGGGCACCGGCTACTTCGCGCGCTGCCTGCAGCACGAGACCGACCACCTCTACGGCTACCTCTACATCGACCGGCTGTCCAAGCGGGACCGCAAGGACGCGCTGCGGCAGATGGCCGAGCGGGAGCCGCGCTACCCCGTGGTCGCCAACGACTGAGCGGACGCGGGACGACCGGCGGGGGGGGGGGGGGGGCGCGGGGGGGGGGGGGGGGCGCCGCGCCCCCCCCCCCCCGGGGCGGGGCCC
>NZ_JBIDAJ010000025.1:47145-102424 GCF_043202395.1 Streptomyces sp. NPDC048197
GCTCGGCGGCGGGGCGGCGTTGGCCCGCGGGGGCGCGGCGCCCCGGGGGGGGCCCCCCCCCCGCGGGGGGGGGGCGGGGGGGGGCCGGGGGGGGGGGCGCCGGCCCCGGGGGGGGGGGGGCGCCCGCCCGCGTCCACGAGGCGTACCGGCGGCCGGTCTACGAGGCGTCCTGGTAGGCGCTCCAGACCTTCGGCGGGAGGGACGTCCCCAGACCGGTGCGGGGGCCGCCGACGCCCTGCAGGCCCAGCAGTTGGGGCGCACCGGGCTGGTTGCGGAACATGGTGACGGCGGTGGTCGGCTCGTCACCGGCGCCCGGCGTGGTGCCGGGGCGGACGCCGCCCCAGTTCCCGCCGCCGGTGCCGGGCCCGGTGCCGACCGGGGCGGGCGCCGGGCTGCCGATGAACCACGCCGACTTCATCCGGTCGCCCGGCTCGGTACGGCCGGCCGCCACCGGCGGCCCGGCCGGCTTGGCGTCCGGCAGCCCCAGCGTGCGCCATCCCACGCCCTCCAGGGCGCCGGTCACCTGCTGGGCGACCCCGGCGTCGAGGACCTGCTGGGGCACCGACCGCTCGAAGCCGGGGACCGTGCGGCCGTCGTGCGTCATGGACGACACCGCGTACGGATCGGCGTGCAGCCCGCCGTTGGCGAACGTGGTGTAGGCGCTCGCCATCCGTATCGCGCTGGGCGCCGAGGTGCCGAGCGGGAAGGTCTGCTCCAGGCGGGCCATGCTCTCCTTGCGCAGTCCGGCGGCCACCGCGAGGTCCCGGATCCGGGCCAGCCCGATCCGCTGCCCGGCCTGGACGAACGGCGGGTTCTGGGCCTGCACCAGGGCGCTGCCGAGGTCCGCTGCGGCCTGGTCCGGCCGCCAGTCCACCGGGACGGCCCGGCCGGCCCCCTCGGGGCGGTCGGTGGGCTGCACGGTGGTGTCGACCTGCTGCTGGAGGGCGGCGGCGAGCACGAAGGGTTTGAAGGCCGAGCCGGCCGGGACCGCCGTGGTGTCCGCGTTGTTGCTGAAGTGCCGGGTGGCGTCGGCACCGCCGTAGAGCGCGACGATCGCGCCGTCCCGGGGGCGCACCGAGGCCGCCCCGAATTCCACGAAGGTGTCGGCGGCCCGCTCCTTCGGGTCGAGGTTCTCCCGGCGGACGGTGTTCACGGCCGCCTCCAGGCGGCGGGTGCGCTTCTTGTCGAAGGTGGTGTGGACGCGGTAGCCGCCGCGCGCCAGGTCCTTGTCGGTGAGCCCGGTGTCGGCCTTGATGAACTTGTTGGCGACGTCGACGAGATAGCCGATCTGGCCGGCCTGGCTGGTGGGCTTCGACGGCGGCCGGGGCTCGGGGAAGGTGCGGTACTTCGCCCGTTCCTCCTCGCTCATCTTGCCGGTGGCGACCTGCCGGTCGAGGATCCACCGCCAGCGTGCCACCGCCCGCCGGTGGTTGGCCTCGCTCAGCCCCGGGTCGTACTGGTCGGCACCCTTCAGCGTGGCCGCCAGCAGGGCGCCCTGGCTGGGACTGAGGTTCTTGGCGTCGATGCCGTAGTACGCGTGGGCGGCGGCCTGGATGCCGTACGAACCGCGGCCGAACCAGCTGGTGTTGAGGTAGCCGCGGAGGATGTCGCGCTTGGACTTCTGGTTGCTCACCTTCAGCGCGATGATGAATTCCCGCAGCTTGCGGGTGACCGTCTGGTCCTGCGAGAGATAGGTGTTCTTCACGTACTGCTGGGTGATGGTGGAGCCGCCCTGGGTCTCCTCGCCGGAGACCATGTTGACCAGGGCCCGGGCGATTCCCTGGACGGATACCCCGGGATCGCTGTAGAACGTGGCGTTCTCGGCGGAGATCACCGCGTTCTCGACCGAGTCGGGGACCTTGTCGAGGGTGATGTTCTGCCGGTTGACGGCGCCCACGCTCACCATCTGGCTGCCGTCCGCCCAGTAGTAGACGGTGGCCTCCTTACCGGCGAGCTCGTTCTCGTCCGGTATGTCGATCTTCGCGTACACGAACGCGAACAACCCCGCCAGGGAGAGGATGCCGAACGCGAGGGTGCCGAGCCACAGCCGCCATGACGGCAGCCAACAGCGCAGCCCCTCGCGTCCCCGGCGCGGATAGTCGATGAACCGGCGACGCCCCTTCGTGCCCTTCATAACCGGATAGATGTGGCGGCCCCGGCCCTGGTTGCCGAGGTAACAGAACGCTCACAATCGCAGGTGACCGGGGTGAACGGGCGCCGCCGGCAAGGACGTCGGGGCGCCGGCCTAGAAGTCGTCGTCGAAGGAGACCGAGCCCTCGACGGCGACCTGGTAGGCGGAGGCCCGGCGCTCGAAGAAGTTGGTCAGCTCCTGGACGTTCTGCAGCTCCATGAAGGAGAACGGGTTCTCCGAGCCGTACACGGGCGCGAAGCCGAGCCGCTGCAGACGCTGGTCCGCGACGCACTGCAGGTACTCGCGCATCGACTCGGTGTTCATCCCCGGCAGGCCGTCGCCGCACAGGTCACGGCCGAACTGCAGCTCGGCCTCGACGGCCTCCCTCAGCATCTCGGTGACCTGCAGCTCCAGCTTGTCGTCGAAGAGGTCGGGCTCCTCCTCGCGGACCGTGTCCACCACCGAGAACGCGAACTCCATGTGCATGGACTCGTCGCGGAAGACCCAGTTGGTGCCGGTGGCCAGGCCGTGCAGCAGCCCGCGCGAGCGGAACCAGTAGACGTAGGCGAAGGCACCGTAGAAGAACAGGCCCTCGATGCACGCCGCGAAACAGATGAGGTTGAGGAGGAAGCGACGGCGGTCGGCCTTGGACTCCAGCCGGTCGATGCTCTCGACCGAGTCCATCCACTTGAAGCAGAACTGGGCCTTCTCCCGGATGGACGGGATGTTCTCCACCGCGGCGAAGGCGGCGGCACGGTCCTCCGGATCGGGCAGATAGGTGTCCAGCAGCGTCAGATAGAACTGGACGTGCACCGCCTCCTCGAAGAGCTGACGGCTCAGGTACAGCCGCGCCTCGGGGGAGTTGATGTGCTTGTACAGCGTCAGGACCAGGTTGTTGGCGACGATCGAGTCACCGGTCGCGAAGAACGCGACCAGCCGGCCGATCATGTGCTGCTCGCCGGGCGAGAGCTTGGCGAGGTCGGCCACGTCGGAGTGGAGGTCGACCTCCTCCACGGTCCAGGTGTTCTTGATCGCGTCGCGGTAGCGGTCGTAGAACTCCGGGTACCGCATGGGCCGCAGGGTGAGTTCGAAGCCCGGGTCGAGCAGGTTCTTTGAACGGGCGGTGTCGGACATTACTGGCAGGCCTCGCAGGACTCGGGGTTTTCCAGGGAGCAGGCGACCGCCTCGGGGTCGGTCACCGGCAGTTGCGGCGCTTGCTGGGCGGGGACGGACGCGGCGCGCGCCGACTGCGCGATCCGCGTCGCCGGGCGCGACCGCAGGTAGTACGTGGTCTTGATGCCGCGCTTCCAGGCGTACGCGTACATCGAGCTGAGCTTGCCGATGGTCGGCGACGCCATGAAGAGGTTCAGCGACTGGCTCTGGTCGAGGAACGGCGTACGGGCCGCGGCCATGTCGATCAGGGCGCGCTGCGGGATCTCCCAGGCGGTGCGGTAGAGCGCCCGGATCCGCTCGGGGATCCACGCCACGTCCTGCACCGAGCCGTTCGCCTCGCGCAGCGCGTCACGGGTCCGCGCGTCCCACAGGCCCAGAGCCTTGAGCTCCTCGATCAGGTAGGCGTTGACCTGCAGGAACTCACCGCTCAGCGTCTCGCGCTTGAAGAGGTTGGACACCTGCGGCTCGATGCACTCGTACACACCGGCGATGGAGGCGATGGTCGCGGTCGGCGCGATCGCGAGGAGGAGGGAGTTGCGCATCCCGGTCTTCGCGATGCGGGCGCGCAGCGCGGCCCAGCGGTCCGCCCAGCGCGGCTCGGCGTCCGGGTAGTGGTCGGGGTGCAGCACGCCGCGGGCGGTACGGGTCGCGGACCAGGCGGGGTGCGGGCCGTGCCGCTCGGCGAGGTCGGCGGACGCCTCGTAGGCGGCGAGCATGATCCGCTCGGAGATACGGGTGGACAGCTCCTTCGCCTCGGGGGAGTCGAAGGGCAGCCGCAGCCGGAAGAAGACGTCCTGCAGACCCATCAGGCCCAGACCGACCGGGCGCCAGCGGGAGTTGGAGGCGGCGGCCTGCTCGGTGGGGTAGAAGTTGATGTCCACGACGCGGTCGAGGAAGGTGACGGCCGTACGGACCGTGGCGTCCAGCCGCTCCCAGTCCATCGCCTCCTCCCAGCCGTTGGCCTCGTTGCCCAGGTGGGCGGCGAGGTTGACCGACCCGAGGTTGCAGACCGCGGTCTCCCCGTCGTCGGTCACCTCCAGGATCTCCGTGCACAGGTTGGAGGAGTGCACGACCTTGCCGGGCTCGGCGGTCTGGTTGGCGGTGCGGTTGGCGGCGTCCTTGAACGTCATCCAGCCGTTGCCGGTCTGCGCCAGGGTGCGCATCATGCGGGAGTACAGCACCCGGGCCGGGATCTGCTTGAGCGCCCGGCCCTCGGCCTCGGCCTTGCGGTACGCGGCGTCGAACTCCGCGCCCCACAGGTCCACCAGCTCGGGGACGTCGGAGGGCGAGAACAGCGACCAGTCGGCGTCCGCCTCCACCCGGCGCATGAACTCGTCCGGGATCCAGTGCGCGAGGTTCAGGTTGTGGGTACGGCGGGCCTCTTCGCCGGTGTTGTCGCGGAGCTCCAGGAACTCCTCGATGTCCGCGTGCCAGGTCTCCAGGTAGACGCAGGCCGCGCCCTTGCGCCGGCCGCCCTGGTTCACCGCCGCCACCGAGGCGTCCAGCGTGCGCAGGAACGGCACGATGCCGTTGGAGTGCCCGTTGGTGCCGCGGATCAGCGAACCACGGGCCCGGATCCGGGAGTACGACAGTCCGATGCCGCCGGCGTGCTTGGAGAGCCGGGCGACCTGGTGGTACCGGTCGTAGATCGAGTCCAGCTCGTCCAGCGGGGAGTCCAGCAGGTAGCAGGACGACATCTGGGGGTGGCGGGTGCCGGAGTTGAAGAGGGTGGGGGAGGAGGGGAGGTACGACAGCGAGCTGGTGAGGCGGTACAGCTCGGCGACGTCCACCAGCGCCCGCTCGGTGGCCTCGGGCGAATCGGCGGCCTCCGCGAGGCCGCAGGCCACCCGCAGCAGGAAGTGCTGGGGCGTCTCGATCACCTGACGGGTGGTGGGGTGCCGCAGCAGGTAGCGGGAGTGCAGGGTGCGCAGGCCGAAGTAGCCGAAGCGGTCGTCGGCGCCGTCCGCGAGCGCCTGCTCGACCAGCGCGTCCAGCCGCGCCGCGTGCGCCCGGACGAACTCCGCGGTCTCGTCGGCGATCAGGCCCTCGCGGTGGCCGACCTCGATGGAGGCGGAGAAGGCGACCGCCCCCTGTTCGGCCGCCTCCTCCGAGATCGCGAGGGTGAGCAGCCGCGCGGCGAGCTTGGAGTACTCCGGCTCGTCACCGATCAGGCCGGCCGCGGCCTCGGTGGCCAGCGCGCGCAGCTCGGCCTCGTCGGAACCCGCGTGCCGGCCGCGCAGGGCGGCGGCGGCCACCTTGCCGGGGTCGGTCGCGGTGAGGTCCGCGGTCAGGTCGGTGAGGGTGCGCAGCAGGGCGACGCCCGGACCGTCGGAGGCGGGCGGCGTGGTCACCGCGGGCGGCACGACCTCGGCGTCTGACGCGGGTTCCGTTGGCGCGATGGTCACGTGATGCTCTCCCTCACTCGGCGGGGGCCGGGAGGGGCGCGGGCGCGACGGGCGCACGCGGGCATGCGGCACCCCGTCAGGTCAGGGGTGCGCGGGCACACCGCGCGGCGTCCACCGGCCCTCCCTCGGGGCCCGGACGTATCGACGTCCGCACCGATGGCGGTGCGGGCGTGCCGTCGGCAGGTCCTCGGACTTCCGGGCGCACGGCGGCCCGTCGACAAAGGCGGGCGGGTGCGCTCGTACACCGTTGCGGGACAGTCCCGGATTCCCACCGGGTTCCCCTGCGGCGACAGCGAGGACGAGCATACATGTGGTGGTGGCCCCTCAGGTGCACCCCCACATCTAGTGTGTCGCGAGTGATCAACGAGTGATCGGGCGGTGCCTGTCAGTGGTCTCGGCTATCGTCGGTTGCACGTTCCTTGCTCTGCCCGATGACAGAAGGAGGAGGCTCCATGACCGCGCTTGCCGACCGGCCGCACATCAGCACGGCCGATTTCGAAGAGGCCGCCCGGATACTCAGCCGCTTGGAGGAAGAGGCGCGGTTGGAGCTCATCAACGGGAAGGTCAAGAGCAAGCCCATGCCGGACGGGGATCACGGACGGATCATCCAGTGGTTGCTGCGCATCTGCATGCAGCACAGGCCTGAGCTCTTTCTGGACCCGAACCAGGGGCTGAAGACGGAGGCTTACCGGAACGGCCGCCTCCGCCCTGATGGCTCGCTCGTTCCCAGTGATGCTTTCGTCGGTCAGGGTGAATGGGCGGATCCCGAACCGGTGTTGATGGTCGTCGAGGTGACTTCGCACGACGCGGACACCGACCAGCGCGATCGGGTGGAGAAGCCCCGCGCGTACGCCGAAACCGGCATTCCGGTCTACCTGCTGATCGACCGTGACAACTGCGAGGTGTCCGTGTACAGCGAGCCGAACGGTTCCCGGTACGAGAACGTGCACACCGTCCCGTACGGCAAGTCTCTCCACCTCCCGGACCCCGTCGGCATCACCCTCGACACCGAGCCGCTCAAGGACTGGGCGAACTGATCCGGGGTGTACGGAACGGGCCGCTGCCTCCCGTGCGAGAGGCAGCGGCCCGTGGCGTCGGACGCGGGGTGGCTCAGTGCCCCGCCGGAGCCCCCGCCGTCGCCGGGGGGAGTTCGACGGCCACGCCTTCGTCGCCCGCGTCGGCGGTGTAGTCCGCGGGGCTGGTCTCGTCCGTGCCGTCGGGGGCGTTGAAGGCCCGTAGGACGACGGTGAGGACGACCGCGACGACGACGTTCAGGACGAACGCGGTCAGGCCGATGTAGCCGATCTCCCCGAGGCCGGGGATCGCCGTGCTGGGGCCGCCGAAGTGCTTCTGCTTCGGGGTGGCCACGCCGTACGCCGCGAGCGTGCCGTAGAGCATGCCGGCCGCCCAGCCCGCCAGGAGTGCCCAGCGGTGGAACCAGCGGGTGAACAGGCCGCCGACCAGGGACGG
This sequence comes from Streptomyces sp. NPDC048197, assembly GCF_043202395.1. Lineage (NCBI taxonomy): Bacteria > Bacillati > Actinomycetota > Actinomycetes > Kitasatosporales > Streptomycetaceae > Streptomyces > Streptomyces sp. NPDC048197. Next base: position 54,325 of record NZ_JBIDAJ010000025.1, read on the forward strand.
CAGGGTCTGCAGGATCCAGATGCCGCCCAGCAGCTGGAAGTTGATGGCGACGGTCTTGTCCATGGTGAGGACGAAGACCAGGGCGCCGACCTTGACCAGCAGGGAGACCAGCTTGGCGACCTTGTGCTCCTGCTCGGGTGTGGCGTCCTGCTTGAGGAAGTCCTTGTAGACGTTCCGGGTGAAGAGGTTGGCGGCCGCGATGGACATGATGGCCGCCGGGACCAGGGCGCCGATGCCGATCGCGGCGAACGCGACGCCGGTGAACCAGCTGGGGAACATGTCCTCGAACAGCTGGGGGATGGCCAGTTGCGGGTTGCCCTGGATGTCCGTACCGGCCTTGATCGCCATGAAGCCGAGCAGCGCCAGCAGGCCCAGCATCAGCGAGTAGAGCGGCAGGATCGTGGTGTTGCGGCGGATCACGTTGCGGCTGCGCGAGGACAGCGTCGCGGTGATCGAGTGCGGGTACATGAACAGCGCCAGGGCCGAGCCGAGGGCCAGCGTGGCGTACGCCCACTGGGCGTTGGGGCCGCTGGTCACTTCGCCGCGTGGTTTGCCGGGGACGGCGCCGGGCTGCGCGAGCGCCTTGCCCGCCGCGTGGAAGATGCTGTCGAAGCCGCCCAGTTTGATCGGGATGTAGATGATCGCGACGCCGATGACGAGGTAGATCAGGCCGTCCTTGACGAACGCGATCAGGGCGGGCGCACGCAGACCGGAGGAGTAGGTGTAGGCCGCCAGCACCGCGAAGGCGATCAGCAGCGGGAGGTCCTTGACGAACCAGTTGGTGTGCTCGCCGCCGCCGATCCCCATGACGTCCAGCACGGCCTGGATGCCCACCAGCTGGAGCGCGATGTACGGCATCGTGGCGAGGATGCCGGTGAGCGCCACCGCCAGCGACAGGCCCTTGGAGCCGAAGCGGCCGCGGACGAAGTCGGAGGTGGTGACGTAGCCGTGCTTGTGCGAGACCGACCAGAGGCGGGGCAGGAAGAGGAAGATGAAGGGGTAGACCAGGATCGTGTACGGCACGGCGAAGAAGCCGGAGGCGCCCGCCGTGTAGACCGCCGCCGGGACGGCCACGAAGGTGTACGCGGTGTACAGGTCACCGCCGAGCAGGAACCACGTGATCCAGGTGCCGAAGCTGCGGCCGCCCAGGCCCCATTCGTCCAGGTTGGCGGACTGCTCGGCCTTGCGCCAGCGGGCGGCGAGGAAGCCCATGACCGTCACGGCCAGGAAGAAGAAGACGAAGACGGCGAGGGCGACGCCGTTGACGCCGTGGGTCTGGGAGGCGGCCAGCCGGACGGTCGCCGGGGCCGCGGTCACGAGGGCGCTCACCGGCCACCGTCCTTGCGGAGGCGCTGCTCACGCCGGACGAGCTTGTACGCGACGGTGGTCAGCACCGTAGAGATCAGCACCCACGCCATCTGGTACCAGTAGAAGAACGGGATCCCGATCAGCGTCGGCTCGATCCTGGCGTACGAGCTCACCCACAGCATCGAGACGAACGGGGCCAGCAGGCACAGTCCGGCCACGATGCGCGTCGGGGTGACGACCTGTCTTCCGGTCGGTGATTCGGCTGGCTCTGGCATCAGCGTGGCTCCGTCCCTGGCTGTCTCCTGTGCAATCGGCTGGAAATCTATGGCAGGGCCGTGGCGCGCGTCACTAGGTGTCCGCATATCGGTATGGACACTTCGCCGGGAACGGGGCGGCGGGCAACGGGAGTTCCGCGCCCGCCGGTGCCGTTCAGTCCGTGGGGCGCTGCAGCCTGGCGACGAACTTGTAGCGGTCGCCGCGGTAGACCGAGCGCACCCATTCCACCGGCTGCCCCTGGGCGTCGAGGGAGTGGCGGGAGAGCATCAGCATCGGCAGGCCGACGTCGGTGCCCAGCAGTCCGGCCTCGCGCGGGGTGGCGAGCGAGGTCTCGATGGTCTCCTCGGCCTCGGCGAGCCGGACGTCGTAGACCTCGGCCAGCGCGGTGTACAGCGAGGTGTACTTGACCAGGTTGCGGCGGAGCGCGGGGAAGCGCTTGGCCGACAGGTGGGTGGTCTCGATCGCCATCGGCTCACCGCTGGCCAGCCGCAGCCGTTCGATGCGCAGCACCCGCCCGCCGGGCGCGATGTCCAGCAGGCCGGCCAGCCGGTCGTCGGCGGTGACATAGCCGATGTCCAGCAGCTGGGAGGTCGGTTCCAGCCCCTGGGCACGCATGTCCTCCGTGTAGGAGGTCAGTTGCAGGGCCTGGGAAACCTTGGGCTTGGCCACGAAGGTGCCCTTGCCCTGGATGCGTTCCAGCCGGCCCTCGACGACCAGTTCCTGGAGGGCCTGGCGGACGGTGGTCCGCGAGGTGTCGAACTCCGCGGCGAGGGTGCGTTCGGGCGGGACCGGGGTGCCGGGCGGCAGGGTTTCGGTGATTTCCAACAAGTGCCGCTTGAGGCGGTAGTACTTGGGCACGCGCGCGGTCCGCGCGCCGCCGGCGCTCTCGACGCTGCCGCCGTCGGTCTCCATGACCCGCCTCTCCGACCCCTGTCCTGCTGCCGTCACCGGCTCCTCCGTACGTAGCGGCTCACATCGTGGCACGGAAGGGTTCCCCGCGCCCTCTCGCAGGTCCCGGCCCGCCTGATGTCGGTCCGGTAACGGACCTGACAGCGACTCTTATACACCCTTGACACCCCAAAAGGTCTAGGCCAAGCTGCGGGAACTGGTCTAAACCATTAAAGACCACACCCGGCCTTTAGGGGAGAGCGCAATGAAGCGTGGGCTCATAGCAGCGACGGCCGTCGCGGGAATGCTGGTGAGTGTCGCTGCCTGTGGGTCCAGCGACGGCGGGAAGACGGGGGCGGACGGCTTCAAGGGCCAGAAGCTGACCGTATGGGTGATGAGCGGATCGAACCCGGCACAGTGGTCCAAGCAGGTCTCCGAGCAGTTCAAGAAGAAGACCGGCGCGACCGTCGAGTTCAAGGTCCAGCAGTGGAACGGCATTCAGCAGAAGCTGAGCACCGCCCTTTCCGAGGACACCCCGCCGGACGTCGTGGAAATCGGCAACACCCAGACCGCCGCCTACGCCAAGGCGGGCGCCCTGGCCGACCTCGGTGACCTCAAGAAGGACATCGGCGCCGACTGGAACGACGCGTTCAACAAGGCGTCGATCGTGGACGGAAAGCAGTACGCACTGCCGTGGTACGCCGGGAACCGCGTGGTGATGTACAACAAGAAGATCTGGGCGAAGGCCGGTATCAAGGGAATTCCGAAGACCCGTTCCGAGCTCTTCAAGGACTTCGACACCATCAAGAAGAAGACCGACGCCGAACCGCTCTACCTGCCCGGCCAGAACTGGTACTTCTTCGACGGCCTGACCATCGGCACCGGGGCCGACCTGGTGAAGAAGCAGGGCGGCAAGTGGGTCTCCAACCTCGGCGACCCCAAGGTCTCCAAGGCCATGGACATCTACCGGCAGTACCAGTCCTTCAGCACCGCGCCGAAGAACAAGGACGAGGCCACCCCGCAGCAGGCCGAGATCTTCGCCAAGGGGAAGACCGGCGCCATCATCGCCATGGGCTACGAGGCCGCCGAAGCCGTCAAGACCAACCCGGACATCAAGCCGGACATCGGCTTCTTCACCATTCCGGGCGAGACCGCCGGCAAGCCCGAGGGAGTATTCCTCGGCGGCTCCAACTTCGCGGTCGCCGGAATGGGCAAGAACCAGGAACTCGCCAAGGAATTCCTGAAGGTCGCACTCTCCAAGGAGAACGACGGGCAGATGGTCAAGGAGGCCGGCTGGACCCCCAAGTCCGCCGACCTGGCCGGCGCCGCCCAGGAGAATCCGGCCGCCGCGGCCGCCGCCCCCGCCGCACAGAAGTCCGGCGGCACCACCCCGCTCATTCCGCAGTGGGCCGCCGTGGAGAACGTCCCGAACCCCATCAAGAACTACATGACGGCCGTGCTGAACGGTAAGTCCCCGGCCGACGCCGCCAAGGACATCGAGTCCGACATCAACGCGCGGCTCGCCAAGCAGTAACCACACCGGCTGCGTACGGGGCCGGCCGTCCCCGGCCCCGTACGCGCGTGGGCAGGCGCACACCGACCTTCACGGCAACCCGGCGACAACAAGGGGGAACAGGGGCCATGGCAGTGCAGCTCGACGCCGCGGTGGAAAAGACCGCGCCGCGCACCGGCAAGGGGGGAGCCCCGCCCGCCCGCGGCACCGTGGGCAGACGGACCGCCCGCCGCACCCCCTACCTCCTCCTGCTGCCCGCCCTGCTCGCCACCGCCGTCTTCCTCGGCTGGCCGCTGGTCCGCAACCTGCTGCTCTCCTTCCAGAACCTCAACATGAAGGAGCTCATCCAGCACCTCACCGACTGGCGCGGGACCGGCAACTACCAGGAGGTCCTGGGCAGCGAGCAGTTCTGGCGGGTCACCGGCCGGACCGTCGTCTTCACCGCGGTCAACGTGGTCCTGATCATGGTCCTGGGCGTGCTGATCGGACTGCTGCTGGCCCGGCTCGGCAAGAAGATGCGGCTGACCCTGTCGCTCGCGCTGGTCCTGGCCTGGGCGATGCCGGTGGTCGCCGCCACCACCGTCTTCCAGTGGCTCTTCGACTCCCGCTACGGCGTCGTCAACTGGCTGCTCGACAAGCTCGGCCGGCACTCCATGGCCCACTACGACTGGGTCGGCACCCAGCTGTCGACCTTCTTCGTGATCACCGTGCTGATCGTGTGGCAGTCCCTGCCGTTCGTGGCCCTCAACCTCTACGCGGCCACCACGACCATCCCCCGGGAGCTCTACGAAGCCGCCCGGATGGACGGGGCCGGCACCTGGAAGGTCTTCACCTCCGTCACCTTCCCCTTCCTCAAGCCGTTCTTCCTGGCCACCACGTTCCTGGAGATCATCTGGGTCTTCAAGGCGTTCCCGCAGATCTTCGCGATCAACCAGGGCGGCCCGGACCGGCTCACCGAAACCCTGCCGATCTACGCCTTCACCGAGGGCGTCGGCAACCTCCACTTCGGCATGGGCGCCGCGATCTCCCTGCTCACCATCGCCGTGCTGCTCGTGATGACCGCCCACTACCTGCGTCTGACGCTCAAGCAGGAACAGCAAGAGGAGAACGAGCTGTGAAGCGCACGGCCCTTTCGACGGCCGGCCGCATCTGGCCCAACGCCACCGCGGCCCTGCTCGCCCTCGGTTTCGTCTTCCCCGTCTACTGGATGTTCAGCACCGCCTTCAAACCGACCCGGGACATCATCACCGAGGACCCGGTGTGGTTCCCCTTCCACGGCACCGTCGAGCACTTCGCGACGGCCGTCACCGCCCCCCACTTCTGGGCACTGGCCGGCAACTCGGTCGTCGTGACCGTCCTGGCCGTCGGGCTGTCCCTGGTCATCGCGCTCTGCGGGGCGTTCGCCCTCACCCGGATGCGCTTCAAGGGCCGCCGCGGCATCCTGCTGACCTTCATGGTCGCCCAGATGGCGCCCTGGGAGGTCATGGTGATCTCCATCTACCTGATCGTCCGGGACGCCGACCTGCTCAACAGCCTCGTCCCGCTCACCTGCTTCTACATGCTGATGGTGCTGCCCTTCACCCTGCTGACGCTGCGCGGCTACGTCGCCGCGGTGCCCAGGGAACTGGAGGAGTCCGCGATGGTCGACGGCTGCTCCCGGCGGCAGGCGTTCCGCAAGGTCGTCCTCCCGCTGCTGGCACCCGGCCTGATGGCCACCTCCCTCTTCGGCTTCATCACCGCCTGGAACGAGTTCCCGCTCGTGCTGGTCCTCAACAAGGAGCCGGGCACCGGCACGCTGCCGCTGTGGCTCTCGCAGTTCCAGACCCAGTTCGGCGACGACTGGGGCGCCACCATGGCCGCCGCCTCCCTCTTCGCCGTCCCGATCCTCGTCCTCTTCCTGTTCCTGCAACGCAAGGCGGTCGGCGGTCTCACCTCCGGCGCAGTGAAGGGATAACGCACGCCATGCCACCTCCCGTCCGCCCGGTACGCCCCACCGACACCCTCACCCGCGACGCGCTCGCCGTCCTCCAGCCCGGCTTCACCGGCACCACCGCCCCCGACTGGCTGCTGCGCCGGCTCGGCGAGGGCCTGACCACGGTCGGCCTGTTCGGCCGCAATGTGGCGAACCCCGGCCAACTGGCCGCGCTGACCGGCCGGTTGCGCCGGGAACGCGAGGACGTCCTGGTCGCCGTCGACGAGGAGGGCGGCGACGTCACCCGCCTCGAAGTGCGCGGCGGCTCCTCCTTCCCCGGCAACCACGCGCTGGGCGCCGTCGACGACCCGGCCCTGACCCGCGCGGTCGCCCGGGAACTCGGCCGCCGGCTGGCCGAGTGCGGCATCACTCTCAACTGGGCACCGTCCGCCGACGTCAACTCCAACCCGGACAACCCGGTCATCGGCGTCCGCTCCTTCGGCGCCGACCCGCACCTGGTCGCCCGGCACACCGCCGCCTACGTCGAGGGCCTGCAGTCCGCCGGCGTGGCCGCCTGCACCAAGCACTTCCCCGGCCACGGCGACACCGCCGTCGACTCCCACCTCGACCTGCCGCGGATCACCGCCGACCTGGCCACCCTCCAGGAGCGCGAACTCGTCCCGTTCCGCGCCGCGGTCGCGGCCGGCACCCGCGCCGTGATGAGCGCCCACATCCTGCTGCCCGCACTGGACGGCGACCGCCCCGCCACACTCAGCCCGGCCGCCCTGCACGGCCTGCTGCGCGCCCCCGCCACCGAGGGCGGCCTCGGCTTCGACGGCCTGATCGTCACCGACGGCATGGAGATGCAGGCCATCTCCGCCACCTACGGCATCGAACGCGGCAGCGTGCTCGCCCTCGCGGCCGGCGCGGACGCGATCTGCGTGGGTGGCGGCCTCGCCGACGAGGACATCGTGCTGCGGCTGCGCGACGCCCTGGTGGCGGCGGTGCGCGACGGCGAACTGCCGGAGGAGCGGCTGGCCGACGCCGCGGCACGGGTGCGCGCCCTGGCGCGCTGGACCGTGGCCGCGGGGGAGGGGGCCGCGGGGGAGCGGGCCGCGCCCGCGCCGGGGATCGGCCTCACCGCCGCCCGGCGCGCCCTGCGCCGCACCGCGGGCGGGCAGCCGTACGCACCGCTCACCGGCGCCGCCTACGTCGCGGCGTTCACCCCGCTCGCCAACATCGCGGTCGGCGACGAGACGCCGTGGGGCGTCGCCGCCGAACTGGCCCGCCTGCTGCCGGGCACCGACACCGGCACCTACTCCGCGGACGCCGCTGCGGCCGGGATCCCGGCACTGGTCGAGGGCCTGCTCACCGCGGCCGCCGGCCGCCGGATCGTGGCCGTCGTCCGCGACGTCCACCGCCACCCCTGGATGGCCGACGCCCTGGCCGCCCTCCTGGCCGCCCGCCCCGGCACCGCCGTCGTGGAAATGGGCGTCCCCCAGGCCCCGCCCCGGGGCGCCCTCCACCTCGCCACCCACGGCGCCGCCCGGGTCTGCGGCCGGGCCGCGGCCGAGGCCCTCACCGGACGCCTCTGAAAACCCGGACCGGCCGGGCCACGGAGCAGTCGGGATACGGACCGGCCGGGGCGCTCCCCGTGGGAACGCCCCGGCCGGTCCGTACGCGGGCGCGGCCCGCGGGCGGGTCAGATGCCCTGCCACTCCGGCTTCGCCGCGTAGGTGGCGCGGAAGTAGTCGGCGAGCTTCAGCTTGCCGGCTGCGGCCTCGTCGACCACGACCGTGGCGTGCGGGTGCAGCTGGAGCGCGGAGGCCGGGACCAGCGCGGCCACCGGGCCCTCCACCGCATGGGCCACCGCGTCCGCCTTGCCCTCACCGGTGGCCAGCAGCACCAGGTGCCGGGCCTCCAGGATGGTGCCGATGCCCTGGGTGATGACGTGGTGCGGGACCTCGTCGAGGCTGTCGAAGAACCGGGCGTTGTCCTCCCGGGTCTGCCGGGTCAGCGTCTTGATGCGGGTCCGCGACGCCAGCGAGGAGCAGGGCTCGTTGAAGCCGATGTGCCCGTCGGTGCCGATGCCGAGCAGCTGGAGGTCCACCCCGCCGGCCTCGCCCAGCGCCCGGTCGTACGCCTCGCAGGCGGCCTGGACGTCCTCGGCCGTACCGTCCGGCCCCATGAACGCGCCCTCGTCCAGACCGAGCGGCTCGACCACCTCGCGCAGCACCACCGAGCGGTAGGACTCGGGGTGCCCGGCCGGCAGCCCGACGTACTCGTCGAGCTGGCAGATCCGGGTCCGCGAGGCGTCCACCTCGCCGGCCCGGACCTTCGCCGCGAGCGCCTGGTAGATGGGCAGCGGGGTCGAGCCGGTGGCCACCCCCAGCAGCGCATCGGGCTTGCGCCGCACCAGGGTGGCGATGGCCTCCGCGATCAGCTCGCCGCCTGCCGTGGCGTCCGGAACGATGACAACTTCCACGTTTGGCCTGCCGTTCTGGAGAAGGGTCCGAAGGGTCTGCAGCGTCCGTAAACGGAGGTGGTATAGACCAATCTACCAGAGGGTGGGCCCTCGGAGCGGGTGGCGGCGCACCACGGCGGGCGGCGGCTTTCCGTCGGTACGGTGACCGGCGGGGTGAGGCGGCGTCAGAGCAGGCCGCCACCGGTCGCGTCGATCCACTGCCCGGTCACCCACCGGCTGTCGTCCGAGGCCAGGAAGGCCACGATGTCGGCGATCTCCGCGCCGCCCGCGACCCGGCCCAGCGGCGACAGCCCGCGCACCCGCTCCCGGGCCGCGGCGTTGTCCTCGCCCCGCAGCCAGCCGGCGTTCATGTCGGTGTCCACCGCCCCCGGCGCCACCGCGTTGACCGTGATGCCGCGCGGCCCCAGGTCCTTGGCGAGGGTCGAGGTGAAGACGTCGACCGCCCCCTTCGACATGGCGTACGCGATCAGCTCCGGCTTCGCGGCGCCGCGGGTCAGGCCGGTGGAGACATTGACGATCCGCCCGCCGTCGCGCAGCCGGGACAGCCCGCGCTGCACCAGGAAGAACGGCGCCTTGGCGTTGACCGCGAAGAGACGGTCGAAGTCCTCCTCGGTGAGCGCGCCGATCCCCTTGAGCGTCCCGTCCACCGCCTTGTTGATCCCGGCGTTGTTGACCAGGACGTCCAGCCCCGCGGCCTGCTCGTCGAACGCGGCCCACAGCGCCTCGGCGTCCCCCGGCACGCCCAGCTCCGCCCGGACGGTGAAGGCCGTCCCGCCCGCGGCCTCGATCGCCGCGACGGTCTCCTTCGCCGCCGCCTCGTCGTGGCCGTAGTGGACGGCCACCCGGGCGCCGTCCCGCCCCAGCCGTTCCGAGATCGCCCGGCCGATCCCCCGGCCGCCGCCGGTGACCAGTGCCGTCCTGCCGCTGAGCGCACCCATGGACATGTGCCCCTCCCCATCCGTGTCCGGCGTCCCCGCCGCGCGGGCACACCGCTCCGTCTGCCGGGCGACTGTTTTGTATCGCTCGGTCCAGAACGAAGGTAGCACGCATTCCGGCCGCGCAGGCCACGTCCTACGGAAAGGTGGATCACCGAGCCGGGCCGTCACCGGCCCCGGAAACACCCGCGGGCCGCGGCGCCGGGACAGGACCCTCAACCTGTCATCGGCACCGCAGCCCGGAGCTGACATCGGCCGGCCCCGCCGTACGGACGGTGGGCTCCCCCGTGTGCGGTGGGGTCGCCGTCCCGTCCTGGGGCCGGTCGATCGGAGGCCTCGGCGCAGTCAGGGCAGAGAGCGCTTCCGGCCTCGTTCCGTCCTCCTGTGCGGGGAGGGCGGAGGTCTTTGCTGAATTCTGGACTAGACCATTCTCACTTGTCCATGCCCTTGCGGGGACAACACTCATACCGTACGCCGGTAGGCTCCAAGACGTGCCCTCCATGAACGATCTCGTACGCCAGCACACCGCTCTGAGCGACTCCGACCTCGAGTGGCTCCACATGCTGGTCTCGGAGTGGCAGCTGCTCTCCGACCTGTCCTTCGCCGATCTCGTCCTCTGGGTCCCGACGCTCGACGGCACCCGTTACGTCTCGGTCGCCCAGATGCGTCCCAACACCGGCCCCACCTCCTACCAGGACGACATGGTCGGCCACCTCGTTCCCCGGGGACGCCGGCCGATGCTGGATTCCGCCTTGGACGAGGGCCGCATCGTACGCGAGGGCGACCCGGAGTGGCGAGAGGAAGTTCCGGTCCGGGTCGAGTCCATCCCGGTACGGCGCGAGGGCCGGGTGCTCGGCGTGATCGCGCGGAACACCAACCTGCTGACCGTCCGCACCCCCAGCCGGCTGGAGCTCACCTACCTCCAGAGCGCGTCCGACCTCGCCCAGATGATCGCTGCCGGAACGTTTCCGTTCCCCGGCCAGCAGGTCGACATGGACGCCTCGCCGCGCGCCGGCGACGGGCTCATCCGGCTCGACGCGGACGGCGTCGTCCAGTACGCCAGCCCCAACGCGCTCTCCGCCTACCACCGGCTCGGCCTCGCCGCGGACCTCGTCGGCCACCACCTCGGCCAGGCCACCGCCGAACTGGCCCCGGCCCGCGGCCCGGTGGACGAGGCCCTGGTCAAGCTGGCCAGCGGCTGGGCGCCCCGGGAATTCGAGGTCGAGGGCAATGACGGCGTGATTCAATTGCGCGCCATTCCGCTCAAACCGAAGGGCACCCATATTGGTTCCCTGGTGCTGCTGCGGGACGTCACCGAACTGCGCCGGCGCGAACGCGAACTGATCACCAAGGACGCGACCATCCGGGAAATCCACCACAGGGTGAAGAACAATTTGCAGACAGTGGCCGCGCTGCTACGGCTGCAGTCCCGCCGGATGGATTCCGAGCAGGGCCGCGAGGCGCTCAACGAGGCCGTGCGCAGGGTCGGTTCGATCGCGATCGTGCACGAGACGCTGTCGCAGAACCTCGACGAACGGGTCCAGTTCGACGAGATCGCCGACCGGGTGCTGGCCATGGTCGCGGAGATCTCCCCGGGCAAGGTGACCACCCGCCGCACCGGGCGGTTCGGCATCCTCGACGCCGAGGTGGCCACCCCGCTGTCGATGGTCCTCACCGAAATCCTGCAGAACGCCCTGGAGCACGCCTTCGACCAGGCCGAGCAGGGCATCGTCGAGGTGGGCGCGGTGCGCGGCGGCAGCCGGACCGACCCCCGGCTGATCGTCACCGTCCAGGACAACGGCCGCGGCCTGCCCGAGGACTTCGACCCGCAGCGCGCCGGAAACCTGGGGCTGCAGATCGTACGGACCCTGGTGGAAGGGGAGTTGGGCGGCACCTTCGACATGGTGCGGGCACCCGAGCGCGGCACCCGGGTCCTCCTCGACATCCCGGTACGGCCGGAGAAGCAGCACTAGGCGGAACCGGGGGAGGTCCGGGGGAAGCCGGCGGGGAAGGCCCGCCGGCCGGGGTGCGGGCGGCCGGCCCGGGCCCGTCGTCGGGCCCGGCACAGCAACAAGCCCCGGACCGATCGGTCCGGGGCTCAAAGCTATTGCGATGCGATAACGACCGGGCTTCTTAAGCGCCGTGCGTGCATCGGGGGTACTGCGCGCTGCGGCTCGGGGGCCACGGGGCGGCTGGCTCAGGCGCTGGCGTTGCGCGCCCGGTTGCGAGCTGCACGGCGCTTCATCGCGCGGCGCTCGTCCTCGCTCAGACCACCCCAGACGCCGGAGTCCTGGCCGGACTCAAGCGCCCACTGCAGGCACTGCTCCATGACGGGGCAGCGGCGGCAGACGGCCTTGGCTTCCTCGATCTGCAGCAGCGCAGGACCGGTGTTGCCGATAGGGAAGAAGAGCTCGGGGTCTTCCTCGCGGCAAACGGCGCGGTGACGCCAGTCCATGGCTGCTCCATCTCCTCGTGTGACGGGATCGTTGCTTGTGAATGTGAACGCTTTCACGAATCCCCCAACAAGGGAAGGGCCGAACTCCAGTTGCGAACTGGTGCGGTCCTGGGAATGAGGAGGAGGATTCGGGCTCTCAAGGGGGCCGGTAAAGCGGCCGTCCCGATCGCCATGAAGAGACTCGCAAACCTCGGCTGCGGATACAACCCCTTCCGGAAACTTTTTTTTGATTCCTTGGTGTCGCCTCGGTCACAGCCGTCATTCCAGGGGGTGGAAACCAGTCTAAACGTTCGAGTGAAAGGACTTTGGGCCCTACTGCTCACACAATCACACGCAGTGCACGGCGAACGCCTGTGAACGTCACACTCGTACGCAGCCCCAGGTGGTCGCCGTCCATCTGGAAGGGCAGCGGTACCTGCGAATGCAAGGTGAAGTTCGTGAGGTCGTGAAGTGAGAGCGCATGCTTGCCATGGGGGCCGCGCTCCGGGGTTGACGTGAGCAGCTGCGTGGCATAACGGGCCACCGCCGAGGGGGACAGCTTGCTCAGTGCGAACAGATCCAGGGCCGTGTCGAACGAGGCGTCCGGGGACGGATAGATCGGACGGTTGCCCAGGTAGGACCACGGAGCGGTGTTGCAGATTATGGCCAGCGCGAGGTTCTCGACGATCTCCGCCGCACCCTCCGCGCCGTCCTCGCCGCCCGGGCGTTCGAGGGTGATGACCCCCCGCCGGCGGTTCGCCTCCCCCAGGAACTGCCGTACGACCTGTCGCATGTACAGGGCATGCGTCGAACGCTTGCCGCGTTCCCGCTGCTGTTCGACCCGGCCGACGACCCCGGCGTCGAAACCGAAGCCCGCGCAGAAGGTGAACCAGCGCTCCGGAACGCCCTCGTCCTCCGTACCCGGGGTGCCCGCGGCGAGCCCCAGGCCGATGGTGCGCTCACTGCCGTCGCGCAGCGCGTCCAGGAGGGCGCCGGTGGCCTCCACCACATCGTTGGGCAGCCCGAGGGCCCGGGCGAAGACGTTGGTGGAACCGCCCGGGACCACGGCCAGCCGGGGGTGCGACTCGGGATCGGGGCCGTTCGCCAGCAGACCGTTGACGACCTCGTTGACCGTGCCGTCCCCGCCCAGCGCCACGACCAGCTCGGTCTCGCCGCCCTCGGTGGCCTGCCGGGCGAGATCCCGGGCGTGCCCGCGGTACCGGGTCTCGGCGACCTCCAGTTTGAGGTCGCTGGCGAGGGCGTGCGTGAGGACCTCGCGGGTGCGCGCACTGGTGGTGGTAGCAGCGGGATTGACCACGAGGAGAGCGCGCATGTGCAGCAGCGTACCTACCTGCCGGTACCGGGCTCACGCCCCGTCCGCGTCCAGGGCGTTCCGGGGCGCGCGGGCCGCCGGCGCTACCCTGCTGGGGTGAGCAGTCAGCAGAAGCAGTCCGTGAAGCGCGCCGCCGGCGCCCCCGCCGCGCCCGCACCGGCCGGTCCGCGGCCCGCCCGGCTGAGCGCCGCCGCGGCCCTCACCGGGATCGAGGGCCTCGCCCTGGCCGCCCTCGGTACGTACATGCTGATCATGGGCCTCACGGGCTCGCCGGACAGCCCGCAGCAGGCGGAGATGGGCGGGGTGACCGTGCTCGCGCTGGCCGTACTGCCGCTGGTCGCCGCCCGCGGCCTGTGGCTGCGCCGCCGCTGGAGCCGGGGTCCCTCACTGATCACCCAGATCGTCGCCCTGCCGGTGGCCTGGACGCTGGTGCACGGCGGGGGCGCGCTGGTCGCGGGCGGCATCGCGCTGGCCCTGGCCGCGCTGGTCGTCCTCGTCCTGCTGGTCAACCCTACGGCTACGGAGGCGTTGGGGATCGCTCCACGGGAGTAGGGGCTTCCCACGTACCTAGCTGTCCCGCCGTCGGGGTTGGTCGCCGTTGTGCTTTGCGGCGCCCCGCACGTACCCGTCTCTCGCGCCGCGGGGCGTCTCGCCGTTGCGCCTGCGGCGGGCTGGGTGGGTGTCGGGTGCGGTGACGGGCCGGATGGGCCGGTGTTTGGGACTGCTTCGCTTTACGTCCCAAACACCGGCCCCTCCGGCCCGTCCCCTCCCGTTGGGGGAGAGGGAAGAGGTGGGCGGGGGTGGGCGTTGGGGGTATCAGGGGGCCTGCGGACCCTTAGGGGACGGGCGAACGGATCCCCTAAGGGTCGTGAGCGCCCCCTGCGGGGCCACAACGTTGGCGGGTGGGTGGGTATTCCCGCGGCTACTGTGGGTCACTCCTCCACGAGGAGCTTGTCGCGGAGTTGGGCCAGGGTGCGGGCCAGGAGGCGGGAGACGTGCATCTGGGAGATGCCGACTTCCTGCGCGATCTGGGACTGGGTCATGTTGCCGAAGAAGCGGAGGAGGAGGATCTTCTTCTCACGCGGCGGGAGGTCTTCCAGCAGCGGCTTGAGGGACTCGCGGTACTCGACGCCCTCCAGCGCCTCGTCCTCCGCGCCGAGGGTGTCGGCGACGGCCGGCGACTCGTCGTCGGTGTCCGGGACGTCCAGGGACAGCGTGCTGTAGGCGTTGGCCGACTCCAGGCCCTCCAGGACCTCTTCCTCGGAGATCGACAGGTGCTCGGCCAGCTCGTGCACCGTGGGCGCCCGGCCGTGCCGCTGGGAGAGCTCGGCGGTCGCCGTCGTCAGGGACAGCCGCAGCTCCTGGAGGCGACGCGGGACGCGGACCGCCCAGCCCTTGTCGCGGAAGTGCCGCTTGATCTCGCCGACGACCGTGGGCGTGGCGTACGTGGAGAACTCCACGCCGCGCTCCGGGTCGAAGCGGTCCACCGACTTGATCAGGCCGATGGTGGCGACCTGGGTCAGGTCGTCGAGGGGCTCGCCGCGGTTGCGGAACCGGCGGGCCAGGTGCTCCACGAGCGGGAGGTGCATGCGGACGAGGGTGTTGCGCAGCTCGGCGCGCTCCGGTGAGCCGTCGGGCAGCTTGCGCAGCTCGTAGAACATCGCCCGGGCGCCGTTGCGGTCCTGCGGCTCCTGGGAATGCTGTGGTTCCTGCAGCGTGTCGTCGGGCGCCGGGGCATCATGCCGATGCGCCTGCTGCCCTTGCTGCTCGCTCTGGTCCATGTGGTCCGCCCGCTCTGCCTGCTCCGCCGCGTCCAACCGGCCGCCGTGGTCGTCTACGCCCACCGGGTGCGGCCGGGCCTGCTGACCGGGGATGGTCGCACTGGACGCCATCCGCCCGCCGCGTTCGAGATCTTTCACGGGGCCCCCTGTTCGGTCATGACGGTCCGGGACCGGCGCCGCGCTCCTTGTACAGACTGATGGTGACCGTACGGTCCTCGGCGACGGTGGAATCCACCTTGCCGGCCAGTGCGGAGAGCACCGTCCAGGCGAAGGTGTCGCGCTCCGGGGCACGGCCGTCGGTCGTCGGGGCGGACACGGTCACCTGCAGTGCGTCGTCGATCAGGCGGAAGACGCAGCTCAGCACACTGCCGGAGACGGCCTGTTGCAGCAGGATCGCGCAGGCCTCGTCGACCGCGATGCGCAGATCCTCGATCTCGTCGAGGGTGAAGTCCAAGCGGGCTGCGAGCCCGGCCGTGGCCGTACGCAGCACGGACAGGTAGGCACCCGCAGCGGGCAGACGGACTTCCACGAAGTCCTGAGTCCCGGGCTCGCCTGCGATCTGGGACACCCTCACCTCCAAGGTGGCACAAGCTGGTTGAGCTGGAATGCGCGATATTCGCGTGGTTGGGGATATTTCGCGCCGGTCCTTTCTCCCCTCGGGTGAAAGGAGAACGATCCGGCGCGGCACATGGTTCGGCTGCGACGCTATCGCGATCTGCGGGCCGATGTCGCCCGGAAGAGGCACGACTGTCTCCGGGCGGCGAACGGCCCGCATCACCGGACCTTCCCGCTGTCACTGATTGTAAATCCACGGGTACGGACAGTGGCTAGGGGTGTGCACCGCCAAATCGCGGGTGATTACCCTCCGTTGACGCCTGAGGCGCCCGCGAGGTTGTGCAGTGCCTCTCCAGTGAGCCGGAAGACCGTCCATTCGTCCATGGGCCGGGCACCGATCGACCGGTAAAAACCGATGGACGGTTCATTCCAATCCAGGACTGACCACTCGAAACGCTCATACCCGCGGGCCACGCAGATCTCCGCGAGGGCGGCCAGCAGCGCCTTCCCGTGGCCGCCGCCGCGCGCCTCGGGGCGGACGTAGAGGTCCTCCAGATAGACACCGTGCGTGCCCGTCCACGTCGAGAAGTTCCGGAACCACAGGGCAAAGCCCACCGGAGCGTCGTCGGCCTCGGCGATCAGCGCGAAGGCCGCCGGCTGCGGTCCGAACAGCGCCTCCTTCAGCTGGGGCTCGGTCGCCCGGGCGGCCTCGGGGGCACGTTCGTAGGCGGCCAGCTCGCCGATCATGGCGAGGAGGACGGGGACGTCGTCGGGGGTCGCTTCGCGGATCATTCTTGAAGGCTAAACGGACACCGGGGTAGACCTCACACCGGTTTTTCCGCACCCGGCTTCCGCCTCAGACCAGTTTCTGGTCGACGAAACACCAGCGCCAGGAGTCGCCCGGCTCGAAGGTCCGCATCACCGCGTGCCCGGTTTCCCGGAAATGGCCCGTCGCATGCCGGTACGGCGAGGAATCGCAGCAGCCGACGTGCCCGCAGACCAGGCACAGCCGCAGCTGTACGGGATGGCTGCCGACCGCCTCGCACTCCCGGCAGGTGGCGCTCAACGGCGCCGGTTCGGCGCGCGGAAGTCCGGCAACGTGCGTGCACTCGCTCATGATGGCCAGGTTAGATCGCCGGGACGGACGGCGACGGGGTGAGGGGACGGAACGGGCAGATGGCTGTGATGGCGCTGTTCTTGCTGGTCGCGGGCAGTGCGGCGGTCGCCGGGCTGGCCCGCAGGACACCGGTGCCGGCACCCCTGCTGCTCGTGGCCGCCGGGCTCGCCGCGTCGTACATCCCCGGCCTGCCGGACTACACCCTCGACCCGCACATCGTGCTGCCGCTGGTGCTGCCCCCGCTGCTGCACACCGCGGCGCTGGACAGCTCCTATCTGGACCTGCGGGCCAATCTGCGGCCGGTGGCACTGCTGTCGGTGGGCTACGTGCTGTTCGCGACGCTGGTGGTCGGGTACGCGGCCTACCTCCTCGTCCCGGACCTGCCGCTGACCTCGGCGCTGGTCCTGGGGGCGGTCGTCGCCCCGCCGGACGCCGTCGCGGCCACCGCCATCGCCCGCCGGCTCGGCCTGCCGCACCGGATCACCACGATCCTGCAGGGCGAATCCCTGGTCAACGACGCCACCGCGATCACCGCCTACAAGGTGGCGGTGGCCGCGGCCGTCGGCGCCGGTGCCACCTGGAGCGACGGGATCAAGGAGTTCGCCTTGGCGTCCCTGGGCGGCATCGGCATCGGGGTCGTCCTGATGGTGCCGCTGCACTGGCTGCGCGTCCGGCTGCGGGAGTCCGCGCTGCTGGAGAACACCCTCTCGCTGCTCATCCCGTTCGTCGCCTACGCGGCGGCCGAGCAGGTCGGGGCCTCCGGGGTGCTCGCCGTCGTCGTGGTGGGCCTCTATCTGGGGCACCGGTCCTGGCAGGTCGACTTCGAGACCCGGCTCCAGGAGGACGCCGTGTGGAAGGTGATCTCCTTCCTGCTGGAGTCCGCGGTCTTCGCGCTGATCGGGCTCCAGCTGCCGGTTGTGGTGCGCGGCCTGGGGGCGTACGGGGCGGGCCCGGCGCTGGCGTACGCGGCGGTGGTGTTCGTCGTCGTGGTCGGGGCCCGCTTCGTCTGGGTCTTCCCCGCGACCTTCCTGCCGCGGCTGCTCTCCGCCCGGATCCGCGCCCGCGAGCCCGGAGTGAACTGGACCGCGCCGGTGATCGTCGGCTGGGCCGGGATGCGCGGGGTGGTGTCGCTGGCCATCGCGTTCTCGGTGCCGGCCACCGTGCAGGGCGGCGGGCCCTTCCCGGGCCGCGACCTGGTGCTCTTCCTGACCTTCACCACCGTCATCGGCACCCTTGTCGTCCAGGGCCTGACCCTGCCCGCACTGATCCGCGCCCTGCGGCTGCCCGGCCGGGACGCGCAGGCCGAGACGCTGGCCGAGGCCGAGGCCCAGAACGAGGCGTCCCGGGCCGCCGAGGAACGCCTGTCGGAACTGCTCAGGGACGAGCGCAACGCACTGCCCGGCCCGCTCTCGGACCGGCTGCGCACCGTCATGGAACGCCGCCGCAACTCCGTGTGGGAGCGGCTCGGCGCGGTCAACGAGGTGACCGGGGAGTCCGCCGACGAGACCTACCGGAGGCTGGCCCGGGAAATGATCGACACCGAGCGGCGGGTCTTCGTCCGGCTGCGGGACGCCCGGCGGATCGACGACGAGATGCTGCGCACGCTGCTGCGCCGGCTCGACCTGGAGGAGGCGACGGCGTACCGGGAGGGCGCCTCCTGACGCCGGCCTCCGGAAGCCGGCGTCCTGAAGCAGGCGTCCTGACGCCGGCCGGTCACGCGAGCCTCACGGCGCGCCGGTGATCACCGCGGCGACCGTGCTGCCGGCCGGGAACGCGCCCTCCTCGGCCAGCGTGCTCAGCCCGTACAGCAGCTTCGCGACGTAGACCCGCTCCAGCGGCAGCCCGTGCCGCCGCTCGAAGGCGTCCGCGAACGCGTCCAGTTCGGGCGTGCGGCGGGCGTAACCGCCGCAGTGGAAGCGGTCCTCCAGCCGCCAGTCGCCGCGCGGCCCGCCGAACGCCGCCCGCTGCAGCTCCTCGACCGCCCCCGTCAGGAAGTGCGGACGGCCGCCCTTCAGTACGGCGAAGCCGAGCGCCTGCCGGCCCGGGCCCAGCCCCGCCGCGAGACCGGCCAGCGTGCCGCCCGTGCCGCAGGCCACCCCGACCGTGTCCGCCACCCCGCGCAGCTCCCGGCCCAGCTCCGTACAGCCTTGTGCGGCAAGGGCGTTGCTGCCGCCCTCCGGGAGGACGTGGAACGCGCCGAACCGGTCGTGCAGGGCCGCCAGCACCTCCGGCTCGGACTTGCGCCGGTAGCGGTCCCGGTCGAGGAAGTACAGCCGCATCCCGTCGGCCGCGCAGCGGGCCAGCGACGGATTGAGCGGCGCACCGGCCAGCTCGTCACCGCGGACCACACCGATGGTGCCGAACCCGAGCAGCCGGCCGGCCGCCGCGGTCGCCCGCAGATGGTTGGAGTACGCCCCGCCGAACGTCAGCAACGTCCGCGCCCCCGCCGCGGCGGCAGCCCGCAGATTCGGCTCCAGCTTGCGCCACTTGTTCCCCGGCAGATCCGGATGGATCAGATCGTCCCGCTTCAGCAACAGCCGCACCCCACACCGCGCGAAGACCTCGTCCTCGACCCCCTGGAGGGGGGAGGGGAGGCGGGGGTGGAGGGCCCGGAGGCCGGGCAGCGGGTCGGGAGCGGGGCCGGTCACAGGGCCCATTGTCGCCCGGGCGTGCGACACCGGCCCGGCCCCCTGCTCGTACCGGGCCGGGTCGGTCCGCTCGTACCGGGCGGGCACCCGGCCCGTACCGGCGCGACCCGGCGGCCGGTCACTTCAGCCGGGCCGCGATGCGGTTGCGTAGGGAGTGCATGGTGAAGCCGCGGGGGTCGATCTTGCCCGGTTGCCATTCCAGGTGGCCGATGACCGAGCGTTCGGTCCAGTGGTGGGCCCGGCAGACGGCTGCCGCGGCCTTTTCCAGGGCCGTCATCTGGGCCTCGGGCCAGGGGTCGTGGCCGTCGCCGAGGTTCTCGCACTCGAAGCCGTAGAAGGCGCGGTTGCCGTCGGTGTCGGCCTCGTTGTCCGGGGGCAGCCGCTTCTCGGCGATCACCGCGCGCAGGACGTCGCCGTCGCCCAGGCCCGCGTGGTTGGCGCGGCCGTAGCCCACCAGGTGCACCGTGCCGTCCTTGGTGATCACGCCGTGGCACAGCGGCCCCGGCAGGTCCGGCCGGCCGTCGTGGCAGACCTTGACGGTGTCCTTGGAGCCGGAGGTGCCGGTGTGGTGCACCATCACGCCGTGCACCGGGCCCCACGGTCCCTTGCTGTTGCGGTTGTGCGTCTGCCAGCCGTCGATTTCGACGACCTTGAGGTCCTCGGCCTTGAGCGCCGCGAGGAAGCGGGCGGCGGACAGCGGTTCGGACATGGCCACTCCGATACGGGACACGGCGGCCGCCGTCCGCGCACCGCCTGCTGTCTCGCTTGTACGGGATGGCGGCGCGCCGGTGGAGGGGAACGCAATAAAACGGATCGGTCGTTCGGTGGGTGTACGAGCGGTTTCGGCCGGGGGGGTCCCTGCCTCGGGCAGGCCGCATTGTCCGTTGTCCGTTGTCCGTTGTGCGTCGGCCCTCGGCCGTTGGCCTCAGCCGTGCAGGAAGGCGTCCCCGTGGGCGCTGATGTGTGCTTCGAGGGCGTTGAGCGCCTTCTGGGTCGCCTCGGGCGTACCGCTGCCCCGCTTCTCGGCGTAGTACGCGGCGCCCAGTTTCTTCAGCAGGTCGCCGCCGAGGCGGTGCTGCTGCACCTCTTCGACCTTCTGCTTGCCCTGGTTGAGCGCGCTCTGCGCCTGCTCCTTGGCGCGGTCCAGAAATCCTGACATCTGCCACCTCCGTGCGGTCCGTGTCGTAAGGGATCAACGGCTCGGACGGCCGTGGGGTTCCCGTGCCAGGCTGGGGGACGTGGGCGAACGGCGCGAGACGGATGAGCCAGCCGGTGTATGTGGGGTACTCGGGGCAGCCGGGGTATCGGGAGCACTCGGCGCACTCGATGTGCCCGATGTAGCCGATGCGCCCCGGGGGTACCGGGAGCGGGCGTCGCGGGTGGACGGTGCGGTGCTGTGGACCAACACCACCGGGCCGGCGGCGCGCCCCGTACTCCCCGACGGCTGCACCGACCTGATCTGGAGTGAGGGCCGGCTGCTGGTGGCGGGACCGGACACCGGGCCGTACCACCCCGGTGGCGTGCCGCCCGGCACCGGCTACACCGGGCTGCGGTTCGCGCCGGGCCAGGGCCCCGCCGTCTTCGGCGTACCGGCGCACGAACTGCGCGACCGGCGCGTCCCGTTGGCGGACCTGTGGCCCGCGGCGCACGTACGGGAGCTGACCGAGCGGGCGGCGGAGCGGGCGGCGGTGGGGGTGTCGGCGGGGGTGGGCCGGGTGCTGGAGGAGGCCGCCGGGGCGCGGCTCCGGCAGGCCGCCGCGGGGGCCGCGGGTGACGCCCGGACCGCCGCCGTCGCCGCTGCGCTGGCCCGCGGCCGGCCGGTGGCCGAGGTCGCCCGGGCGGTCGCGCTGAGCGAACGCCAGCTGCACCGCCTGAGCCTGGACGCGTTCGGCTACGGCCCCAAGACGCTCGCCCGGGTGCTCCGCTTCGTGCGGGCCCTGGACCTGGCGCGCGCCGGGATGCCGTACGCCGAGGTCGCGGTGCGCGCGGGATACGCGGACCAGGCCCACCTCGCCCGCGAGGTGAAGTCGCTGGCGGGGGCCCCGATGGGGGCGCTGCTCGGCTCGGGTTAGCGTGTGCGCATGGACTACCAGGCCGTTCTTGAAGAGGTAGCGGCCTACGCCAGGCCGTACGTGGGACAGGGACAGGTCGCCGACTACATACCGGCGCTGGAACGGGTGTCCGCGGACCGGTTCGGGATCGCGGTCGCCGACATCCACGGCGAGGTGTACGGGGTCGGCGACTGGGAGGTTCCGTTCTCCGTGCAGTCCATCTCCAAGGCCTTCTCGCTGGCGCTGGTGATGGCCCAGAGCCCCGGCAGCCAGGGCGGTGACGGCAACCACGGTGGCAACGGCGCGCACGGCGGTAGCGGTGCTTCCGGTGGTCCCGGCGGGGACGACATCTGGAAGCGGGTCGGCCGCGAGCCCTCCGGCACGCCGTTCAATTCGCTGGTCCAGCTGGAGGCGGAGAACGGCATTCCGCGCAATCCGTTCATCAACGCGGGCGCGCTGGTCGTCACCGACCGGCTGCAGACCCTCACCGGTGACGCCAGCACCTCGATGCTGCACTTCCTGCGCGAGGAGAGCGGCAACCCCGAGCTGGCCTTCGACCAGGCGGTGGCCGACTCCGAGGCCGCGCACGGCGACCGCAATGCCGCGCTGGCCCACTTCATGGCGTCCTTCGGCAACCTGGAGAACCCGGTCCCCAGCGTCATCCAGCACTACTTCTGGCAGTGCTCCATCGAGATGAGCTGCCGCGACCTGGCCGTGGCCGGCGGCTTCCTGGCCCGCCACGGGCTGCGCGCCGACGGCAGCCGGCTGCTGGAGGCCCGGGAGGCCAAGCGGATCAACGCGGTGATGCTGACCTGCGGCACGTACGACGCGGCCGGGGAGTTCGCCTACCGGGTCGGGCTGCCCGCCAAGAGCGGTGTCGGCGGCGGCATCTTCGCCGTGATCCCCGGCCGCTGCACGCTGTGCGTCTGGAGCCCGGGCCTGGACGCCCGCGGCAACTCCGTCGCGGGCGCCGCGGCGCTGGACCACTTCACGACGCTGACCGGCTGGTCGGTGTTCTGAGCACCGGATTTCTCAGCGTCGGAGTTCCGGACACCGGGGTGATGGGCACCGGCGGACGGTCGGCGCCTGCCCGGTTCCGGGCAGCGGCCGGCCGTTCCGGCTGCCGTTGTGGCGCCCGACCCGCTGGCGCATCGTAAGGGTAGGAGGTGGACCGCCATGGAGCACGAGATCCGCGCCGAGTACGAGGAAGGTCTGCTGCCGCACGAGGACACCCCGGTCAAGCTCTGGCACATGACGCGCATCGGCAGCACCACCGCGATGTGCGGACGGGACCTGGCCCCGGCCGCCGCCACCCAGACGGCCGAAGCCTGGGGCACGCCGAAGGCCGAGCCGTTCTGCTTCCTGTGCGGCGCGCAGTACCTGCGGGAGCAGCCCGGGCACTAGGGGTGCTTCCCAGGGGGCTGGTCAGCGGACACGTTCAGGCGCCCTCCGGCCCGTCGCCCGGCTGCTGCGGCAGCGGTGCGAACAGGTCCACCCCGTGGCCGTCCGGGTCCTGGACGACGGCGTAGCGCTGGCCCCAGAACGCGTCCCACGGCGGCTTCTCGCCCCGGTAGCCGGCGGCGGTGAGGTCGGCGTAGAGCGCGTCGACGCCGGCCGGGCCGTCGCACTCGAAGGCCAGCCCCGTCGGGGTGCCGGCCGGCGGTGGCGTCCAGTCCGGATCGATGGCGCGGGCGGTCGCTACGACGTCCCACATCAGCCGCAGGCCGCCGGGCAGCTCGGCCTCGGCGTGCGGGGCGGTGTCCGAGTCCGCCGGGACCACCAGGCCCAGCCGGCGGTAGAAGGCGAGGGCGGCGGCCATGTCGGCGACCACCATGCCGAAGGCGGCACAGCGCGGAGAGCCGGGGGAACGGGGAGGAGTTGTCGTCATGCGGCGAGCGTAGGGAGGCCGCCGGGCCGGGGTCTTGAACGAATCGGACGCCGGCCGGCAACCCGTACGGGCGAGGCCGGGGGACCGCTGAGGGACCGCCCGGCTTTCCTCCCGTCCCTCCTCAGGGGCAGCGGATGACCTGTCCCGCGTACGAGAGGTTGCCGCCGAAGGCGAACAGCAGCACCGGGGCGCCGGAGGGGATCTCACGGCGTTCGACCAGTTTGGACAGGGCCAGCGGGACGGACGCGGCGGAGGTGTTGCCGGAGTCGACGACGTCCTTGGCGACCACCACGTTGACCGCGCCGAGCCGCTCCGCGACCGGCTCGATGATCCGCAGGTTCGCCTGGTGGAGCACCACCCCGGCGAGGTCGGCGGGGGCGATCCCGGAGCGTTCGCAGACCTGGCGGGCGATGGCCGGCAGCTGGGTCGTCGCCCACCGGTAGACGGTCTGGCCCTCCTGGGAGAACCGGCCGGGTTCGCCCTCGATGCGGACCGCACCGCCCATCTCGGGCACCGAGCCCCACAGCACCGGCCCGATCTCCGGCTCGTCCGCCGCGGTGACCACGGCGGCGCCCGCCCCGTCGCCGGCCAGCACGCAGGTCGTCCGGTCCGTCCAGTCGATCACGTCGGTGAACTTCTCCGCGCCGATGACCAGGGCCGTGGTCGCGGAGCCGGCCCGGATGGCCTGGTCGGCCAGGGCAAGCGCGTGCGTGAAGCCGGAGCAGACCACGTTGACGTCCATCGTGGCGGGCGAGCCCAGGCCGAGCCGGGCGGCGACCCGGGCCGCGGCGTTCGGGCTGCGGTCGACGGCGGTGCAGGTGGCGACCAGCACCAGGTCGACGTCCCCGGGGGCGACTCCGCCGGCGGCCAGGGCCTTCGCCGCCGCGGCGGCCGCCATCGAGTCCACGGTCTCGTCCGGGGCCGCGACATGCCGGGTGCGGATGCCGACCCGGCTGCGGATCCAGGCGTCGTCGGTCTCGACCATCGTGGCGAGTTCGTCGTTGGTGAGCACGCGGGAGGGCTGGTAATGGCCGAGAGCCAGGACGCGTGACCCGGTCATGAGGTCTCCCTGTACGTGGAGCGTTGATACGCGGAGCGGGGGTGCGCCGACGGTCGGTACGCGGGCGGTCGGTGGGAACCGTCGGCGGGTGGACTGTCGGTACGCGGATGTTTGTTTCCGCACCAGTCTCACCCGCCGGCGCCGGCCGGCGGGTGAGCGATCCGCCAATGTTCCGGCGCCAGAACTGGAGACTGGCGCCAGAACCGGGACGTCGGGGCAGGTCCGGGCGGTCGCGGGCGTCCCGGGGACACCCGCGGCGGGGTCCGCCGGTCAGCCGTGGGCGGCTGCGCCGTCCAGGGCCCGGAAGCGGCGCAGCCGGAGGCTGTTGCCGACCACGAAGACCGAGGAGAAGGCCATCGCGGCACCGGCGATCATCGGGTTGAGCAGCCCGGCCGCGGCCAGCGGCAGCGCGGCGACGTTGTAGCCGAAGGCCCAGAACAGGTTGGAGCGGATGGTGCCCAGGGTGGCCCGGGCCAGCCGGATCGCGTCGGCGGCGGTGCGCAGATCGCCGCGGACGAGGGTGAGGTCGCCGGCCTCGATGGCGGCGTCCGTGCCGGTGCCCATGGCCAGGCCCAGGTCGGCGCGGGCCAGGGCGGCCGCGTCGTTGACGCCGTCGCCGACCATCGCGACCGAACGGCCCTCGGCCTGCAGCCGGGCGACCACCGCCACCTTGTCCTCGGGCAGCACCTCCGCGATCACCTCGTCGATGCCGACCTCGGCGGCAACCGATTCGGCGACCGCCCGGTGGTCGCCGGTCAGCAGCACCGGCGCGAGGCCCAGCGCCCGCAGCCGGCGGACCGCCTCCGCGCTGGTGGGCCGGACAGCGTCGGCAACCACCAGCACCGCCCGCGCCGCGCCGTCCCAGCCGACGGTGACCGCGGTCCGGCCCTGCGCCTCGGCGGCGGCCTTGGCGGCGGCCAGTCCGTCCGGCAGGCCGTGGGACCACTCGTCCAGCAGCTGGGCGCGGCCCACCAGGACGGTGTGCCCGTCGACGACCCCGCGGACGCCGAGGCCGGGGACGTTCGTGAATTCCTCCGGGGTGGGCAGGGCGCCGACGCGGGCCGCGGCGCCGGTGGCGACGGCCCGGGCGATCGGGTGCTCGGAGGCGTGCTCCAGCGCACCGGCCAGCCGCAGCGCCTCGGTCTCCGGCACGCCCTCGGCGAGGTGCACCTCGGTCAGTGTCATCACGCCCGTGGTGACCGTGCCGGTCTTGTCGAGCACGATGGTGTCCACCGTGCGGGTCGACTCCAGCACCTCGGGCCCCTTCAGCAGGATGCCCAGCTGCGCACCGCGCCCCGTGCCGACCATCAGCGCGGTCGGGGTGGCCAGGCCCAGGGCGCACGGGCAGGCGATGATCAGGACGGCGACCGCCGCGGTGAAGGCGGCCACCGCGCCCGCGCCGGTGGCGAGCCAGTAGCCGAGCGTGCCGGCGGCCAGCGCGATCACGACCGGGACGAACACGGCGGAGATCCGGTCGGCCAGCCGCTGCGCCGCGGCCTTCCCGTTCTGCGCGTCCGCCACCAGCCGCGCCATCCGGGCCAGCTGGGTGTCCGCGCCGACCCGGACGGCCTCGACGACCAGCCGGCCGCCCGCGTTGACCGTCGCGCCGGTGACGGTGTCACCGGGGGAGACCTCGACCGGGACGGACTCGCCGGTGAGCATCGAGGCGTCCACGGCGGAGGCGCCCTCCACCACCTTCCCGTCGGTGGCGATCTTCTCGCCGGGCCGTACGACGAACCGGTCGCCCACCCTCAGCTCCGCCACCGGGACGCGCACCTCCCCGCCGTCCCGCAGGACCGCGACGTCCTTGGCGCCCAGCTCCATCAGGGCCCGCAGCGCCGCCCCGGCCTTCCGCTTGGCACGCGCCTCGAAATAGCGCCCGGCCAGGATGAACGTGGTGACGCCGGCCGCGGCCTCCAGATAGATGGCGCTGCTGCCGCCGGTGCGGGTGATGGTCAGCTCGAAGGGGTGGGTCATCCCCGGCATCCCGGCGTCACCGAAGAACAGCGCCCACACCGACCAGCCGAACGCCGCCAGGGTGCCCATCGAGATCAGCGTGTCCATCGTGGCGGCGCCGTGCCGCAGGTTCGTCCAGGCCGCCCGGTGGAACGGCCAGGCACCGTACGCCACCACCGGGGCGGCCAGGGTGAGCGAGAGCCACTGCCAGTTGGTGAACTGCAGCGGCGGCACCATCGCCATCAGGACCACCGGGACGGACAGCGCGAGCGAGACCAGCAGGCGGTGGCGCAGCAGGGCGAGGGCGGCGTCGGGCTGCTCGTCCGCACCCGCCGGACCGCCGTCCGGCCCCTCGTCCGGCGGCTCGGCGGCCGCCGGGGGCTCGGGGACCGCGGCGGTGTAGCCGGTCCGCTCCACGGTGGCGATCAGGTCCGCGGCGGTGACCCCGCTGCCCTCCGCGACCGCGACCTGCGCCTTCTCGGTGGCGTAGTTGACGGTGGCGGTGACGCCCGCCATGCGGTTGAGCTTCTTCTCGATGCGGGCGGCGCAGGACGCGCAGGTCATCCCGCCGATCTCCAGCTCGACGCCGTGCTCTCCGATCGCGGTGGTCATAGCTGCTCCTCGGTGTGCTGCGACTGCGTACCCCGCCTGCGCGTACCCGCCTGCGTGTTCCCGCCTGCGTGTTCCCGTAAGGAACGTTATACCCCCCGAGGGTATTCCGGCCGAGGGTATCCCCTCATGCCGGGCCCCGCTCCGGCGGGTTCCCGCCCGCGGCGCTGCCGTCCCCCGGGTCCGCGCCCGGCCCGCTCCCGTCCACCGCCCGGCTCACCCGCTCGCCCATCGCCCGCAGATACGCGGACAGCTCGACCGGTTCGTGCACCGCGAACGCGCACCCCAGCAGCGCCAGCCGCATCGCCAGCCACTCCAGCGAATCGGGCGCACTGTGCCAGCGGCACGAACCCTCGTCCAGCGGCACGACCTCACCCGCCGCCGGCCCGCCCAGCCGCGCGGTCACCTCCGCGGCCGGTGCGTACACCGTGGCCACCGCCCGGTGCGCCGGGGCCATCCCCTGCATCCGCTCCCGCACGTACGCCCCCGCGTCGGCGGCCGGCAGCTCGCGCGGCGCGGTCCGTACGCCGGTGGGGAACGGCTCGCTCAGCCGGTCCACCCGGAAGATCCGCCAGTCCTCCCGGTCGTTGTCGTACGCCACCAGGTACCAGCGCCGGCCCGCCGCCACCAGCCGGTGCGGCTCCACCAGGCGCTTGCTCCGCTCCCCGGCGCCCGCCCGGTAGGCGAAGCGCAGCCGCTCGTGGTTGGCGATCGCCGCGGCGAGCACCGTCAGATGCTCCGGATCGACCCTCGGGCCGTCCCCGGCCGGCATCGGGACGGTGGCCGTGCCCAGCGTGCCCACCCGGCGCCGCAGCCGGGACGGCAGCACCTGTTCCAGCTTGGCCAGCGCCCGTACGGACGCCTCCTCGATGCCCGCGATGGTGTGGCCGGCCGCCGACCGCAGGCCCACCGCGATGGCCACCGCCTCCTCGTCGTCCAGCAGCAGCGGCGGCATCGCGGTCCCCGCCGCCAGCCGGTACCCGCCCACCGCACCCATCGTGGCGTGCACCGGATACCCCAGGTCCCGCAGCCGCTCGACGTCCCGCCGGATCGTACGGGAGGTCACCCCCAGCCGCTCCGCCAGCTCCGGCCCGGGCCATTCGCGCGGGGTCTGCAGCAGGGACAGCAGATTCAGCAGACGTGCCGATGTCTCACTCATGCACCGATGATGCCGCAGGTAGTAGGACGAGCTCTGTCCTACATGGGCCCTAGTGTTCGTCGAAGACGTCCCCGCACCATCGCTCGCGGACGCCGCACCACCGACCACGGACCCGGAGTACCCATGACCACGCCCGCCCCCGCCGTGCCCGACCGCAGACGCTGGACGGCGCTCGCCGTCGTCCTCACGGCCGCCTTCATGGACCTGGTCGACGCGACCATCGTCAACATCGCGCTGCCGAGCATCCAGCAGGACACCGGCGCCACCTTCAGCTCCCTGCAGTGGGTGACCGCCGGCTACGCCCTCGCCTTCGCGCTCGGCCTGATCACCGGCGGCCGGCTCGGCGACATCCACGGCCGCAAGCGGCTGTTCCTGCTCGGCATGGCCGGCTTCACGCTCGCCTCCGCCCTGTGCGGATTCGCCGCCGGCCCGGGCATGCTGATCGGGGCGCGGGTGCTCCAGGGCGCGATGGCCGCGCTGATGGTGCCGCAGGTGCTCGCGATCATCCACGTCACCTTCCCGGCACACGAACGCGGCAAGGTCTTCGGGATGTTCGGCGCGGTGATCGGCCTGGGCGCGGTCTGCGGGCCGCTGATCGGTGCGCTGCTCACGCAAGGCGACCTCTTCGGCCTGGAATGGCGCCCGATCTTCCTGATCAACCTCCCGGTCGGGGTGGCCGGCATCCTGCTCGGCCGCCGCTTCATCACCGAGTCCCGCTCCGCGGGCGCGCTGCGCCTCGACCTCGTCGGCACCGCACTGGCCACCGTCGGCCTGCTGATGCTGCTCTACCCGCTCACCCAGGGCCGGGAGTCCGGCTGGCCGCTGTGGGGCTTCGTCTCGATGGGCGCGAGCCCGCTCGTCCTGGCCGGCTTCGTCCGCTACGAGCGCGCCAAGGCCCGCAAGGACGGCTCACCGCTCGTCGAACTCTCCCTCTTCCGGGTCCGGTCCTTCGCGGCGGGCGCCGCCGTCCAGCTCACCTTCGGCGCGGTCAGCGGCCTGTTCTTCCTGATCTGGACGCTGTTCATGCAGCTGGGCCTGGGCTGGGGGCCGCTGCACGCCGGGCTGACCGGGGTGCCGTTCTCGCTCGCCTGCTCGGTGGCGGCCGGCATGTCGGTGCAGAAGCTGGTGCCGCGCTTCGGCCGGGCGGTCCTGCAGGCGGGCGCGCTGATCATGCTGTCCGGCGCCCTGCTCTACATCTGGGAGGCCGACCACTACGGCACCGCCCTCACGTCCTGGCAGATGGCGCCGGCGATGCTGCTGATGGGCGCCGGGATGGGGCTGATCGTCGCGCCGGTCACCGATGTGGCGATCTCCGAGGTGCCGGCCGCGCACTCCGGCTCGGCGTCCGGCATCTTCAACACCACCGGCCAGCTGGGCATGGCGCTCGGCCTGGGGCTCTCGTCCGTGGCCTTCTTCGGGGCCGTCGGCGGGCCGGCGGAATCCGGCGGCGGGGCGGCCGCGCCCGGCGCCGCCCACCCCGCGTTCATCGCCGCCACCACCCACGCCCTGTGGTGGGTCGCGGCCGGCCTGGTCCTCGTCGTGGCCCTGCTCTTCCTGCTCCCGCGCCGGGCCCGCACCCCGCAGGCGGAGCCGCAGGACGCACCGGCGAGCGCGGCGGAGGAGCGCCCCCGGCCGGTCCCCGTCCCCTGACGCGCGGCCCGGGGGCGGCGTCCGCGGGGAGCCAAAACACCCGCTTTGGCATACCGGTCCCCGGCGCCCGCAGGCCATACTGGCCGGGTGTCGATGATCAGCAACCTCCGCAAGGCCGTCCGGCTTCCGCAGCCGCGTACGCGCGGGGTGGACCTCAGCCACCCCGCGCGCTCGCCGCTGGGCACCGCCGTGGTCAACTGCGCGGTGTACGTCGACGGCGTGCGGCAGGACGGCAACCAGCCGGCCGATGTGGCGATACGCCGGGTACGGGAGTCCGGCAGAGGGTTCGTCTGGATCGGGCTGCATGAGCCGTCCGAGAAGGAATTCGCCGGAATCGTCGACCTGTTCGGGCTGCATCCGCTCGCCGTCGAGGACGCCGTGTACGCCCACCAGCGCCCCAAGCTGGAGCACTACGACGACTCGCTGTTCACCGTGCTGAAGACGGTCCGCTACGTCGAGCACGACCGGCTCACCGACAGCAGCGAGGTGGTGGAGACCGGCGAGATCATGGTCTTCACCGGCATCGACTTCGTGATCACCGTCCGGCACGGCGGGCACGGCTCGCTGGGGCCGCTGCGCGAGCAACTGGAGCGGGTGCCCGAGCAGTTGGCGCTCGGCCCGTCCGTCGTCCTGCACGCCGTCGCCGACCTCGTCGTGGACGACTACCTCGACGTCGCGGCCGCCGTCCAGGACGACATCGACGACGTCGAGAGCGAGGTCTTCTCGGAACGCGGCAGCGGCGGCGCCGGCCGGATCTACCAGCTCAAGCGCGAGCTGCTGGAACTCAAGCGCGCGGTGGCCCCGTTGGACCGGCCGATGCGGGAGCTGGCGACCCGGCCGATGCGGCAGGTCGATCCGCAGATCAAGACGTACTTCCGCGACGTCGCCGACCACCTCGCCCGGGTCACCGAACAGATCACGGCCTTCGACGAACTGCTCAACTCCATACTCCAGGCCCATCTCGCGCAGGTCACGGTCGCGCAGAACGAGGACATGCGCAAGATCAGCGCCTGGGTCGCCATCCTCGCCGTACCGACCATGGTCTGCGGCATCTACGGCATGAACTTCGACCACATGCCGGAAAAGCACTGGACGTTCGGCTATCCGCTGGTGATGACGCTGGCCGTGGTCATCTGCTGGGTGATCCACCGCGGGTTCAAGCGGAACGGGTGGCTCTGAACGGGCGGCTTCAGGCTGGGGCTTCGGGCGGGTGGCTCGAGGCGGCGCAAGTGGCCTTGGGCGGGCGTCCGCGGGGAGGCGTCCCCGCCTCATGAGGCGATTCCCGTCGTCGATCTCCACGTACAGTCCGGTGATGAGGGCGTCCAAGTTCTCGTTCGTCACACAACGATCTTGGACGCCCTCTCTGCATCCCCGGAGGGTGCAGCTTTCCCCGAGGGGCTGGTCTGACAGGGCGTGTCACATCTTGAGGCACTGTCTTCGTCAAGGACACGAACACCCAACCGTCGTTCTCACGCAGAAGAAGGGGTTTCTCGTGTTTGCCGCCTACCTCGTGGTCACCCTCCTCACCTCGGCTGTCAACGGTTCGGCCGCCATCGCCAACTTCATCGGCCACGACTACCCCAAGAGTCAGGCGGACAAGCTGCGTGTGCCCCGGTCCTGGATGCGCCCGCTGGGCACACTGCTGGCGTTGGGGGCGCTGGGGCTGCTGGCCGGGTTCGCCGTGCCGGTGCTGGGCACGCTCGCTGCCATCGGTCTCGTGTTGTACTTCCTTGGTGCACTCTGTGCCCACCTGCGGGTTCGGGACCACCAGCTGGGTCCCTGGGCCGTGTTCTTCTGTCTGCCCGTGGCTGCTCTGGCCGTGAATCTGGCCTACCACGGCACCCGGTGAACCGGTGCAGCTTGTCCATCAGGAGGAGCCACACCCATCCCCGGACGCACCGTCAGCATTCGGAACCACTCGTCTAGGGGATGCGAGCGCCCCCGGTGGGGCCACAACGGGGTGGCGGGCGAGGGTATTCCCGGCGGAACGGTGGGGGCGACGGCGGGGCCGACAGCGGGGCAACTGTGCGGCCACGGGCCCCGAGGGGAGGTCGGTGGCGAAGCTGTCAGTGGCCCGCCACCGGTGGCCGAGCTGTCAGCGGCCTGCCACGTGCCGGTGGCGGGCCGCGCCCCAGGCGGCTGTGATCTGGGGGAGGAGCAGGGCCAGGAGGACGGTCAGGGGGACCGTCCAGCTGCCGGAGGCGTCGTGTACGGCGCCCAGGACTGCCGGGCCGGTGGCGGCGAGGACGTAGCCGAAGCACTGCGCCATGCTGGAGAGCTGGGCGGTGTGCCGGGCGTCCGGGGCCCGCTGGACGATGAACAGCAGCGCCAGGCTGATCGCCGCGCCCTGGCCGAGCCCCAGCAGCACCATCCACACGTACGCCCCGGCGACCGGCGCGGTCAGCACCCCGGTGAACGCCGCCGCGCACAGCAGGGCGCCCAGGGTGGCCAGCGTGCCGGCCGACAGCCGGCGGCCGACGACCACCGGCGCGAGGAACGACCCCGCGATGCCCAGCAGCGAGGAGAACGACAGCATCCAGCCGGCGTCGCCCGCGCTCATCCCGGCGTCGGTGAGCATCGTCGGCAGCCAGGCGGCGGCCGCGTAGTAACTCAGCGACTGCAGGCCCATGTACGCGGTGACCTGCCAGGCCAGCGCGGAGCGCCACAGTCCGCGCACCGGACGGGCGGCCTGCCGGGCCGCGGCCGCCGGCACCCGCGTACGGCTGCGCACCTGCGGCAGCCAGCAGAGCAGGGCGACGAGCGCGAGCGCGCCCCAACAGGCCAGGGTGGCCTGCCAGTTCAGGCCGGCGGCGTGCTGGACCGGGACGGTCACACCGGCCGCGAGCGCCGCGCCGCCGAAGAGCGACATCGAGTACAGACCGGTCATCAGCCCGGCGCGCGCCGGGAAGTCCCGCTTGATCAGGCCCGGCAGCAGGACGTTGGCCACCGCGATGCCGGCGCCGATCACGACCGTTCCGGCGAACAGCGCCACCACCGAGTCCAGCAGCCGCAGCGCGGTGCCCAGGCAGATCAGCGCCATCGTGCCGAGCAGCGACCGCTCCATGCCGAACCGGCGTCCCAGCCGCGGTGCGACCGGCGCCAGCAGCCCGAAGCAGAGCAGCGGCAGCGCGGTGAGCAGGCTCGTCGCGGCGGCCGACATCCCGCTGTCGTCCCGGATCGTGCCGGCCAGCGGGGAGACCGCGACCAGCGCGGGCCGCAGGTTCAGCGCCAGCAGGACGACGCCGGCACCGAGGCGGAGGGCGCGGCGGCCGGTGGCCCCGGGGCCCGCGGTCGGCGGCGCGGGGGACGCGGGCGGCGCGGGAGCCGTGCGGGTGGCGGTCCGGTCGGTGGTCACTGCGGGTCTTCCTCCGTGCGGTCCGGGCCCGCGCCGGCGCCGTCGCGCAGGGCCGCCATGCCCTCGCTCAGATGCGCCAGCGCGGCCCGCTCGGCGCCCTCCGCGTCGCCCGCCTCGATGGCGTCGACGATGGCCTCGTGCGCGTCGTACTGATTGCGGACGGAATCGGGGACCGGGGCGCCGACGACCGACTGGAGCGTGGCCCGCAGGGCGTCGCTGAGGTGGTCGTAGAGGTCGGCGAGGACGCTGTTGTGGGCCGCGGCGGCGATGGTGCGGTGAAAGTCCAGGTCCGCGTCGATGAAGGCGGGCAGGTCGCCGCCGCGCCAGGCCCGGTCCCGCTCGGCGAGGGCGGCGCGCAGCGCGGCGAGGTCCTCGTCGGTGCGGCGCAGGGCCGCGTACCGTGCGGCGTCGCGCTCCAGCGAGGCGCGCACCTCGAACGTCTCCAGGTCGCCGGCCCGCCGCAGCCGGCGCTGTACGGCGGCGCCGAAGCCGCTGCTGGCGCGGACGTAGGTCCCGTCGCCCTGGCGCGGCTCCAGCATCCCGGTGTGCACCAGGGCGCGCACCGCCTCGCGGACCGTGTTGCGCCCCACGTCGAGCTGCTCGACGAGCACGGGCTCGGCGGGGATCTTCGTCCCGACCGGCCACTCGCCGCCGGCGATCAGGCCCTCCATCTGCTCGATGACCAGGTCCACCAGGCTCGTCCGGGCGGTGCTGCGCAGCGGCATCGACGACGTCCTTCCCCTCACGACCGGAGCTCGGTCCGGCCCCATTCCACCGGTGATGGGAACATCCCATGTTTGTGGCTGTCAAACGAGGACCGCCTGGAGGAGGTCGAATGAGGAACAGTGGCCCGAGGGGCCCTCGATCCCGGGAGGCACATGAACGCGCGAGTCCGCCGGCCGGCGCCGTGGCGGGGGCAGTGGCCGGTGATCGGTGTGGTGGCCGCGGGCGGGGCCCTCGGCGCCGCGGCCCGGTACGGGGCCTTGCTGCTCCGGCCCGCCGGACCCGCCGCGTTCCCCTGGACGATCCTGGCCGTCAACGCGGTCGGCTGTGCGCTGATGGGCGTCCTGATGGTGCTGATCACCGAGGTCCGGACCGTGCACCCGCTGGTGCGCCCGTTCCTCGGCACGGGCGTCCTCGGCGGGTTCACCACCTTCTCGACCTACGCGGTGGACGTCCAGCGGCTGGTCGCCGCCGGACGGGTGGCGGCCGCGGCGGCGTACCTGGCGGGCACCGTGCTCCTCGCGCTCGCGGCCGTATGGGGCGCGGCGGCCGCCACCCGCGCCCTCCTCGGATCCGGCCGCCGGGCGGTGTGAGCGCGGAGAACGGACCGGGTGGCCGCGGCGCAGGCCC
The DNA here is from genome assembly GCF_043202395.1 of Streptomyces sp. NPDC048197. Classification (NCBI taxonomy): domain Bacteria; kingdom Bacillati; phylum Actinomycetota; class Actinomycetes; order Kitasatosporales; family Streptomycetaceae; genus Streptomyces; species Streptomyces sp. NPDC048197. The sequence continues at coordinate 88,591 of NZ_JBIDAJ010000025.1, forward strand.
GGGCGCGCGGCACGAAAAAGCGGTGGGGCTCCGGGGGAGCCCCACCGCAAGGGCGGCGCAGGAAATGCGAGGCTGGTGGGGATACGAGAGCCGGCCGCCAGGATCCGGTACTCGTCAGCCCAGGCCGGGGGCGTGGACCGTCCGCCGTCAGCGCGGTCCGGTCCGCCGGCCACCGCCGAACTCGTGGTGCGAACCAGGCGTCAGGACGCCTTGCCGAAGTGGACGCCCGTCAGGCCGTTGGCCCACAGCTGCTCCACCTGGGCGCGCTCGTTCGCGTCCGGCTGGGTGTTCTGGCAGGACGTGCCGGGGCCGCCGCCGGACATCAGCTCGCTGCACGGGCCCTCGTAGTGGTCCGGCAGACCCAGCACATGGCCGGTCTCGTGGGCGGTCACGCGGGTGGAGTTGTACTCCTGGTTCTGCTGGTAGTCCAGGAACACATAGCCCTTGCCGTGGCCGTCGGTGCTGGCGTACGAACCCCGCGGGTCGTTGCCCTCGCGGTACTGGAAGTCGCCGCCGCTGCCCTCGTGCAGCTGCACGTTCTTGACGGCGCTGTTCCAGATCGACGCGCTCTCGGCTATCTGGCTCTTGAAGGTCGGTGCGGCGCTCGCGTCGTAGGTCACGGTGACCGATTCCGCGTGCGGGTGGGCCTTCAGCTTGGCCCGCGCCGACTTCATCACGGCCTCGAAGAACGCCTTGGTGTCCGCCTTCTCGGCCGCCGAGCCGTTGTAGGCGGCGATCGACGCCGGGGTGCTGAAGTGGGAGGAGTGGGTGGGGGAGGGGGAAGCTGCCGAAACCGGCGCCGCGGCTGCGAGCGCGGCGGCGAGGCCCAGACCGAGCGCCGCCGACAGCGCCGTCTTGGGAGATCTCATGTGGGGGCTCCTTCATCTCCGAGGGCCGTACGGTCGCCGTGTGGGGCGGCGACCGGGGCCCCGCGGATTTCTCGTGCCGTTGAGTCTGGACGGACTTCACCCGCAGGGCGGAGATGTTAGGTAGCGATAGCTTGGCGCAATACCCTCGCGAAAAAGGCGAGTTCCGGCGGGTTTGAGAGCCTGGTGTGACGGATGCCCTCGTCGTTATGCTCCCGACGTGGAGCTAGAGGTACGGCATCTTCGCGCACTGTGCGCCATCGCGGACTCCGGCAGCGTACGCAAGGCGGCCCGGCAACTCGGCATGACCCAGCCCTCCTTGACGACACAGCTCCACCGCATCGAGAAGGCCCTCGGTGGCCAGCTCTTCTTCCGCGAACCGACCGGCAGCCGGCCCACCCCGCTGGGCCATGCGGTGCTGTGCCGGGCCCGGCCGATAGTGGCCGAAATGCGGGCGCTTGTCGACGAGGTCGCGTCGGTCTCGCACCGTGCGCAGGGCGCCCGGCTGCACATCGGCAGCACCAACAGCCCCGCCGTCGCCGGCTGGCTGCGCCGGCTACGGGTCCGGCTGCCCGAAACGGACACGACCATACGTACCGATGTGTCCGCCAACGCCCTGCTGCACATGGTCGCCACGGGCCAGCTCGACGCCGCGTTCGTGCACGAGGTCGAGGGCGCCCCGCTGCGCGTCCCCGACGGCCTGGTCGAGCATGAACTCATCGCCCGCGAGCCGCAGTTCATCGCCCTGGCGGACAGCCACCCGGCGGCCGCGCAGGAGGTCGTACGGGTCGCCGACCTCGCCGAGGACCAGTGGATGGTCGACCCGACGGTGGACGGCGAATGGGCCGGTTTGCGCCGTATATGGGCGGCGGCCGGAATCAACCCCCGGGTGGTGCACGGCGATTACCTCACCGCGGTGGACCTGGTCACGGCCGGCGAGGTGGTCACCCCCTGCCAGCCGACCGCCCGCTCCCGGCACGGCATGGCCATCCGCCCTCTGTACGGCGACCCGCTCGCGGTCCGGCTCGTCATGGCCTGCCGCCAGGACGGTACTCCGGCCGGCACCCCGGACGAACTGTTCGCCGACCTGACCGCCTCCTACATGGAGATCGCCTGGGCGAGCGACGCCTACCGCGCCTGGCTCGCCCGCCACGACGGGCCGCTGCCGGTGGCGACGTAGGGGCCCTGCCCGGGCGTCACCCCCCGACCGCCGCCGGCTCGTCCACCTGCCGGACCTCGGCGGACAGGGTCCACGCGTCCCCGTGCACCCCCAGGAAGCGCTCGGCCCATCCGACCGCCTCCTGCTGCGAGCCGGCCCGGATCAGCGCGTACCCGCCGATCACCTCCCCGTCCTCCTGGAACGGCCCCTCGGTCGCGGTGATCCGCCCGCCCGACAGCCGCAGCCGGGTGCCCTGTGTGCTCGACGTCAGCCCCGCGGTGTCCAGCAGCACCCCGGCCGCGGTCATCTCGTCGAGGAGCTTGCCCATCCGCTCCATCAGCTCCGCGCCGGGCCCGCCGGCGGGCATCGCGTTCTCGTCGGTCCTGAGCAGCATCATGAAGCGCATGGCGGCCTCCCGTGTCCCTGTCGCGTCGTCCCTACGGCGCCCGGCCGGCCCCTGCCGGGTGGCCGGATCGCCCCCTTACTAACCCGGCGAACCGCCCCGTGCCGGCCCGACACCACCTGGAATGCGCTTTCGGTGCAAAGAAGTGGCTTACGCACGGGCCGAGGTGGGCGTGTGAGGCAGCTCACGTCCGCGGAGTGCATAGCGGGACGTGGGTCAGTGCCTTTGTAGGGGCGTAGGCGAGTGATCGAGGGGAGGGACGGCGTTGATGGGGCAGATGCGGGCCGATGCGTTCGACCGGTTCGTCGCGGCTCGTTGGCCGGCACTGCTTCACCTGGCGCATCTGCTCACCGGCGGAGACCGTCACCGGGCCGAGGATCTGCTGCAGGAGGCGCTGGTCAAGCTGTGGTTCGCATGGCCGAGGGTGGCCGAGCAGGCGCCGGAGGCGTATGTGCGCCGGGTGCTGGCACGTGCGGCGGCCCGCTCGGCGCGGCGTCGCTGGTGGGGCGAGCGTCCGGTGGAGCGGTTGCCGGAGCTTCCCGAGACCGGCGATGTGGCCGCTGCCGTGGAGGAACGGACGCGGTTGGAGGCCGCGTTGGCGCTGCTGCCGGTGCGGCAGCGTGCCGCGGTGGTGCTGCGCTACTACCAGGACCTGTCCGAGGGGCAGGTTGCCGAGGCGCTGGGGTGTCCGGTGGGCACCGCCCGGTCCCTCACGTCACGGGGCGTGGCGCGGTTGCGGCAGGTCCTGGGTGACGCCATCGAGCCGGTGAAGTGAAAGGAGACATCATGGAAGACTTCGAGCGCGAACTCGCGCGGATGATGCGCGACACCCAGGCCAACACCCCCTTTGAGGACCAGCACCGGCAGCGGCTGCAAGCCGGGGTCCGGGCCCGTCGGCGTGCTCGTACGGTCTGGATGGCCACCGGCTCGGCGCTGACGATCGCCGGGCTCGGCGTCGGGCTGGAAGTCCTGCCGAGCGCCTCCGCCCAGGGCGGGCCCGCCGTTCCTCATCACCGACCCACCTCCACGACCGCGCCGGTCCCCCTCCCGCCCCGCACCTGCACCACCGTGCCGGTCCCGCTTCCGGCCCACACCTCCACGACCGTGCCGGTCCCGCTCCCCACCCGCACCTGCGCGACCGCGCCGGCCCCGGCCCCCACCTCGACGGCCAAGTAGGGCCGGCGCCAGGGGAGCGAGCGGGAGTGCCGTAAGGACGCTCCACAACTCGCCCCGCGCGAACGCCGCGCCGCACCGCTGCTGGACCTTCGGGCCGACCACCACCACCGGCCTGCTCGGCATCACGAGCTCTCTGACGTCACGTCAGCTCTGGCCGCATGCAGAAATCTGCTCCGGGCCGGCGATGACGCCTGCCTGAATTAAGGACGACTTGAAAAGTGCCTACCGTATTCGTCAGGGTGTTCAAAGAGCCCGGTCTTCGCAAAAAGATACTCTTCACGCTGGGAATCCTGCTGCTCTACCGCTTGGGGCAGAACGTCCCGGTCCCCGGGGTGAATTACCGGTACGTTGCCCAGTGCATCAAGGCGGGGGGCGGCAACGGCGGCCTTTTCGGCCTGATCAACACGTTCAGCGGTGGTGCGCTGCTGGAACTCACCGTCTTCGCCCTGGGGATCACGCCGTACATCACGGCGAGCATCATCCTTCAACTGCTGACGGTGGTCGTTCCGCGCCTGGAGGCGCTGAAGAAGGAGGGCCAGGCGGGCACCGCGAAGATCACCCAGTACACCCGGTACCTGACGCTGGGCCTGGCGGTGCTCCAGGGCGCCGCCGTGGTGGCCAAGGCGCAAAGCGGTGGACTCTTCCCCACCTGCCAGGTCCGGGCCCAGATCGTCCCGGACACCTCGATCTTCCGGACCTCCGTCATGGTCATCACGATGACCGCGGGCACCGCCGTGGTGATGTGGCTGGGAGAGCTCATCACCGACCGCGGCATCGGCAACGGCATGTCCCTCCTGATGTTCACCTCCCTCGCCGCCAGCTTTCCGGCCAACCTGTGGGGGATAAAGAAGTCGGGCAAAATACTGGGCGGCTGGGGCGAGTTCGGCCTCGTGATCGCGGTCGGCCTCTGCATGGTCTGCCTGGTGGTCTTCGTCGAGCAGGCGCAGCGCCGGATTCCGGTCCAGTACGCGAAACGAATGATCGGCCGCCGTTCCTACGGCGGCACGTCGACCTATATCCCGCTGAAGGTGAACCAGGCGGGTGTCATTCCCGTCATCTTCGCCTCATCGCTGCTCTCCATCCCCACGCTGATCGATCTCGGGGGCGACTCGGCGTCCGGATGGGCCCGGTGGATCGCCACGAATCTCGTCAGGGGCGACCAACCGGTCTATCTGACCCTTTACTTCCTGTTGATCGTCGTCTTCGCGTTCTTCTACGTCGCCATCTCCTTCACCCCCAAGGAAGTCGCCGACAACATGAAGAAGCACGGCGGGTTCATCCCCGGCATCCGGGCCGGCCGACCCACAGCTGGCCATCTGGGTTACGTGCTCAACCGGATCACCTGGCCGGGAGCGCTCTACCTGGGGCTGATCGCCCTTGTGCCCACGGCGGCACTGGTGCTGTTCCACGGCAGCAATTTCCCGTTCGGCGGCACGAGCATCCTCATCATCGTGAGCGTCGGCCTGGAGACCGTGAAGCAGATCGAGAGCCAGCTCCGGCAGCGCACTTACGAAGGGTTCCTCCTGCGCTGACGCGCCTCGCCCTGGCCGTGAGGGCCGCGGATCCACGCGCGGCTGCGGCCGGGCAAAGAAGACCGCACCCGCTCCGTCATGGCCGCCGTGTGCGGCGGCATGCGGACCGGGTGCGGACAGGTAGGCGGGGCCACCCGCGGAAGTGCAGGTCAGGCCGCCTGTGCAAGCCTCAGGCCTTCTTGGTCTCCCAGAAGATGTCGGCGATCTTGCCGATGAGGTCGAGGGCCTTCTGGCCGGTCGCCGGGTCGTTGGAACCCTTGGCCGCGCTGAGCGCCTTGAGGGTGTCGTTCACGAGCTGGTGCAGCTCGGGGTACTTCTCGAAGTGCGGGGGCTTGAAGTAGTCGCTCCACAGCACCGAGACGTGGTGCTTGGCCAGCTCCGCGCGCTGCTCCTTGATCAGGACGGCGCGGGTGCGGAAGTCAGGGTCCTCGTTGGCCTGGTACTTCTCCTGGACGGCCTTGACCGACTCGGCCTCGATGCGGGCCTGGGCCGGGTCGTAGACGCCGCAGGGCAGGTCGCAGTGGGCGCTGACCTTGACCTTGGGCGCGAACAGGCGGGAAAGCATGTGCAGTCCTTCCTCGTGATCGTCTTCTCAGGTGCGAGATTACTCGGTGCGGGAAGGCTTTTCTCGGGCGGCCCGGGGGTCTTAGGGCAAAAGTCCGGTGCCGGGCCGGGACTGTTGGAGGATGGACCTGAGCGAAGCGAAATGGGGGTGCCCCCGGACGGAGTCCGGGGGAGGGTCGGACCGGGGCTGGACCGGGAGGTAAGGGATGCCGGAGCGGGTGGACGAGCGCGGACCGGAGCAGGGCGAGGGCGCGGAGCCGGGGCCGGAGCGGGCCGGGCTGCTCCGCGCGTTCGGGCTGGCCGAGGTCTACAACCCGTCCATGGTGCCCACGCTGCTCCCCGGTGATCAGCTGGTGGTGCAGTACGGCGCGGTGGTGCGGCCCGGTGACGTGGTCGTGCTGCGGCACCCGTTCCGGCAGGACCTGCTGATCGTCAAGCGGGCCGTGCGGCGGCAGGACGGCGGCTGGTGGGTCCGGGGGGACAATCCGTTCGTCGAGAACGACAGCCGGGAATTCGGGGTGGTTCCGGACGAACTGGTCATCGCCCGTGCCCGGCTGCGGCTGCGGCCGCCGCGCGGGGTTCAGCGGTCGGTGCCCGCGCTGCTCTCCTGGGCGGCGTCCGCGGTCCGTCCGGTGCGGGCCGAGCGTTCGCTCTCCAGGCGTTTGCGGGCGCGGTAGGCGGCGACGTTGGCGCGGGTGGCGCAGCGGTCGGAGCAGTAGCGCCGGGAGCGGTTGGTCGAGGTGTCCAGGTAGACGTGGCGGCAGGGGGCCGCCTCGCAGATGCCCAGCCGGTCCACGCCCAGTTCGGTGAGGTGGAAGGCCAGTCCCATGCAGGCGGTCGCGGTGAAGCCGGCCGTTGCGTTGGCGGCCTGCTCGGCGATGTGCATGTGCCATTTGGGCCGCCCGTCGTCGTCCCGGTACTCGTGGCCGGAAATCTGCGGGCTGACCGGGAACTCCATCATCAGCGCGTTGAGCAGGTCCACCGCCAGGACCTCGTCGTCGGCGGCGGCGGCCTCGAAGACCGCGCGCAGCCGGGCGCGCACCGCCCGCAGCCGGGTGACGTCGCTGTCGGTCGCCCGCCGGGCCGCCTGCTGGGCGGGCCCGAAGAGCTCGCGCACGGCCTCGACCGAGGTCAGGCTGTCGCTGCCGCGCTCGGGCTGCTCGGTGTTGACCAGTCGCACGGCATAGTCCGAGTAATAGGCCAGTTCCACTTGTAGTCCTTACGGGCGGCGGATAGGGTGCGGTCGTATGGGTGCAGTAATGGGCAGGCCCATTACTAGGGTATTACGGCGTGGAGGGGAAGCGATGACCGAGACCGTCGTCGGTGCCGATTGGCAGGCGTGGCAGGACAGTTGGGACCGCCAGCAGGAGTGGTACCTCCCCGACCGCGAGGAGCGGTTCCGGGTGATGCTCGACATGGTCGAGGCGCTGGTGGGCCCCGCGCCCCGGGTGCTGGACCTCGCGTGCGGTACGGGCAGTATCACCGACCGGCTGCTGAAGCGGTTCCCGGAGGCCGGGAGTGTGGGCGTCGACCTGGATCCCGCGCTGCTGGCCATCGCGGAAGGGTACTTCGAGAACGAGCCCCGGGTCAGGTTCGTACGGGCCGATCTGAAGGACCCGGACTGGACGGCGAAGCTGCCGCACGACTCCTACGACGCGGTCCTCACCGCGACCGCGCTGCACTGGCTGCACACCGAGGACCTGCGGGCCCTCTACGGCCAGCTCGGCACGCTGGTGCGGGACGGCGGGGTGTTCCTCAACGCCGACCGCATGCCGGAGGCGTCCACCCCGCGGATCAACGCGGCCGAGCGGGCCTTCCGGCACGCCCGGATGGACCAGGCCAAGGCTGCCGGCGCGGTCGACTGGGCCGAGTGGTGGCAGCTGGCCGCCGCCGACCCGCGGCTGGCCGGGCCGACCGCCGAGCGCTTCGAGATCTACGGCGAGCACGCCGACGGCGACACCCCGTCGGCGGCGTGGCACGCGGCCGCCCTGCGGGACTCGGGCTTCGCCGAGGCCCGGACGGTGTGGTCCTCGCCCACCGACGCGCTGGTGCTCGGGCTGAAGTAGCGCCGCCCGTACACCGCAGCGATGGGCCGCCCCCTCGGGGAGCGGCCCATCGTGCCGTATCACCGCGCGTCCGGCCGGAACGCCTTACAGCACCTTCGACAGGAACGACTTCGTCCGCTCGTGCTGCGGGTTGCCCAGGACCTCGCGCGGGTGGCCGGACTCGACGACCACCCCGTTGTCCATGAAGACCAGCGAGTCGCCGACCTCGCGGGCGAAGCCCATCTCATGGGTGACGACGATCATCGTCATGCCGTCCGCCGCCAGGTCCTTCATGACGTCCAGGACGTCACCGACCAGCTCCGGGTCGAGCGCCGAGGTCGGCTCGTCGAAGAGCATCAGCTTCGGCTCCATGGCCAGGGCCCGGGCGATCGCCACCCGCTGCTGCTGACCGCCGGAGAGCTGCGAGGGGTAGTTCCCGGCCTTGTCGGCCAGCCCGACCCGGTCCAGGAGCTTGGTCGCGCGCTCCCGGGCCGCGGCCCGGGACTCGCCCTTGACCTGGACCGGCGCCTCCATGACGTTCTCGATCGCGGTCATGTGCGGGAAGAGGTTGAAGCGCTGGAAGACCATGCCGATGTCGCGGCGGCGGGCGGCGACCTCGCGGTCGCGCAGCTCGTAGAGCTTGCCGTTGTTCTCGCGGTAGCCGACCAGTTCGCCGTCGACGGACAGCCGGCCGGCGTTGATCTTCTCCAGGTGGTTGATGCAGCGCAGGAACGTCGACTTGCCGGAACCGGACGGGCCGATCAGGCAGAAGACCTCCCGGGGCGCGACCTCCAGGTCGATGCCCTTGAGGATGTGCGCCGCGCCGAAGGACTTGTGGACGCCCTCGGCCTTGACCATCGGGCCGCCGCTGCTGCCGGCGGTCTTCGTCGTCAGCTTGCTGGTCATCCGACACCTCCGGCGGAGCGGTTGAAGCCGCCGGACAGCCGCGCCTTGGCGCGCTGGAGCGGAGTGGGCGGGAGCTGGCGGCTGGAGCCCCGCGCGTAGTAGCGCTCCAGGTAGTACTGGCCGATGCTGAGCACCGTGGTGGCGATCAGGTACCAGGTCGCGGCGAGGATCAGCATCTCGACCACGACACCGGAGTCCCGGCCGACGTTCTGCGCGGCCTGCAGGAGGTCGTAGTACTGCACGGCGATGACCAGCGAGGAGGTCTTCAGCATGTTGATGACCTCGTTGCCGGTCGGCGGCACGATCACCCGCATCGCCTGCGGCACGATGATCCGGCGCAGCGTCTTGCCGTGGCTCATGCCCAGCGCGTGCGCCGCCTCGGTCTGGCCCTCGTCGACGGCGTTCAGGCCGGCCCGGCAGATCTCGGCCATGTACGCGGCCTCGTTGAGGCCGAGGCCGAGCAGCGCGCACAGGAACGGGGTCATGAAGTCCGACCACTCGTCCTTGTAGATCGGCATGATGTCGATGTACTGGAAGACCAGGCCCAGGTTGAACCAGAGGAACAGCTGGACGTACACCGGGGTGCCGCGGAAGAACCAGACGTAGAACCACGCGACGGTCGACGTCACCGGGTTCTTGGACTGGCGCATCACGGCCAGGATCACGCCGAGCACGATGCCGATGATCATCGACAGGACGGTGATCAGCAGGGTGTTGCGCAGGCCCTTGAGGATGTCCCCGTTGAACATGTACTGGGGGATGGCGCCCCAGTTGACGTTCCCGGAGGCGAAGGCCCGGAACAGCAGCGCGACCAGCCCGATGACCACGAGCGCCGCGACCCAGCGCCCGTAGTGGCGGACCGGGATGGCCTTGATGGACTCGGGCGGGGGCGGGGCGTCCGCCGGCGGCTGGGCCGGCTTGTCGACGTCAACTGACACGGAGGTTGCCTTTCAGCATTCGGCGGGAGGGCCGGAGGGGACGGGACGGCTGCCGGCGGCTCAGCTGCCGCCGTTGAGCTTCACTTCCTTGACCGCCGCGTCCTTGACGTCCCACTTGTCCAGGACCTTGGCGTACGAGCGATTCTTGATCGCGAGTTCCACGGCCGCCTTGAGGGCGTCACGGAGCTTCTCCTGGCCCTTGGGGACGGCGATGCCGTACGGGGCCGCCTTGAGGGGCGCGCCGCCGACCATCTGGAAATCCTTGCCGTGCCCGGAGACCTTCACCGCGTACGCCGCGACCGGGTAGTCGCTGGAGACGGCGTCCACGCCCGCGGTACGCAGCCGGGTCTGGGCCTCGGAGTCGTTGTCGAACGCCTCGATGGAGATCGGCTCCTCGCCGTTCTTCTGGCAGGCCTTCGACTTGTCCTTGGCCAGGTCGTGCGAGACCGTGCCGCGCTGGACCGCGATCTTCTTGCCGCACAGCGTTTCCCAGCCGTCGACGCCGTTGGTCTTGCCCTTCTGGGTGTACAGCGAGACGCCGACGTTGAGGTAGTCGATGAAGTCGACGCCCTGGCCGATCTTCTTGCCGGTGTTGCTGTCGATGCCCTCCTGGCGCTCCTTGGTGTCCGTCATCGCCGACATCGCGATGTCGTAGCGCTTGGACTTCAGACCGCCCATGAGGGTGTCGAAGGTGGCGTTGTTGAAGTTGAGCTTGATGCCCAGCTCCTTGCTCATCGCCGCCGCGAGGTCCGGGTCGATGCCCTCGATCGCGCCGTTCGATCGGAATTCCACCGGCTTGTAGGTGATGTCCGAGCCGACCTGGAGGAGGCCCTTTTCCTGCACGTCCTTCGGCAACAGCTTGAACAGCGGCGCGTGGACGTTCCGGTTCTTCTGCGCCTCACGCCGGGCGATCGCCGCGTCGGTCTGGTCGCCGCAGGCGCTGAGCACCATCAGCGAGGCGACGACCGCGGCCGCGGCGGCCACGGCTTTACGGTGCCTGCCGGCGGCCGGGCGGCGCGTGGTGCTTGCGGTCATGCTGATCCTCCTGCGGGTGGAGAAGCCGACGTGACAAAGACGTGACGAAGGGGCCGTGCGCACCCCTTCGAGCGTCGCGACCTCGGTTGGTGACGGAATCTTGCCATCCGGACTCCGGTATTCGGACTGTCGTACAGGTCAAAATCGGATAACGGACGGGGAAGCGGAGGTGACGGCCCTGTGGCAGATGCGAAACCAGCGTCCCGTGGGAAGCCAGGGGCCGTTAGGTTCGCTCCAGGCGTCTCGAAATCCGGACAGCGGACTCATGGCTCTTCTGCCTTTTTCGTCCATTTCGCCGTTATTGTCGGGCCTCTCAACCCGAGGGTAATGAATCTGACTCGTCGGGGCCCGCGCCCGTCGGGTAGAAAGGTGCGTTACACCCCTCATCCGGGGCTCAGGGCGCGTGTGCGGCGCGCCCGGCGTCCGTACCTCCCCCCGCGCGGCGGCCAACCGTCACGCAGGGCGCGGACGCGGTGCCCGCCCACCCCTTAACCAGGGAGTGGTCACCCTCAGCAGATTTACGAATAAAAGGGGTAAGACAAGTGGCAGCGGAGATCGTCAATCCCGCCAGCGACGGCAATACCGGCGCGGACGAAGACCCGGGCACAGCGCCCGACGGCACCTTCGATCCGGCCTTCGCGCTGCATCGCGGCGGCAAGATGGCCATTCAGGCAACCGTCCCGGTGCGCGACAAGGACGACCTGTCCCTCGCATACACGCCGGGTGTCGCCAAGGTGTGCAGCGCCATCGCCGAGCAGCCCGAGCTCGTGCACGACTACACGTGGAAGTCCCAGGTCGTCGCGGTCGTCACGGACGGCACCGCGGTGCTGGGTCTGGGCGACATCGGCCCGGAGGCCTCCCTCCCCGTGATGGAGGGCAAGGCCATCCTGTTCAAGCAGTTCGGCGGAGTGGACGCGGTGCCGATCGCGCTCGCCACCACCGACACCGACGAGATCATCGAGACCGTCGTCCGGATGGCACCGTCCTTCGGCGGCGTCAACCTGGAGGACATCTCGGCGCCGCGGTGCTTCGAGATCGAGCGCCGGCTCCAGGAAGCCCTGGACATCCCGGTCTTCCACGACGACCAGCACGGCACGGCCGTCGTCACGCTCGCCGCGCTGCGCAACGCCGCGAAGCTCACCGACCGCTCGCTGGGGCAGCTGCGCGCGGTCATCTCCGGCGCCGGCGCGGCCGGGGTCGCCATCGCCAAGATCCTCATCGAGGCGGGCATCGGCGACGTCGCGGTCTGCGACCGCAAGGGCGTGGTCTCCGCCGACCGCGAGGACCTCACCGACGTCAAGCGCGACCTGGCCGGCTTCACCAACAAGGCCGGGCTGACCGGTTCGCTGGAGCAGGCGCTGGACGGCGCCGACGTCTTCATCGGCGTCTCCGGCGGCACCGTGCCGGAGGCGGCGGTGGCGAAGATGGCGAAGAACTCGCTGATCTTCGCGATGGCCAACCCCACCCCGGAGATCCACCCCGACGTCGCGCACAAGTACGCGGCCGTGGTGGCCACCGGACGCAGCGACTTCCCCAACCAGATCAACAACGTGCTCGCCTTCCCCGGCATCTTCGCCGGCGCCATGCAGGTGCGCGCGTCGCGGATCACCGAGGGCATGAAGCTCGCCGCCGCCGAGGCACTGGCCGCCGTCGTCGCCGACGAACTGAGCGCCGACCGGGTCATCCCCTCGCCGTTCGACGAGCGGGTCGCCCCGGCCGTCACCGCCGCCGTGGCCGCCGCCGCCCGCGCCGAGGGCGTGGCACGCCGCTGAGCCCCGGCGGCCTTGCCGCTCCCGTGCAACGGGCCGGGCCCGCACCTCCCTCAGGGTGCGGGCCCGGCCCGTTCGCGATGAGCGACCTGGTGAGGTGCGCGGCCGTTGTGCCGGTTTGCGGCCGGGTGGCGCGGTGCGTGTCACACCCGTGCGCGGTACCGCGGCGCCCGCCCGCGGCCTACGTTGGGATCATGTTTGCTGCCTATGCCGCCCGCATCGACCGTGACCAGCCGCTGAACGGCCTCGAGTTGGGGGACCGCCCGGCCCCCGACGTACGCCCCGGCTGGACGACCGTCAACGTCAAGGCCGCCTCGCTCAACCACCACGACCTGTGGACGCTGCGCGGGGTGGGCATCACCGAGGACGCGCTGCCGATGATCCTCGGCTGCGACGCCGCCGGGATCGACGCGGACGGCAACGAGGTCGTCCTGCACTCCGTCATCGGCCAGACCGGTCACGGCGTCGGCCCCAAGGAGAAGCCCTCCATCCTCACCGAGCGCTACCAGGGCTCCTTCGCCGAGCAGGTCACCGTCCCCACCTGGAACGTGCTGCCCAAGCCGAAGGAGCTCTCCTTCGAGGAGGCCGCCTGCCTCCCCACCGCCTGGCTGACCGCGTACCGGATGCTGTTCACCAACGGGGGCGTGCGCCCCGGGGACAGCGTGCTGGTCCAGGGCGCGGGCGGCGGCGTCGCGACCGCCGCCATCGTCCTCGGCGCCGCGGCCGGCCTGCGGGTCTTCGCCACCAGCCGCGACGAGGCCAAGCGCAAGCGCGCCCTGGAGCTCGGCGCGGAGGCGGTGTTCGCCAGCGGGGAGCGGCTGCCGCAGCGGGTGGACGCGGTGATCGAGACCGTCGGCGCCGCCACCTGGTCGCACTCCGTCAAGTCGCTGCGCCCCGGCGGAACGCTCGTGATCTCCGGCGCCACCAGCGGTTTCACCCCCAAGAGCGGGGAGCTGAACCGGATCTTCTTCCTGGAGCTGAAGATCGTCGGCTCGACGATGGGCAGCAAGGAGGAACTGGCCGGCCTGCTCAGCTTCTGCGCCGCGAAGGGGATCCGCCCGGTGATCGACTCCACCCTGCCCCTGGACCGCGCCCGCGAGGGCTTCGCGAAGATGGCGGAGGGCGACCTCTTCGGCAAGATCGTCCTCACGGTGTAGGTGTTTGCCCCACGTAGTTGGCTGCGGCGCCGTGGGTGTTGCTCGCCGTTGCGCTTTGCGGCGCCTCCCACGTACCCGTCTGTCCCGCCGCGGGGCTCGCCGCTAGCCGCTCTGCGGCGCCCCGTACGTACTCGTCTGTCCCGCCGCGGTGGTTTCTCGCCGTTGCGCCTGCGGCGGGCTGGTGGTGTTTCGGGTGCGGTGACGGGCCTCCGGGGCCGGTTGTGTGGACTGCTGACGCTTTACGTCCACACAACCGGCCCCTCCGGCCCGTCCCCTCCCGTTGG
>NZ_JBIDAJ010000026.1:0-102133 GCF_043202395.1 Streptomyces sp. NPDC048197
GTTGTGTGGACGTAAAGCGTCAGCAGTCCACACAACCGGCCCCGGAGGTCCGTCACCGCACCCGACACCCACCCAGCCCGCCGCAGGCGCAACGGAGACCAAGCCCCGCGGCGCCGCAGACAACTACGTACGCGGCGCCGCAAAGCGCAACGGCGAGACGCCCCGCGGCGGGAAAGCCAGGTACGTACGGGGGCGCCGCAAAGCGCAACCGCTAGGTGCGTGGGAGGCGGCCCCGTTCCGGGAGGAGTGTCGCGAGGCCCAGGAGCGCCAGGGCCGCGCCGAGCCACAACGGGGCGCGTAGGCCCGCGGAGGCGATGGCCAGGGCGCCGGCGGAGGAGCCGACGATGACGCCGAGGGTGATGAAGGAGGTGTGCACGGTGTTCACCAACGGGCCGGCGTTTCCGGCGCGTTGGACCCTTACGACCATGGCCGGGTTCATCGTGACGCCGACCAGTCCGATCCCCGTCATCAGCAGCACGGCCGGTACGGCGCGGTCCGCGAGGAGGGCGAAGGCGGCGAGGAAGAGCGCGTTCAGCGTCAGTCCGACGAACTGGACGCCGACGGTGTACCGGTCCGCCAGTCGCCCGACGACGGTGTTGCCGACGACGGTGGCGGCACCGTAGCCGAGGAGCAGCAGCGGCACGGTGCCCGCCGAGAAGCCGGTGACCTCGGTGAGCAGCGGGTGGAAGTAGCTGAACGCGGCGAAGGTGGCGCCGATGATCAGGGTGCTGGTGGACAGCACCAGCCACAGCCGGGGCTTCCGGAAGGCCGCGAGTTCCTCCCGTACGCTGCCGCTGCCCTCGGCCCGGCCCAGGCGCGGCACGCCGGCGAGGGTGGCGAGCGCGGCCAGTACGGCGATGGCCGAGATCACCCAGAACGCCGCCCGCCAGCCGAGGCGTTCCCCGACGACCGTCGACAGCGGCAGTCCCAGCAGGGTGCCGAGCATCAGCCCGTTCATGGCGACCGCGATGGCCCGGCCGCGGAACTCCGGGCGGGTCAGCTGGACGCACAGGGAGACGGTGACGCCGAAGAAGGCCTGTGAGGCGACCCCGGTGACGATGCGGGCGACCAGCATCACCCCGTAGTCCGGGGCGAGGGCGGCCAGCACGTTGCCGGCCAGGAATATGGCGAACAGCAGCATCAGCGCCGTCTTCTGGCGCAGTTTCAGTACGGCGATGGTGAGGAAGGGCCCGCCGACCGCCATGGCCACCGCGAAAGCGGTGATGAGATAGCCGATCTGAGGGACGCTCACCGCCAGTCCGGCGGCCATCTGGGGCATCAGCCCGGCCACCACGAACTCGCTGGTCACCATGGCGAAAACCCCCATGGCCAGCACGTATACAGGGCGCGGCATGGTCATCTGGCCGTCCACCCCACCTTTCTGGACCGATCGTTACATTACTTGGATGGACAGGACTGTACCGCATTTTGGATCGGTCGTTTCAGAATGTGCGGCGATGCGAGATACGAGGGCACGCGGCATCAAGGCGTCGTCGCAGGCGTCGCCTCACGGCGTCAGCCCCGCGGTGTGTCCCAGACCAGCGAATAGCGCCACAGCAGATGGCGCCGGTAACGGCTGCCGGGCAGGCAGGCGCGGGCGGCGCGCCGGACCTCGCCCCACGTCATGACGCTGTCCATGACCGGCATGCCGGGCGGCCCGGACTTGCCGCCGTGGCGGCGGGCCTGGAAGCGGGCGGCGGGAAGGCCGGCGCCGCTGACGAGCCAGTCCCAGGGGGTTTTGTTGGCGGCCAGCCCGACGACCACCAGGCGGCCGCCGGGCGCCAGCAGCCCGGTCAGACGACGGGCCGCGGCGGCGAACTCCGTGTGGTGGATGACGGCCACGGCCGTGACGAGGTCGTAGCCGCCCGGCAGGGCACCGTCCGCCATGAAGTCGGCGGCCAGGAAGGTGGCGTTGGGGGCTTTGGTGCTGCTCTCCCGGGCCAGCCGCAGCATCGCGGCGGAGCGGTCCACGCCGGTCACCTCGCCGATCCGCCGGGCCAGTTTGCGTACCAGCAGGCCGTCGCCGCAGCCGACGTCCAGCGCCCGCGCACAGCCGTCCGGCACCGCGTCCAGCACCAGCCGGTGGTAGTGCACGTTGTGGTTCCAGTACGGATCCGGCGGCGCCGGTGCGTCGGTGAGCGGCATCGGATCACCGTAACCAGCCCGGCCGGTTCCGCGTGGTCCCATCGGGTGAATCCGTGCGTGCGCCGCAACCAGGCGGGGCATTCGCGGCTTCCGGAGGGTTGTCAGAGCTGATCCGTTCCCGCGAGCCGTGGAGGTCCCGATGCCGCTCGACCGTCCCACTCCCCCGCCGTACGGCGCGGCACCGGAATACACGCTCGCCCCGCCGCGTGCCGAGGACCGGCTGGACACCCTGGCGCTGCCGCTCGATCTGCGGCTGCCGCCGCCGCGTCCTGAGGACCGGGTGCCGGGCGGGCCCTGGCGGGCCGATGACCGGCCGCTGCCGCCGCGTCCCGAGGAGCGGCTGCAGGGGCCGGTGGCACTGCCCGGTCATCGGCGGCCGGACCTTCAGGCCGCGCTGACCGCCGCCGGCATCGCGTCGGAGGCCGACGACGCGGTCGTGGTCGCGGAGATTTCGGGGCTGGGCGACGCCACGGTCCGGGCCGTCATCGGCTGGATCGAGGCGGCCGGCCGGTCGTCCTGGGCCCGGCCGCACGCGGTGTGACCGGCCGGCGCGAGGCGAGCCACCGGCCTGTGGTTCACCGCAGGCCGGGCAGGGTGCGCAGTTCGGTGACCTTGAGGAGCCGGGCGAGTGCCACGAAGAGCACGGCCATGGTGAGGCCGCCGGCGACCAGCGCCAGGACGGGGGCCCAGAAGTGCGGGACGGGGGTCCCGGAGCACGCCCGGGCCACGGCCCAGGCCACCGCGCCGGCCACGGCGGCGGCGCCGGTCAGCTTGCCGTAGGTCCGGCACAGCCGGCGGCCGTCGAGGCGGCCGGAGAGGCGCCGGCGCAGCAGCAGCGCGGTGAGCAGCAGCCCGGCCCCGTAGGCGACGGTGTAGGCGGCGGCCATGCCGGTGACCGCCCAGCGGGCCGGCAGCAGCAGGTGGCAGGCGGTGGCCAGGGCGATGTTGAGGGCGGCGATGCCGGCGCCGGTCCAGAACGGCGTACGGGTGTCCTCGAAGGCGTAGAAGCCGCGCAGCAGCAGGTACTGGGCGGAGAACGGGATCAGGCCGAGGCCGAACGCCTGCAGCATGTGGCCGGCGGGTGCGGCCGAGGCGGCGTTCACCGAGCCGTGGGCGAAGAGCAGTTGGGCGGTCTGCGGGCCGAGCGCGACGAAGAAGAAGGCGGCCGGGACGATGAGCACGCCGCTGACGCGCAGGGCCCGGGAGAGGTCGCTTCGCAGGTCGTCCAGGCGGTGCTCGGCGACCGCCCGGCTCATCCGGGGCAGCAGGGCGGTCACCAGGGAGACGGTCACGATGGACTGCGGCAGCACCCAGATGGTCTGGGCCAGGCTGTACCCGGTGTATCCGACGCCCGCGGTGGGGAGTTGGCGGTCGGCGGCGCCGGCGTAGTGCGTGACGACGGTCATCGCGGCCAGGTTGGCGAGCACGAACAGCAGTTTCCAGCGGGCCGCGGCGAGGCTCTTGCCGAGGCCGCTGCCCCGCCAGTCGAAGCGCGGCCGGAAGCGGAAGCCGGCCGCGTGCACGAACGGGACCAGGGCCAGGGCCTGCAGGGCGATGCCGCCGGTGGTGGCGAGGCCGAGCAGATCGATCTGGCCGGGGGTGATGTCCTCGATCCGGTCGGGGCCGGCCAGCAGCCCGAGGTAGAGGCCGAACATCGCGATCAGCACGACGTTGTTGAGGACCGGTGTCCACATCATCGCGCCGAATTTGCTGCGGGCGTTGAGGACCTGGCCGAGGATGAAGAAGAGCCCGTAGAAGAAGATCTGCGGGAGCAGGAAGCGGGCGAAGACGACGGTGAGCGCGAAGGCGGTGTGGGTCCGGGGTGTGTCGGGGGTGTAGAGCGCGACGATCTGCGGGGCGGCCCACACCGAGAGCAGGGTGCCGACTGCGAGCACGGCGAGGACGAGGGTGACCAGCCGCTGCTCGTGGGCCCGGCCGCCGTCCGGGTGCTCGGCCCGGGCCCGGACCAGTTGCGGTACGAGCACGGAGTTGAGCGCGCCGCCGATCAGCAGGGTGTAGAGGCTCATCGGGACGACGTTGGCGGTGTTGTAGGTGGTGGCGAGCAGTCCGGTGCCGAGTGCGGCCGCCTGGAGCACGTTCCGGAAGAGTCCGGTGGCGCGGGACACCACGGTGCCCACCGCCATCAGGAGCGAGGAGCGGGCCAGGCCGCCCGCGGGTTCCTCGTCCCCCGTGGTCGCCTTGCCGGCGGCCATCTCCGGGCCGGTGACGCGCAGTTGCATGGTGTCGTCCGATGTCCCCTCGATCATGGGGACAATCTATGCCGCTCCCGGTAGCGGTCGGGCACGGTCGGGGTCCAGGAGCGGGGCGAGCAGATCGCCGTGGGCGGCGCAGCGGGGGGCGATGTCGCTGAAGAGGAAGGTGAGTTGGGCCGGGTCGGTGCAGTCGGCCACCTCGTCCCAGGTGACGGGGGTGGAGACGGTGGGGGTGGCGCGGGCGCGGAGGGTGTAGGCGACGGCGGTGGTCTTGGCGGCGGAGTTCTGCGAGAAGTCGATGAAGACCTTGCCCGGGCGCAGCGACCTGGTCATCTTGTGGACGACGAGGTCGGGCAGGGCCCGGGCGGCCTCGACGGCGAGGTGCCGGGCGTAGGCGGTGACCCGTTCGGACGGGGCCGGCTCGATGGGCACGATGAGGTGCAGTCCCTTGGAGCCGCTGGTCTTGGCGTGTGCGTCCAGGCCGTCGGCGGCCAGCCGGGCGTGCAGCCACCGGGCCGCCAGGCAGCACTCCACGACGGTGGCGGGCTCTCCGGGGTCCAGGTCGAACACCAGCCGGTCGGCGATGCCGGGTGCCCGGCACGTCCATTGCGGGGTGTGCAGTTCGACGACCAGGTTCGCGGCCCAGACCAGGGCGGCGAGGCCGTCGATCACGACCTGCCGGGTGGGTCCGGACGTCGAATGGGGGACGTCGCAGGTCTTCACCCAGGAGGGCGTGCCGGGCGGCACGTTCTTGGTGAAGAAGCGCTGGCCGTCGGGCCCGTCGGGGTAGCGCAGGAAGGACAGCGGCCGGTCCCGCAGGTGCGCGAGCAGCGCGTCCGCGGTGGTGGTGCAGTAGTGCAGCACCTCACCCTTGGTGGTGCCGGTCTCCGGATAGAGGACCTTGTCCAGGTTGGTCAGCGAGAGGCGCCGCCCCTCCACCATGGTGATCGGCGACATACGATGAGAATCCCACACAAGGGATGAAATATGCGTTCTATCTGGAATGGGTCAATTTCCTTCGGACTGGTCACCATCCCCGTGAAGACGTACAGCGCCACGGACCGGACCTCGTCGGTCTCTTTCGTCCGCATTCACGAAAAGGACGGGGCGCAGATCCAGTACCGCAAGATCTGTGAGCTCGATGGTGAGGAAGTTCCGAACGAAGAGGTGGGCAAGGGCTACCAGCCGCCGGGCGACGACATCATCGTGCCGGTCAGTGACGACGAACTGTCGCGGCTGCCGATGCCGACGTCCAAGACGCTGACGATCCTGTCCTTCGTCGACCCCGGCGAGATCGACCCGCTCCAGCTGGACAAGGCGTACTACCTGGGCCCCAACGGGGCGGCCGCCACCAAACCGTACGCCCTGCTGCGGGAGGCGCTGGAGCACCACCGGAAGGTCGCGATCGGCAAGGTGGCGATGCGCGGCCGGGAGTCGCTGGCGATGCTGCGGGCGTACGAGGGGGCGATCGTGATGCATGCGCTGCTGTGGCCCGACCAGATCCGGCCGGCCGCCGGTGTGGCCCCCGAGGCCGTGCAGATCCGTGAGAACGAGCTGTCGCTGGCCGAGACCCTGATGGACTCCCTGGGTGAGCTGGACCCGGCCGAACTCCACGACGAGTACCGGGAGGCCGTGGAGGAGCTGGTCGCGGCCAAGCTGGAGGGCGAGGAACCGGTCGCTCCCGCCGCCCCGGGGCCGTCCGCCCGGGTCATCGATCTGACCGCGGCGCTGGAGAAGAGCGTGCGGGCGGCGCGGGAAGGGCGGACGGACGCCGCGGAGGGCGAGGCGGAGTCGGCGTCCGTGACGCCGATACGGGGGCGGCGGGCGGCGGAGAAGGCCGCGGCCAAGAAGGCACCGGCGAAAAAGGCACCGGCGAAGAAGGCCGCCGCCAAGAAATCCACGACGGCGAAGTCCACGGCCACGAAGTCCGCGGCGAAGTCCGCTCCGGAGAAGAGCGCGGCGAAGAAAAGCACGGCGGCGAAGACCGGGGCGGCGAAAAGCGCGACGACGAAGCATGCGGCGGCGAAGAGCACGGCGGGCAAAAGTGCGGCCAAGAAGAGCGCCGCGCAGAAAAGCGCCGCCAAAAGGGGCACGGCCAAGAAGTCCGGCTAGGCCCTTCACCCGCGGGTTCCGGCCGCGCGCTTTCCTCCTCCCCCGCCCGTTCTAGAGTTTCGGTATGGCTTCAGACGAGGGGACCACCCGTATCGACAGCTGGATCTGGTCCGTACGGCTCACCAAGACCCGTTCGCTGGCCGCGGCGGCCTGCCGGGCGGGGCACGTACGGGTCAACGGCGAGCGGGTGAAGCCGGCGCACGCCGTGCGCAGCGGCGACGAGGTGCGGCTGCGGCACGCCGGCCGGGAGCGGATCGTGGTGGTCTCGCGGCTGGTGCGCAAGCGGGTCGGCGCGGCCGTCGCCGCGGAGTGCTTCGTCGACAACAGCCCGCCGCCCCCGCCCCGCGAGGAGATCCCGCTGATGGGCCTCCGCGACCGCGGCACCGGGCGTCCCACCAAGCGCGACCGCCGGGAGATCGACCAGCTGCGGGGCCGCGACATCGACTGACTCCGCGGGTTCCTCAGGCGTCCGGGAGCGCGTCGAGGTAGACCCAGGCGCCGTCCTGACGGACGAAGCGGCTGTGTTCGTGCTGGCTGTCGGCGTGGCCGTGCAGGGTGTAGTGCGCGCGGAATTCCACCGTGCCCTCGGTGTGGAAGGTGCTGCCGCCGGTGGCTCCCAGGATCTCCAGGCGGGTCCAGTGCTGCGCCGGTTCGAGGTCGAGGGCGGCCGGCCGGGTGGACGGGTGCCAGGTGCGCAGCAGGTAGCCGGTGTCACCGACGGCGAAGGCGCTGTAGCGCGAGCGCATCAGCCGCTCCGCGGTCGGGGCGGCGGCGCTGCCCTGGTGGAAGGGGGCGCAGCAGTCGGCGTAGGTGGCGGCGCGGCCGCAGGGGCAGGGCGCGGCGGGGGTCACGGCGGCGGGGCGGCGCGGCGGGCCGGCCGGCTTCTTCTTGGACTTCGGCACCCCACGATTGTGCCGGGTCGGCGGGGGCGGTTCGCGACGCGCCGGGGGTGCACGGGGCCGGCCGGGCGGCGGTGCCGGACACGCCGGGGCGACACGCCCTGAAGCTGCGCCCATATAGGGAATTTCAACGACAAATCACCCGTTTGCGGCTTCTTATGGCTTGATGCGACCTGTGAGGCTGGAAGAACTCAAGGTGACCGTCCCCACCACCCAGGAGAGAACACCCCATGATTCTGTCCATTTCCGGCGTCGTCCTGCTCGGTGTCATCGTCTTCCTGTTCTTCCGCAAAGACGGCCTCAAGTTGTCCCACGCGCTGGTCTCCGCGCTCTTCGGGTTCTACCTCGCGAGCTCCGCCATCGCGCCGAGCATCAAGGCCGGCGGGGCGAGCCTGGCGAGCCTCCTCGGGGGGATCAAGCTTTAGGAGTGCCTCCCCCGGGGTGCCCCCTGGGTCCCTCCCCCTTCGGGCCCCTCCCGATCAGCGGCCAGGGGGCGGGGCGGCCGCCACGCGCCGCCCGCCCCCGGCCCGCCGCCCGACCGAGCTCCTCCGACCACCGCACGAGCACCTGGAGACGATGTGGCCCGGCGTCCTCTGCCCCGCATCCTGACCGACCGCGTACCGCTCGCCCGTGTGGCGCAGAGCGTGTCGCTGCTGCGCGGGCGCGATGTCGCGCGCAGCGCCGCCGACGGCGCCTCGGACGTGTTCCACCCGCTGATCACCATCGGCCGGGGGCTGCGCCGGCTGGCGGTGGCCGGCCGGGGGCGGTGGGCCGAGACGCCCAGGGAGCAGCGCGGACCGGCGTTGTTCTTCATCGGCGCGTGCGTGCTGATCGTGGCGCTGGTGCCGTACGGGCCGCTTCTGGCGCTGATCGCGACGATGATCGCGGGGGCCTGGGCGGGACGGGAACGCGTCCCGGTGGAGACCGGCCCCAGTGAGGCGGAGACCGAGCGGCTGCGGGCGCTGTACGAGGCGCTGGTGCCGTATCTGGCCGTCGAGGGCGACCCGGGTCCGCTGTACGCGCCCGGCGGTGACTGGACGGCGGTGTTCCCCGAGTACGCCTTCGACGACGGGCGGCTGGCGCGGCTCCGGCTGAAGTACCCGCCGTACTTCACCGATGGTGAGGACCAGTCCCGGGTCCGCATCGAGCAGGTGCTGTACGCCAAGGCCGGCCGTGGCCGGGAGTACCACTTCGCCTGGGACGAGCTGACCAACCAGCTGACCGTGACCGCGCTCGCCGCGCTGCCGACCGATATCGCCGCGCAGCGCTTCGTCACCTCGCCGGGCGAGACGGTGCTCGGGTTCACCGACGCCGACGCGGTGCGGCGGACGCTGCCGGTCGACGGCGACGCGGGGCCCCGCGACGCGCCCCCGGTGGTGTGGCGCACCGGCCAGCGCTCCACGGAGCCGCATCTGCTGGCCATGGGGCCGCCGGGCGCCGGCAGTACGACGCTGCTGCGCTCGATCGCGTTGCAGGCGCTGCAGCACGGCGAGTTGCTGGTCGTGGACGGCGGCGGCGCCGGTGAGTTCGGCTGCCTGGCCGGCCGCCGGGGCGTGCTGGGCGTGGAGAGCGGGCTGGCCGGGGCGCTGACGGCGCTGGAGTGGGCCGCGCAGGAGACCGAGCGGCGGCTGGTCACCGCGAACCGTGCGCGGCAGGCCGGCCGGCCCGTACCGGAGGATGTCCGGCGGCCGCTGTGGATCCTGGTGGACCGGCCGTCGGCACTGACCCACCTCGCGTCCGCGGAAGGGCGGGAGGACCCCCAGCGGTGGCTGCAGGTGCCGCTGCGGCACGGCCGGGCGGCCCAGGTGACGGTGGTCGTGGCGGAGCAGTTCGAGAACGCCGAGCTGCTCGGCGAGGCCGTGCGGGCGCACACCAAGGCGCGGGTGGTGCTCGGGTCCGCCACGGCGGAGGAGGTGCGGGCGGTGCTCGGGGCGCCGCCGCACACCACGCCGACGGCGAGCGTGCCGCCGGGGCGCGGCTACGTGCGGCTGGGGACCGCCGAGGTGCTGCGCCTGCAGGTGCCCGCGACCCCCGATCCGCTGGACGAGGCGACCGGCGAGGCGCACCGGCAGGCCGTGCTGGCCCTGTTGCCGGAGCGGGCGGTCCCGGCCGGCGAGGAGCCGTCGGGGGACGCGTCGGTGGCCGCCGCCGAGCCGGTGGGGCCGGCGCCCCGGGTGTCGATCGTCAAGGGCGGCGAGTCCCGGGCGGCCCGGGGCGGCTCGGTGGAGGCACTGCGCGCGGAGGGTTGAGCGCCTTGCCGCGCCCGGCAGTTGACGGGCTGTCAGGCAACGAACGAGTGCCGTGGTTCGGTGTCCACCGGCGCGCCCGTGGCGACCAGTCGGGCGGCGCCGGCCAGCCGGACCGCTGCCTCGTCGGCGACCGCTCCGCTGACCGTGAACGGCAGCCGGACGAAGCCCTCGAACGCGCCGTCCACGCCGAACCGCGGGCCGGAAGGCACCCGTACGCCCAGCCGCTCCCCCGCCTCGGCGATCCGCGAGCCGGACAGTCCGCCGGTGCGCACCCAGAGCGTGAGGCCGCCGTGCGGCACGCTGAACTCCCAGTCCGGGAGGTGGCGGTGGAGCGCGGCGACGATGGCGTCGCGGTTCTCCCGGGCCTGGTCCCGCCGGATGCCGACGGCCTGCTCCCAGCCTTCGCCGTCCAGCAGCGAGGCGATGGCGAGCTGTTCGAGGACCGGTGAGCCGAGGTCGGAGTAGGCGCGGGCGGCGACCAGGCTGCGTATGATGTCGGGGGCGGCGCGCACCCAGCCGATCCGCATCCCGGCCCAGAAGGCCTTGCTCGCCGATCCGACGGTGATCACCGCGCTGCCGGCCGGGTCGAACGAGCAGACCTGCGGCGGGGCTTCGGTCTCCGGGTCGAGCCGGAGCTCGGTCATGGTCTCGTCGACCACGAGCAGGGTGCCGGCGGAGCGGGCGGCGTCGACGAGGCGGCGGCGCTGGTCCTCGGTGGCGAGGGTGCCGGTGGGGTTGTGGTAGTCGGCGACGACGTACGCCATGCGGGGCGCGGCGTCGCGCATCACCTGGCGCCAGACGGGGATGTCCCAGCCGGTCAGCCGCTCCCCGAGGGCGACCGGGACGAGCCGGGCGCCGGCGTCCCGCATCAGCTGGAGGATGTTGGCGTAGGAGGGCGAGTCGACGGCCACCCGCTCGCCGGGGCTGGTACAGAGGCGGCAGATGGCGGCGACCGCGCCCATCGCGCCGGTGGTCACCATGATCTGTTCGGGCATGGTGGGGATGCCGCGGGCGGTGTAGCGGTCGGCCAGGGCCTGGCGCAGGACGGGCAGGCCCGCCGGGTAGTCGCCGTGGGTGTGGGCGTAGAGCGGGAGGTCGGCCATCGCGGCCTGGACGGCGCGGGTGAGCCAGGGCTCGGGGGCCGGGAGGGCGGCGCAGCCCAGGTCGATCATGGAGCCGGCGGCCTCGGGGGGCAGTGGCTCCAGGCCGCGGGTGGGCAGGGGGTTGCCGGCGGGGACGGCGGTCCAGCTGCCGGAGCCGCGCCGGGACTCCAGGAACCCCTCGGCGCGCAGCGCTTCGTAGGCGGCGGCGACGGTGGTGCGGCTGACGCCGAAGGCGGCGGCCAGTTCGCGTTCGGCGGGGAGCCGGGCGGCGACCGGTATCCGGCCTTCGAGCACGAGGAGGCGGATGCCGTCGGCGAGGCCGCGGTAGGCGGGCAACCGGCGTCCGCCGCCCGCGAGTTGGACCTCGCGGGAGTCCTGCGACCGGAGCAGCCGGGCGAGTTGGGGCGCGCCGACGGCTGAAGTCCACTGGGCCATGAAGATCAGTCCACCTTCCCGCAATTGGCTCTACTTCGCGAGCCCGGACATGCCACATGGTGTCATGCCTCGGTCCAATCCTGCCATGAGGGGGAAATTTCGTGTCCATGACGAGGGAGTCCGGCTCGCCGCGCGGAGTGCTGGCGCGCCGGCTGGTCCAGCTCTACACGGGGCTGGTGCTGTACGGCGTGAGCATGGGGCTGATGCTCCGCGCCGACCTGGGCCTGGAGCCCTGGAGCGTACTGAACCAGGGCATCTCCCGGCATACGGGGCTGTCGATCGGTACGGTCACCGTCGCCTTCGGCGCGCTGATCCTGCTGCTGTGGATCCCGTTGCGCCAGCGCCCCGGTCTGGGCACGGTGTCGAACGTGGTGATCCTCGGGGTCGTGATGGACCTGACCCTGGCCTGGTTTCCGGAACTGTCCTCCCTCGGCGCCCGCATCCCGCTGCTCGCCTTCGCGGTCGTCCTGAACGGCGCGGCGACCGGCCTCTACATCGCGGCCCGGTTCGGGCCCGGCCCGCGCGACGGCCTGATGACCGGGCTGCATCTGCGGACCGGCCGCCCGGTGCGGCTGGTGCGGACCTGCATCGAGGTGACGGTGCTGGTGGCCGGCTTCCTCCTCGGCGGCTCGATCGGCGTCGGCACGGTGCTCTACGCCCTGGCCATCGGCCCGCTGGCGCAGTTCTTCCTCCGCCGCTTCGCGATCTCCGGGCTGCCCCCGGCACCGTCCCGTGTGGTGGCCGGCACCGGGTCTTCACCTGCGCGCGCGATACTGCGGAAGTGACCACCGCACCACGCCTCCGCCACGCCTACCTCGACCACCCCGCACCGCTGCCCTTCGCCCACCGGGGCGGGGCCGCGGACGGCCTGGAGAACACCGCCGCCGCCTTCCGGCGCGCGGTCGGCCTCGGCTACCGCTATCTGGAGACCGATGTGCACACCACGTCGGACGGCAAGCTGGTGGCCTTCCACGACCCGACCCTGGACCGGGTCACCGACAGCCACGGCGCCATCGCGGAGCTCCCCTGGCGGGCCGTGCGCCGGGCCCGGGTCGACGGCCGCGAGCCGCTCCCGCTCTTCGAGGAGCTGCTGGAGGAGTTCCCCGAGGCGCGCTGGAACGTCGACCTCAAGGCGGAGTCCGCGCTGGAGCCGCTGCTGGACCTGCTGCGCCGTACGCACGCCTGGGACCGGGTGTGCGTGGGCTCGTTCTCGGAGGGCCGGGTGGCCCGGGCGCAGCGGCTGGCCGGCGGCCGGATGGCCAGCTCGCTCGGCACCCGCGGCGTGGCCGGCCTGCGGATGCGCTCGTACGGCCGCGGGGCGCTGCCGCTGGACCGGCTGCTGGGCACGGCGGTGCGGCGCAGCGCGGTCTGCGTCCAGGTCCCCGAACGGCACACCGGCATCCCGGTCGTCGACGCGCTCTTCCTGCGCGCCGCGCATGCCCTGGGCATGCAGGTCCACGTCTGGACGGTCAACGATGCGGATCGGATGAAGGCCCTGCTCGACCTGGGGGTGGATGGCATCATGACCGACCAGATAGAGACGCTGCGGACGGTGCTGACCGAGCGGGGGAGCTGGGTCTGACGCCCCCGGGCCGTCCGCGGCGGAACGGGGACGGGAAGACGGGGGTGGGCGTGCGGAGCGCAGAGGCCGTGGCCGGGGTCGTCGACGAGACGGCCGCCCGGCGCCGCGAGCAACGCGGCTGGTACTGGTACGACTGGGCGAACAGCGTCTATTCGACGAGCGTGCTCACGGTCTTCCTGGGCCCGTACCTGACATCGGTGGCCCGGGCCGCGGCGGACCCGCACGGCTTCGTGCACCCGCTGGGCGTCCCGGTGCGCGCCGGCTCCTTCTACGCGTACACGGTGTCGGTGTCGCTGCTGCTGTCCGTGGTGGTCATGCCGCTGGCCGGGGCGCTGGCCGACCGGACCGGCCGTAAGAAGCCGCTGCTGGGCGTGTGCGCGTACACCGGCGCCGCGGCGACGACCGGCATGTTCTTCCTGGGCGGTGACCGCTATCTGCTGGGCGGGGCGCTGCTGGTCGTCGCGAACGTCGGCTTCGTGGTGTCGTCGATGCTCTACAACTCCTTCCTGCCGCAGATCGCGACGCCCGACGAACGGGACGCGGTGTCCTCGCGGGGCTGGGCGTTCGGCTACGCCTCCGGGGCGCTGGTGCTCGTCGCCGATCTCGTCCTCTACGGCGCGCACGACTCCTTCGGCGTCTCCGAGGGTGTCGCCGTGCGCATCTGCCTGGCCTCGGCCGGGCTGTGGTGGGGCGCGTTCTCGCTGATCCCGCTGCGGCGGCTGCGCGACCGGCGGGCCGCGACGGCCGCCGGCACCGATCCCGATCCCGGCCGCGCGGGGACGGGCGGCGGCCCGCTCGGCCAGGGCCGGCACCAGCTCCGCGAGACCCTGCGGGACATGCGCCGGCACCCGCTCACGCTGTCGTTCCTGCTGGCCTATCTCGTCTACAACGACGGTGTGCAGACGGTGATCACCCAGGCGTCGGTCTACGGTTCCGAGGAGCTCGGCCTGGACCAGACGACGCTGATCATGGCGGTCCTCCTGGTGCAGGTGCTGGCCGCGGCGGGCGCCCTGCTGATGGGCCGGCTGGCCCGGCGGTACGGCGCCCGACGGACGATCCTGGGCTCGCTGGCGGCCTGGACGCTGACGGTCGCGGCCGGCTGGGTGCTGCCCGCGCGGGCTCCGGTGTGGTTCTTCGCGCTGGCCGCCGGCATCGGGCTGGTGCTGGGCGGCAGCCAGGCGCTGTCCCGGTCGCTGTTCTCGCATCTGGTCCCGCGCGGCAAGGAGGCGGAGTACTTTTCCGCGTACGAGATGAGCGACCGCGGGGTGAGCTGGCTGGGCCCGCTGGTGTTCGGGATGGCCTACCAGCTGTCGGGGAGCTACCGGGCCGCGATCGTTTCCCTGGCGGCCTTCTTCGTGATCGGGCTCGTCCTGCTGGCGAGGGTGCCGGTGGGGCGGGCTATCGCGGCGGCCGGGAACCCGGTACCTGACCGGATTTAGCCCCAGGGCGCGCGGGCCGGTAGTATACGCCTTTGGCTCACCAGGCGGACCGTTACTGCGCGCTCAAGCATGGAAGGCGCTGGGTGACATCTGCTGCCAGATGTGACAAACCGGGCGCCGGTGGGTACAACAAGGGGCGGCACGACGGGCGACGCACATGTCCCGATTACGGGAATCTTCACCGCCGACCGGACGTTGACCGGATGACGACGACAGCGACACCTGTCCTGTGGGCGACAAGCCCGGGAGGCACGATTCATGAGTGAGCGAGCTCTCCGCGGCACGCGCCTCGTGGTGACCAGCTACGAGACCGACCGCGGCATCGACCTGGCCCCGCGCCAGGCGGTGGAGTACGCATGCCAGAACGGACATCGATTCGAGATGCCGTTCTCGGTTGAGGCCGAGATTCCGCCGGAGTGGGAGTGCAAGGTGTGCGGTGCACCCTCGCTCCTGGTGGATGGCGACGGCCCTGAGGAGAAGAAGGGTAAGCCCGCGCGTACGCACTGGGACATGCTCATGGAGCGGCGCACCCGCGAGGAGCTGGAGGAGGTGCTGGCCGAACGGCTGGCGGTCCTTCGCTCCGGCACCATGAACATCGCGGTGCATCCGCGCGACAGCAACCGCAAGTCCGCCTGACGGCACGACCTGCGGCCGCAACACCAGCGCGTCAGGGCCGGGGCCACTGCACTTGTGCAGTGGCCCCGGCCCTTGTCGTCTTCCGGCATGTGTCGTCTTCCGGCGTGCGCCGGCCGGCTCCTTGAGCCGGCCGGCTGCTCAGCCGGTCAGCGGCGGGTCCTGGCGGCGCGAGGGTGGGGGCTCGTCGTCGCGGATCACCTCGCCCTGGACGACCTTGCCGTCCGGCCGGTGCATCCGGGCCTGCTGGAAGGCGTCACCGAACGACCCCGGAGCGTAGGAGACCGGCCGGTTCAGCAGCTTCTCGGCCCGCCGCCGGATCAGCCGGCCGGTGGGCGGGAAGAGGCACAGCAGCCCGAGGACGTCGGAGACCAGTCCGGGGATCATCAGCAGCAGACCGCCGGCCATCGGCAGCGTATTGCCGCCGCCCTGGCGGTCGTTGCCCGACGGCGCCGGCTGCTCGGCGGCCGGATCGACGCCCGCCCGGAGGCCCTCAGTGAGGTTCTGCCAGGCGCGGCGGCCGGCCCGCTTGATCACGTACCCGCCGGCGATCACCCCGGCGACCAGCAGCAGGAAGACGGTCAGGCCGTTGGTGGCCCCGGCGACCAGGGTCAGCAGCCAGATCTCCAGCACCATCCAGGCGGCGATGCCCAGGGGGGCGAACCGGCGGGCGCGCGAGCGCTGGGGCGGGCGGGGACTCGGCGGGGGCATGGCTCCGGACGTCATGCCTCAAGTGTGCCTGGCGCGCCCCGTCGGACCGCCCGCGGATGACGGGTACGGATCATGTCCGGGGCCCGGGCGCCGGGGTCAGCGGCCGCGGAGCTTGTCCACCCGAGAGCCGACGCCCCAGGCCGTCACCCGCCACAGTGCCTCGACGACGATGTCCCGGCTCATCTTGCTGTCGCCGTGCTCCCGTTCGACGAAGGTGATCGGGACCTCGACGACGTGGTAGCCGGCCTGCACCGCGCGCCGGGCGAGGTCGACCTGGAAGCAGTAGCCCTGGGAGGCCACCTCGTCGAGCCCGAGCCCCTGGAGGGTCTCCGCGCGGAAGGCGCGGTAGCCGCCGGTGATGTCGCGCAGCGGCAGGTCCAGCACCAATCGCGAGTACGTGCTGCCGCCGCGGGAGATGAACTGGCGGTACTTGGGCCAGTTGACGGTCCGGCCGCCGGGCACCCAGCGCGAACCGAGGACCAGATCGGCGCCCTTGAGGGCGGTCAGCAGCCGGGGCAGCTCCTCGGGCTGGTGCGAGCCGTCGGCGTCCATCTCGACGAGGACGCCGTAGCCGTTGTCGATGCCCCACTTGAAGCCCGCCAGATAGGCGGCACCGAGCCCTTCCTTGCCCTTGCGGTGCAGGACGTGCACCTGCTGGTCCTCGGCGGCCAGTTCGTCGGCCAGCTTGCCGGTCCCGTCCGGGCTGTTGTCGTCCGCGACGAGGATGTGCGCCTCGGGGACGGCGGCCCGCACCCGCGAGACGACCGGCTTGATGTTCTCCGCCTCGTTGTACGTCGGGATGATCACCAAGGTGGTGCCGAGCGGACCGTACCGCCGCTGACCGTCTGTCACTGCTGCCCCTTCTCGTCCTTCGTACGCCCGCGCCGGCCGCCGATCACCGCGGCGGCACAGGACAGAAGGCCCACGATAGCGAGCGCCCATTCAGGTGCGGCGCCGACGCGGTCGGCGAGCGTCGTTTCGTTCCGCAGCGGGATGCGGGCGGAGACCACGCCCTGGGTGAATTCCGGGATCCGGTGGGTGACCGTGCCGTCCGGAGCGACCACCGCGCTGATCCCGCTGGTGGCCGCGGTGACCACCGCGCGGCCGTGCTCGACGGCGCGCAGCTTGGACATCGCGAGTTGCTGCTCGGGCTGGCCGGTGCGCCCGTAGGTGGCGTTGTTGGTCTGGATGACCAGGGCCCGGGCGCCGGCGCCGACGGTGTCGTGCACGATCTCGTCGTAGGCGACCTCGAAGCAGATGACGTCGCCGAGCTTGGCGGGGCCGACCTGCAGCAGGCCGGTGTGGTCGCCGGGATAGAAGTCGCGGGGCACCCGCTGGAAGCGCGTGATGATCTTGCTGAGCTGCTCCCGGAACGGTACGAACTCGCCGAACGGCACCGGGTGCTGCTTGGTGTACGAGGCGCCCGGCCCCTTCTTCGGGTCCCAGACGATGCCCTCGTTGAAGACGTAGCCCTTCTTGGACGGATGGTCCACGAGGGCGCCGACGAGCACGGGCACGCCGATCGCCTTGACCGCCTCGTCGATCCGGTCGTACGCCTGCGGGTACTGGAACGGGTCGAGGTCGGAGGAGTTCTCCGGCCAGATGACCAGGTCCGGCTTCTTGGCGCGGCCGGCCTTGATGTCGGCCGCGAGCTTCTCGGTGGCCGTGGCGTGGTTGTCGAGGATCTTCATGGGGCGGCCCAGGAAGTCCATTCCGGCCTGCTGGACGTTGCCCTGGACCACGGCGATGTCGACGGTGTCGTCGGCCTTGGTGGGGACCGGCACCAGCACCCCGGCCGCGGCGACCGCGGCGGCCAGCCCGAACGCCTCCAGCGCCGGCACGGCCCGGCGGACCGTGCCGTTGCCGCGCAGGCCCCACAGGACGGCGGCGCAGGCCGCCAGCAGCGTGCCGGTCAGCGCGACCGCGAAGGTCACCAGCGGGGCGCCGCCGAGCGCGGCGAGCGGGGTGAAGGGCGAGCCGGTGTTCGCGAAGGCCAGCCGCCCCCAGGGGAAGCCGCCGAACGGCAGCCGGTCGCGGGCCCATTCCTCGGCGACCCACAGACAGGCGCCCCACAGCGGCCAGGCCGGCAGCCGGGAGGTGAGCGCGAGCCCGGCGCCGAGCAGCGCCACGAAGAGCGCCTCGGCGAACGAGAGGCCCACCACCGCGTCCCAGCCGACGACGTGCAGCCACTTGAGCAGGATCAGGAAGAACGGCAGGCCGAAGGCGAGACCGGTCCAGGCGCCCTGGCGGGCGGTCCGGCCGCGGGTCAGCAGGGCCAGCGCGGCCACCGCCAGCGGCGACAGCGGCCACAGGTCGTACGGCGGGAAGGCCAGGCCCAGCGCGACGCCGGAGACGACCGCGAGGCCGGTGCGCGTTGCCTCCCGGCGGGCCAGGGAGAGCAGGCGGCGGGCCCGGCCCGGGCTCTCGGGGGCGGCCGGGGCGCCGGTCGTGGCGGGCGGCACCGCGCCGCCGGGCGAGGGGCCGCGCACGGCTTCTTGGGTGGTGTCGGAACCCGACGGCACGGTCACGGGCCTTCCTGCAGCAGGTCATGCGTATGTGAGGTGACCGTACATCGGATGACCGGAATCGTGGGTGCGGGGTGCGCAGAAGGTGAAGAACACCGAAGACGGGTGCGGATCGGGGCCCGGGCGCCCTTCGGGCCGACCTGGGACCCGCTGGCTGCGGGTCGACCGAGAGCCGTTGTCTACTGAGCGTCCGGGCCCCACCCGGGTCGCACCTGCCGACCAGCCGAAACCCTCCGTCGCCCCGTACCGCTGGTGCTGGACCTGGCTCCCAGTGGCGGTGTGCCGTGGCGCACCGCCCCATGGCCCAGCTGCGTTCGACGACTGCGCGGAGGTCTCCCGGTCGGACGTCCTGTGGTGGACTCGGCCGAACCTACCGGCCGCCGACCGCCTGCTGTCAACAGGTGCTCCGCCTGCGTCGTTTTCGCGTCGTCCCAGGTCAGCAACGAGCGGCCCCTGGTGAGGCGAGTAGCGGCAAGCACGGGCCGTGAAGGGACCTGCCCGCCCGATGTCACTCGATCGGCGGCCCGAAGACCGTGCGGCCGCCGACGACCGTGCGCAGGCACACCGGGAGGTCCCGGCCCGGCGTGAGATCGGGCAGGCCGGGGGTGCCCGAGCGGGGGTCGGTGGACCAGCGCTCCACCCGCTCGTCGGGTGCCTGGACGACCAGGTCGCCGGTGCGCCAGACCGCGTAGTCGGCGGGCGCGCCGGGGACCAGGACGCCCGCGTCGTCCCTGCCGACGGCCCGCCAGCCGCCCCGGGTGTGGGCGGTGAAGGCGGCGCGGGCGGAGATGCCGTGGGCGGGGGTGCGGTGGAAGACCGCGGCGCGCACGGTGCCCCAGGGGTCGAGCGCGGTGACCGGGCTGTCGGAGCCGAGGGCGAGCGGCACACCGGCCTTGAGCAGCGCGGCGTACGGGTTGAGGGTGGCTGCCCGTTCGGCGCCGAGGCGGGCGGCGTACATGCCGTCGGTGCCGCCCCAGGCCGCGTCGAAGGCGGGCTGGACGGAGGCGGTGAGCGCCAGCTCGGCGAAGCCGGCGATGGTGGCGTCGGTGAGCATTTCGGCGTGTTCGACGCGGTGCCGGGCGGCCCGGATCCGGTCCGTTCCCACCTTCTCGGCGGCGGCCCGTACGCCGTCGACGACGCTGGTCAGGGCGGCGTCGCCGATGGCGTGGAAGCCGGCCTGCAGTCCGGCCTCGGTGCAGGCGGCGACATGGGCGGCGACCGCGTCGGCGTCGAGCTGCGCGGTGCCGGTGTGCCCGGCGTCGGCGTACGGGGCGTGCAGATGGGCGGTGTGCGAGCCGAGCGAGCCGTCGGCGAACAGATCGCCCGCGGCGCCGATCGCGCCCAGCTCACGGATCCGCTCGGCGTCCTTTGCGGATGCGACCGCCTCGGCCCAGTAGCCGACCACGCGGGGGCCGGTCCCCTGCCGGGCGAGGGCGAGCAGTGCGGTGAAGTCGTCCTCGCCGGAGATCTCCGGGCCGGCGCATTCGTGGAGGCTGCCGATGCCGAGTGCGGCGGCCCGGGCCAGTGTGGCGGCCTGGGCCTCGGCGCGCTGGGCGGGGGTGACGGTGGCGAAGGCGGCGCGGCGGGCCGCGTGGTGGGCGTCGCCGGTCAGCGGGGCGTCGGCGCGGAACCCGGCGCGGTCGCGGATGCCGGGGACGAGGTCCAGCAGGGCGGTGGTGACGACGGCGGAGTGCACGTCGACCCGGGTGAGGTAGAGCGGCCGGCCGCCGGTGGCGGCGTCGAGTTCGGCGCGGGACGGCGGGCGGCCCTCGGGCCAGGCGCTGGCGTCCCAGCCGTGCCCGAGCAGGATCCGGTCCGCCGGGCGGGCGTCGGCGTGGGCCCGGATGCGGGCCAGCGCGTCGGACAGCGAGGTGGCGCCGAGCAGGTCGAGGCCGGTGAGCGCGAGTCCGGTGGCCGTGGTGTGCACATGTGCGTCCGTGAACGCCGGGGTGACCAGCGCCCCGTCCAGCCGGACGACCTCGTCGACGCCGTCGGCGAAGGAGTCGGCCGCGCCCTCCTCACCGACCCAGGCGATGCGGTCCCCCTCCACGACCATGGCGGTGGCGAAGGGGTCGGCGGGGCTGTGCACCTCACCGCCGCGCAGCAGAACGGTGCGGGGGGAAACCGGGTCGGGGATGTGCTCGCTCATACCGGACAGTCTGGCCCCTGTGCGGGCACGCTCCGCACGCAGGGGGCACCCGAGGGTGTCCTTCGGGTCAGATGCGCGGCGGGCGGGACTCGTACGGGGTGGACAGCACGACGGTGGTGCGGGTCGAGACACCGGCGAGCGTGCGGATGCGGGTGAGCAGGTGTTCCAGTTCGAGCGGGGCGGCGACCCGGACCTTGAGGATGTAGTTCTCGTCGCCGGCGACGCTGTGGCAGGCCTCCAGCTCCGGGACCTCGGCGAGCCGGTCGGCGATGTCGTCGGGGGCGCTGGGGTCGAAGGGTTTGACCGAGATGAAGGCGGTGAGCGGCAGGCCCACGGCTTCCGGGTCCACGATCGCGGCGTAGCCGCGGATCACACCGCGCTGCTCCAGGCGGCGCACCCGCTGGTGCACCGCCGAGGTGGACAGGCCGGTCGCCTTGCCCAGGTCGGTGTAGCTCATCCGCCCGTCCTTGACGAGCAGATCCACGATTTGTCGGTCCAACTCCTCCACCCGTTCAACCTACTGTGCGCGGGCGCGTATGCGCATCGTGC
Source organism: Streptomyces sp. NPDC048197 (assembly GCF_043202395.1). NCBI lineage: Bacteria > Bacillati > Actinomycetota > Actinomycetes > Kitasatosporales > Streptomycetaceae > Streptomyces > Streptomyces sp. NPDC048197. The sequence goes on from NZ_JBIDAJ010000026.1 coordinate 20,745, forward strand.
GCCGGATCGTGGACACCCCCGCGCCCTGCCGTGTGACCAATGCCACATGGGTGAACCCGTGTCCGTGGGGCGGTCGCGATTATGCGCGCGGCATGAAGGGAATTGCTGGTGGTGGCCAGGACCGCCCGTCAAGGAAGTCAGCGGTCCCCGCGGCCCACCCGAGGGGGATGGACATCATGCGACGCCTTCAGCAGGACTCCGCCGCCGCGAACATCGGCGCCCAGGAGGGCGACAGTTCCGGCCTCACCGGCGACGACGATGCGTACGACGCCTTCGACACCTTCGAGATCTACCGGGTGACCTGCCCGGACTGCCTGCAGCCGATCGCGCTGCTGGCGGACGAGGACGCCCTTCCCGAGCACGCGCTGTGCCCGACTCCGTGGAACCCGTTCGGGTTGACGGTGTGCCAGGGTTCCGGCCGGCCGGTGGCCGAGGCCCCGGAGACCGAGGACGCACTGGACGCCCAGGAGCAGGACGCGGCCGTGCTGCTGACCCTGCCGGAGGGCCTGGACTGGCGCCGCCAGCCGTTCTCGCACATCGGCGGGCCCGGCACCCGTCCGCTGCGGGTGCCGCGGATGCGCCACAGCGCCTGACGTTCCGCCCGCGGCCGTCCGGCGGCCTCGGTGTTCCTCGTACGTACCGGGACCAGGGCCCGGCCTCAGTGGCTCACCAGTACCGGCCCTCGATCATCGCCTCCAGGCTGTCCCGGTGGAGGATCAGCGCATCGGCGTCCTCCGGTACCGGCACCTCCCCGAAGTGCACCTGGCGGTAGGCCACTCTCAGCATCACGACGGCGTGCCGCAGCGCCGCGTAGAGGGTGTGGAATTCCATGTCGCGCGGGGTGTGCCCGGTGAGCCGGGCGTAGCGGCTCTCGACGGCGTCCCGGCGCAGGAAACCGGGCAGCCCGCGTTGGCCGCTGCCTTCCGTGAGGTCCTGGAAGAAGCGGTGGAGGTAGATCATCCAGCCCAGGTCCAGTTCCCGGGGCCCGAGCGCGGCCATTTCCCAGTCGAGTACGGCGGCGGGTTCGAAACCGTCGTAGACGATGTTGCCGATCCGGGCGTCGCCCCAGGTCAGTACGGTCTCGCCGGGGTCGGCGGGCCAGTGGTCGGCGAGCCAGGCGAAGCCGCGCTCGATCAGCGGTGATCGCGCGGTGTCCGCAACGACCCAGGCGTAGTAGGCACGTTGGGCCGCGACGTGCCGCTGCAGGGCGCTCCCGGTTCCGGCGGTTGCCAGGAAGCCGGCCCCGGCGAGCGGGACCTGGTCGTGGAGCCGGGCGAGCACCCCGACGCTGGCGGCCTCCAGGCGGTCGCGTTCGGCGTCGGTGGCGCCGGACAGCCAAGTCCCCTCGTACGTATAGGGCATGACGTCCGGCGGCACCCGGCCGTCGGCCCGGGCCATGACGAAGAACGGCGCGCCGAGGTGCGCCGGGTCCTCCTCCAGCCAGAGGGTGCGGGGCACGGGGAGGTCGGTGTGCGCGGCGACCAGCCGCATGGTGCGGTACTGGCGGGGCATGTCGTAGCGCGGGAAGACGGTGTACGCGGCCGGGTCGGCGGCCAGCCGCAGGGCGCAGCGCATGGGGGTCGCTCCCTGCTCGGGCGAAGCCGAGAGCCTGGGGGACGGCGGCTGAGCGTGCTCGATGTCGAAGAGCAGCGTCTCGCTGGACATGCCGTTGGAGCCGGGGACGGTGGTGCGGGTGGCGCGGGCGCCGGGGAGCCGGGTGCCGAGCCAGGCGGTGAGCCGGGCGGCGAGCTCGCCGGGGTCGCGGGTGGTGGTACGGGGCCGGGGCGCGGTGCTCATCGGTCCGCCTCCGGGGCGACCGCGGCGTAGTCGGCGAAGCCGCTGGGGTCGTGGCGTCCGAAGCTGCCGTGTTCGAAGATCCCGTAGCCGGTGCGGCCGTCGAGGGTGAAGCGGGCGGCGTGGTCGGTGACGCCGTAGGCGGCGTGGGGGCGGGCCGCGGGGTCCTTGAGGTCGTACACGCGGCGGTCGGTCCAGCCGCGGCCGCGCCAGGTGCCGTGCTGCCAGTCGTCGACAGGATCGGCGGGGGGATAGCCGGCGCCGACGGCCAGGGGTGAGGAGGTGAGGATCTCGACGGTGAGGTCCAGTGGTTCGCGGGCCGGGCCGGTGAGGTGGACGACCGCGCGCTCGGGGTGCCGGGTGCCGGGGCGGTAGCTGATGTCCGTGTGGGGCCAGCCGAGTTGGACGTCGGGGCGGTCCGGGCGGACCTGCCGCGCCTCGTTCAGGGTGCGGTACCCGTCGGCGTCCTCCTGGACGATGACCATGACGAACCGGTCGTCGAAGCGGACCGGGCACCAGATCCAGTGGAAGCCCTCGGTCCGCAGCTCCGCCCCGGCCCGTCCGGGGTCCTCGCCGGGGATCGGCCGGACGCCCCAGCTGCGGTCGCGGGTGCCGGTCCACTCCCCCGCCGTGACGGCGATCTCCTCTCCCGCGACGCGGATCCGGCCGGTGCAGGTGCCTGCCTGGACGAACCGCCGGGCCTGGAGCGTCAGCCGGTCGCCGCGGTACTGCGTGTGGTGCGGTTCCCAGGTCGCCGGGAAGGCCGCGGTCCAGGTCAGGTCGTACGCCAGGCCGTCCGGGTCGCCGGGGTCCGCGGCGCAGGTCAGCCGCAGCCGGGCGAGCGGCTCCTCGACGGTGATCGAGAGCGGGCCGACGGTGAGCGCCATCCGGTCGTCGGTGAGCGCGTCGGAGGCGCGTACGGCGTGCAGCCGGTCGCCGAGGCGAAGGGTGGCGTAGGCGTCGATGACGCCGGTGTTGGGGTAGACCCCGAGGCCGGCGATCAGCAGGGCCCGGCCCGAGTGGTCCAGGACGTGGAAGATGCACCGGTCGTAGGCGTTGCGGTCGCCGGTGGCGACGTGCCGCAGGGACAGCGGGACCTGGTGGATCGGGTATTCGTCGAGCGCGATGGGACGGTCGGACACTTCTCCTCCTGGGCGCTCGGGCAGGCCGGGCACCGCCCGGACTCGCGGGCCGCGGCGGGGAGTTGACGGTACGTCAGCTCGGCGCGGACGGCCAGACCCCGGTCGGCGTGAGAGGTGTCGGGCGCACGGGCGGGCCGGGGGTGCCGGCCCGCCCGGTGAAGGATCAGCGGCCTTCCGGGCCCGCGAGGTGGCGGGCGATGACCATGCGCTGGATCTGGTTGGTGCCCTCGACGATCTGCAGGACCTTGGCCTCGCGCATGTAGCGCTCGACCGGGAAGTCGAGCGTGTAGCCGTAGCCGCCGAGGAGCTGGACGGCGTCGGTGGTGACCCGCATCGCGGTGTCGGTGCAGAAGAGCTTGGCCATCGCCGCCTCCTTGGAGAACGGCAGACCGGCGTCCCGCAGCCGGGCGGCGGTGAGGTAGAGCGCCCGGCCGGCCTCGATCTGGGTGGCCATGTCGGCCAGCATGAAGCGCAGGCCCTGGAAGTCCACCAGGGGGCGGCCGAACTGCCGGCGCTCGGCGGTGTACGAGAGCGCCTCGTCCAGCGCCGCCTGCGCGACGCCGACGGCACAGGCGGCGATGCCCAGGCGGCCGGAGTCCAGGGCGGACAGCGCGATGGCGAAGCCCTGGCCCTCGTCGCCGAGGCGGCGGGCGTCGGGGACGCGGACGCCGTCGAAGTGCAGCTGGGCGGTCGGCGAGCCCTTCATGCCCATCTTGCGCTCGGGCGCGGCGGCGCTCAGGCCGTCGGCGTCGCCGGGCACGAGGAAGGCGGTGATGCCGTGGGCGCCGCTGCCGCCGGTGCGGGCCAGCACGGTGTAGAAGTCGGCCACGCCGCCGTGGGTGGTCCAGGCCTTGGTGCCGCTCAACGTCCAGGTGTCGCCGTCCCGCTCGGCGCGGGTGGTCAGCGAGGCGGCGTCGGAGCCGGAGGACGGCTCGGAGAGGCAGTAGGCGCCCAGCAGGCCGCCGCCGAGCATGGCGGGGAGGTGTTCGGCGCGCTGTTCCTTCGTGCCGTAGCCGGCGAGGGCGTGGCAGGCGAGGGTGTGCACGCTGACGCCGAGGCCGACGGTGAGGCGGGCGGCCGCGAGCTCCTCGACGACCTGGAGGTAGACCTCGTAGGGCTGGCCGCCCCCGCCGAATTCCTCGTCGTAGGGCAGCGAGAGCAGTCCGGATTCCGACAGCAGCCGGAAGGTCTCGCGGGGGAAGCGGCCGGCGTCCTCCTCCTCGGCGGCGGTCGGCCTGATCTCGCGCTCGGCGAGCTCTCGCACGAGCGTCATCAGGTCGCGGGCTTCCTCCGTGGGCAGCCTGCGGTCCACCGGCCGGGGGCCGTACTCGGTCATGGCGGCGCTCTCCTCCCTGTCGGGCGCTGCGGCGACGCACGCGGGGTGGGCGGCGGCGCCGTTTCCGTAGTGCCAGGCCGATGATCGCTTTCCGGGTCTCGGAACGCGATGACCTGCGGCTGTGGCGCTAGGAGTATGCCCGATCGGCGGCCCCGCGTCACTGGTTGATCAACTGCGGATACGGGTTCCGGCCCGCTACCCGGGTGGCACGCGGTGCCGCTACCGACCGCCGGTGAAATTGGTCCGAACCATTGACGCACTGGTCTAGTCCTTCTACCTTCTCCTCAACGTTCAACGCGTTCATGCCAATTCGGAACGCAGGTCCGCAAGCTTCCCCCTCGCCCCCCTCCGAGGAGACGACATGCTCAGACCGCACCGGAGGCGATCGCCGCGCCGGCTGATCGCCGCCGCCACCGCGCTGTGTACCGCGGCGCTGGCCGGCACCCTGCTCGCCGGCCCGGCCTCCGCCCACCCGGCCGGCACCTCCGCCCCGCACCCGTCCGCGGCCGCCGTCCCCACGGCGAAGCCGGCCGCGGCGGGCGGCAAGGTGGTCGGATACTTCACCAACTGGGGTGTCTACGACCGCAATTACCACGTCAAGAACATCGAGACGTCCGGGTCGGCGGCCAAGCTGACACACATCAACTACGCCTTCGGCAACGTCCAGGGCGGCAGGTGCGCCATCGGTGACTCCTACGCCGACTACGACAAGGCCTACACCGCCGACCAGAGCGTCGACGGCACGGCGGACACCTGGGACGCCGGTGCGCTGCGCGGCAACTTCAACCAGCTCAGGAAGCTCAAGAAGCTGCACCCCGGCCTCAAGGTGATCTGGTCCTTCGGCGGCTGGACCTGGTCCGGCGGCTTCGGCGAGGCCGCCAAGAACCCGGCCGCCTTCGCGCAGTCCTGCTACGACCTGGTCGAGGACCCCCGCTGGGCGGACGTCTTCGACGGTATCGACATCGACTGGGAGTACCCCAACGCCTGCGGCCTGAGCTGCGACACCAGCGGGAAGGACGCCTTCAGAGACGTCATGAAGGCGCTGCGGGCGAAGTTCGGTCAGAACAACCTGGTGACCGCGGCGATCACCGCGGACGCCTCGGCGGGCGGCAAGATGGACGCCGCCGACTACGCGGGCGCCGCCCCGTACGTCGACTGGTACAACCCGATGACGTACGACTACTTCGGCGCCTGGGACGCCAAGGGCCCGACCGCGCCGCACTCCCCGCTCTCGTCGTACAACGGCATCCCCAAGGCCGGTTTCAACACCACCGACACCATCGCCAAGCTGAAGGGCCTCGGGGTGCCGGCGAGCAAGCTGCTGCTGGGCATCGGCTTCTACGGCCGCGGCTGGTCGGGCGTCACCCAGGACGCGCCGGGCGGCACGGCGACCGGTGCGGCGCCGGGCAAGTACGAGGCCGGCATCGACGACTACAAGGTGCTCAAGACCCGCTGCCCGGCCACCGGCAAGGTGGGCGGCGCCGCGTACGCCAAGTGCGGTGACCAGTGGTGGAGTTACGACACCCCGGAGACCATCGGGACCAAGATGGCCTTCAAGAACGCCCAGGGCCTGGGCGGCACGTTCTTCTGGGAACTGAGCGGTGACACCGCCAACGGCGAGCTGATCAAGGCGATCGACTAGCGGTCGGCGCACGGGACCCGGACGGGCGGGAGGTGGCGGCCTCCCGCCCGTCCGGCATGCCGCCCCGCCGGCCCGGCATGCGCCCCGCCCGTCTCAGGCGGGCGGCCGCGGCGGGGCCGGGCAGGCCGGTTCGAACTCCTCGATCAGCCGGAGGGTGTCGCCCAGCCCGCGCACCAGCAGCGTCACCACGGTCTCGCGGGGCACCTCCTGCTCCGCGATCCAGTCCAGGGTGACGCCCTCGACGCCGGAGAGCCAGCCGGTCAGCGCGGTGCGGGCGAGCGGCGGGAGGTCGGTACGGCCCCAGGCGCCGAGCGCGATGGTGCCGAGCAGCCGGGCGCGCACCGAGTCGCGGATCGCCATGACCTCGGCATCGAAGCCGACCCCGCCGGTGACGATGGCGCGGTAGGCGGCCTGGTGGTGCTGGGCGTAGCGCAGATAGCCGTCGACGGTGCGCTGCACGCGGGCGGCCGGCGGCAGGTCGTGGGTGGCACCGGCCCGCTCGACCAGCCCGGCCACCGCGTCCTCGATGATCGCGAGGTAATAGCCGCGCTTGTTCGTGAAGTAGTAGTAGATCAGGCCCTTGGCGACGCCGGCCTGGCGGGCGATGTCGTCCATCGACAGCGCGTCGTAGGAGGTGTCGGCGAACAACTTCCTTCCGGTGGCTATCAGTTCGGCGCGGCGCGCCTGGGAGCGCGCGGTGCCACGAGCGGCCGGGGAGCCGCTCGTGCCGCGCTGTCGGCCCTCGTTCACAATTCGCCCTAGTCTCCAACTGCCATGATTTCCAGGAAGTATGACAGAGCGTCATGAGCCTTGGGCCGCCGTACCGCGCCACCTCGGACCTGATCACCGCGGGCGCGCCTGCGGCTGCACGCGGGAGATCCGCACGCCTGAGCGACGGCGGGCAGGCGGGGTTTACGGCTCCGTCCCGGCCGAGCACCATCGGCACGTACGGTGCAGGAGCCGCTGCGGAGAGGTGACACGTGGTCAACCCCTGGCTGGCGATGGAGGCCGGCGCCGATCCGGTGGAGCGCACCCGGACGGTGCGCCGGGCGCATGCCGCGTTCCTGGCCGACGGGACCGTCGCCCCGCCGGTCCGCCGGGTCGTCGCCGAGTCGTGGCGCCGGTCCGCGCATGCGCGGGCCGCGTGGGACGGGGCCGCGCCGATCGAACTGGACGAGGCGGCGCTGCGGGCCCACCGCGAGAGCCATCCGCTGGCCCGTGCGATGCCCGTCTTCCGGGACCTGCTGGGCAGCATCGCGCAGGACGGGGCGCATCTGCTGGCCGTCTGCGACCAGCAGGGGCGGCTGCTGTGGGTGGAGGGGCACCGCGGGGTGCGGCGCAGCGCCGAGCGGATGAACTTCGTGGCCGGCGCGCGCTGGGACGAGCCGCACGCCGGCACCAACGCACCCGGCACCGCGCTCGCCGCCGACCACGCCGTGCAGATCTTCGCCGCCGAGCACTACAACCGGCAGGTGCAGCGCTGGACCTGTGCCGCCGCGCCGCTGCACGATCCGCGGACCGGGCGGCTGCTGGGCGCGGTGGACATCACCGGCGGCGACCATCTGGCGAGCCCGCACAGCCTGGCCCTGGTGCAGGCCACCGCCCGGGCCGCGGAGGCCCATCTCGCGGCCGGGGCGCCGGCACCGGGCGCGTACCTGTCCGTGCTCGGCCGGGACGAGGCGCTGCTGGTCGTCGACGGCCGGCGGCTGCGGCTCGGGCGCCGGCACAGCGAGATCGTGCTGCTGCTGGCCCGTCATCCGGCGGGGCTGACGGGCGATCAGCTCACGGTTCGGCTCTACGGCGAGCGCGAGATGCGCCCGGTGACGCTGCGCGCCGAGCTGTCCCGGCTGCGGCAGCTCGTCGGGGGCCTGCTGCACTCACGCCCGTACCGCCTGAGCCGGCCGGTGGGGACCGACCTCGGCACGGTCGAGGAACGGCTGACGGCCGGCGACCCGTGGTCCGCGCTGGACGGCTACCGCGGCCCGCTGCTGCCGTCGTCGGAGGCACCCGGTGTGCGGCGGCTGCGGGACGCACTCGCGGACCGGCTGCGCGCCGCCCTGCTCGCCGCGCGCGATCCGGGACTGCTGGGCGCGTGGTCCCGTACGCCGTGGGGCGAGGACGACCTGGAGGTCTGGGAGGCCCTGGTGGACGCGCTGCCGGAGCGGTCACCGGCCCGCGGCGGGCCGCGCGCCACCGCGGACCGGCTGCGCGCCGCGTACGGCCTGACCGGCGGCCCGGCACCCGCCCCGGCCGCCGCGCGCGGCGCAACGTTCCGGCAACCTCCGCCGCCCTAGGGTGCGCCCATCCCCCGCCGCACGGGAGCGGCGGGCACCGCACCGAGAGTGATGGGGAGGCCGCTTCATGGCCCGTTACGCCAGCCCGGGTTCCGCCGATGCCGTGATGAGCTATCTGCCGCGCTACGACCACTGGATCGGCGGCGAGTTCGTGGCGCCCGCGGCGGGCCGGTACTTCGAGAATCCGACGCCGGTCAACGGAGCGCCGTTCACCGAGATCGCCCGGGGCACCGCCGAGGACGTCGAGCGGGCACTGGACGCCGCGCACGCGGCCGCGCCCGGCTGGGCCCGTACCCCGGCCGCCGAACGCGCCGCCGTCCTCCACCGGATCGCCGACCGGACGGAGGCGCACCTCGAGGCCCTCGCGGTCGCCGAGAGCTGGGAGAACGGCAAGCCGGTACGCGAGTCCCTGGCGGCCGACATCCCGCTCGCGGTCGACCACTTCCGCTATTTCGCCGGGGCGCTCCGGGCCCAGGAGGGCTCGCTGTCGGAGATCGACGAGGACACCGTCGCCTACCACTTCCACGAGCCGCTCGGCGTGGTCGCCCAGATCATCCCGTGGAACTTCCCGATCCTGATGGCCGCCTGGAAGCTCGCCCCGGCGCTGGCGGCGGGAAACACGGTGGTCCTGAAACCGGCCGAACAGACCCCCGCCTCCCTCCACTTCTGGATGAGCCTGGTCGCGGACCTGCTGCCGCCCGGCGTGGTCAACATCGTCAACGGCTTCGGCGTCGAGGCCGGCAAGCCGCTGGCGTCCAGCCCCCGGGTCGCCAAGATCGCCTTCACCGGCGAGACCACGACCGGCCGGCTGATCATGCAGTACGCCTCGGAGAACCTGCGCCCGGTGACGCTCGAACTGGGCGGCAAGAGCCCCAACATCTTCTTCGACGACGTCTCCGCCGCCACGGACGACTTCCTCGACAAGGCGCTGGAGGGCTTCACCATGTTCGCCCTCAACCAGGGCGAGGTGTGCACCTGCCCCTCCCGCGCACTGATCCAGCGCGGCCACTACGACGACTTCCTGGCCGCCGGCGTGGCCCGTACGGAGAAGATCGTCCAGGGCCACCCGCTGGACACCGACACCATGATCGGCGCCCAGGCGTCCAACGACCAGCTCGAAAAGATCCTCTCCTACCTGGACATCGGCCAGAAGGAAGGCGCCCGCATCCTGACCGGCGGCACCCGTGCCGAACTCGGCGGCGAACTGGAGGGCGGCTACTACGTCCGCCCCACCGTCTTCGAGGGCAACAACGACATGCGCGTCTTCCAGGAGGAAATCTTCGGCCCGGTCGTCGCCGTGGCCCCCTTCTCCGACTTCGACGACGCCATCGGCATCGCCAACGACACCCTCTACGGCCTCGGCGCCGGCGTCTGGACCCGCGACGGCTCCACCGCCTACCGCGCCGGCCGCGCCATCCAGGCCGGCCGCGTCTGGACCAACTGCTACCACGCCTACCCGGCCCACGCCGCCTTCGGCGGCTACAAGCAGTCCGGCATCGGCCGCGAGAACCACAAGATGATGCTGGACCACTACCAGCAGACGAAGAACCTGCTGGTGTCGTACTCGCCGAAGAAGCTCGGCTTCTTCTAGGCGCCCGTCCTACGCACTTCCCACCCCCGTGGGCGCCGACTCCACCGGCTGTTCCGCCCAGATGGTTTTGCCGTTGCGTACGTAGCGGGTGCCCCAGCGGGCGGTGAGTTGGGCGATCAGGAAGAGGCCGCGGCCGCCTTCGTCGGTGGTGGCGGCGTGGCGCAGGTGGGGCGAGGTGCTGCTGGTGTCCGAGACCTCGCAGATGAGGTGGTGGTCCCGGATGAGCCGGAGGGTGGCCGGGCCGCTGCTGTAGCGGTAGGCATTGGTGATCAGCTCGCTGACGATCAGCTCGGTGGTGAGGGCCAGGTCCTCCAGGCCCCAGTCGTGGAGCTGGGCGGCCGCGAGCTTGCGGGCCTCGGCGGCCGCGGTCGGTTCGGCCGGCAACTCCCAGGTGGCCACCTGGTGTTCGGCCAGGCAACGGGTGCGCGCTGCGAGCAACGCGATGTCGTCGCGGGGACTCTCGGGGAGCAGCGCGTCCTCCACCGCCTTGCAGGTCTCGTCCAGTGACCGGGCGGGATCGCTCAGCGCCTCGCGGAAGAGAGCCAGGCCCTCGTCGAGATCGCGGCGCCAGGCCGCCAGGAGTCCATCGGTGTAGAGGACGAGGAGGGAGCCCTCGGGCAGGTCCCATTCGGTGGCTTCGAAGGGCAGGCCGCCCAGGCCGAGCGGCGGGCCGGCCGGCAGATCGGGGAAGTCCACCCGTCCGTCCGGGGTCACCACGGCGGGCGGCGGGCGGCGGGTGGCCGGCGCGGGCGAGGGCGCAGCGCCCGTGGACCGGGTCGTAGACCGCGTACAGGCAGGTCGCGCCGACGATCTGCGGGGAGTTCTCGTCGGTCGCCTCCTGCTCGGCGGCCAGCCGGTCCACGAGGTCGTCCAGATGGGAGAGGACCTCGTCCGGTGGCAGGTCGAGGTTGGCGAGGGTGTGGACCGCGGTGCGCAGCCGGCCCATGGTGGCCGCGGCGTGGATGCCGTGGCCGACCACATCGCCGACGACGAGGGCGACCCGGAGTCCGGAGAGCGGGATGACGTCGAACCAGTCGCCACCGACGCCGGCGGTGGTGTCGGCCGGCCGGTACCGACGGGCGATCTCGACCGCGTGGTGCTCGGGCACCGCGCGCGGGAGCAGGCTGCGTTGCAGCGCGACCGCGGCGTGTTGCTGCTGGGTGTAGCGCCGGGCGTTGTCGATGGACACGGCGGCGCGGGCGGCGAACTCCTCGGCCAGCGTCAGGTCGTCCTCCTCGAACGGCTCGGGCCGGCGCCACCGCCACAGGCTCACCACGCCCAGTACGAGGCCGCGGGCGACCAACGGCACCACGATGAGTGAGTGGACGCCCAGTTCGCGGACCCGCTCGACCCTGGCCGGGTCCAGGGTCGACCAGGCGGGGGAGAATTCCAGGACCGGTTCGAGGACGGGACGTCGCTCGGCCAGGCATCTGGCCTGCGGTGCCTCCGGGGGGAAGTGCAGGGTGTGGCCCACCGGGAACATCACCGGCGGCGTCTCCGGCGAGACGCTCCGCACGGCCGTCCTGCGCAGGGCGGCCGACGGCTCCTGGTCCGGCTCCTCACCGCGGGTCACCGGTTCGAGCAGATCCACGGAAGCACAGTCCGCGAGGTCGGGGACCGCCACCTCGGCCAGCTCACGCGCCGTGGCCTCCACGTCGAGGGTGGTGCCGATGCGGGCGCCCGCCTCATTGAGCAGCGCCAGTCTCCGGCGCGCCCGGTAGCGGTCCGTGACGTCCTCGACGAGCTCGGTGACACCAAGGATGCGCCCGGACGCATCCTGCATCCGGAAGGCCGAGACGGAGACGAACATCTCCGTGTGGGGGTCGTGCCGCAGATGGCAGGGCTGCTCGGTGAAGATCAGTGGCTGGCCCGTTTCGAGCACCCGCCGCAGCCCCGACTCCACCAGGGCCGTGTCCCGGTCGACGACGAAGTCTCCGGTGCGCATCCCCCGGTAGTACTCGGCCGGGAGGCCGCCGAACCGCGCGATCGCCCGGTTCACCCGTAGCAGGCTCAGGTCGGGGGCGAGGACGGCGAGACCGATCGGGGAGCGGCGGAACATCCCGTCCAGGACCGACCGGTCCGTCTCCCACTGGATCACCTGCTCCGCGGGCGCACTCGCGAGGAACCACTCGACGCGGGAGCCCGGCCGCACCACCGCCCGGGCCCGGCAGCCCACCTCGACCCGTTCACCACCCCGGTTCCGCACCGGGATGACCCCGAACCAACCGCCGGCACTCACGCAGGCCGCCACCGCCGCCATGACGACGTCTTCATCGCGGGGGTCGAGCAGCAGGTCGCGGGCCGCCCGTCCCAGCACCTCCTCGGGCGAGTGGCCGAGCAGCGCCTCGGCACGCTCGCTCCAGCCGACGACCCGCCCCGTGTCGTCCAGCACCGCAGAGGCCGAGCGACGCACCGCGAACGGGTCGTCCGGACTCTCGCTGAACGTCGTCACCGGTGTGTCCATCACTACCACCCTCGTACCACCCCGGCGAGATCGCGCGCTGAGGCCGGGAGGGCTGCTCGTACCGGCCCGACGATCGGTCCGGAGGGTGGCCACCTGCGTGGGTTCGGGGTCCCAGCTCGGCAGGCAGAGTTGCAAATCTGGCTTGCAAGGGCACTTTGCAACTTCTAGGCTGCCGTTGTGCCACCCGAACCTCAGGAAATCAGCGACGTGGAGGCCCTCCGGGTGCTCGCGCACCCCATGCGGCAGAAGATCGAGCAGTGCCTGCGCAAGGGCCCCGCCAACTCCACCACCCTCGCGCGCGAACTGGGCGAGAGCACCGGGCTGACCAGCTATCACCTGCGCCAGATGGCCAAGCACGGGTTCATCGAGGAGGCGCCCGAGCTGGCGAAGGGGCGGGAGCGGTGGTGGCGGGCGGTCCCCGGGGACCGCCGGTTCCCGCCGTACAGCCGGCAGACGCCGCAGATGCGCGAGGCGCTGACGCAGATGCACCGGCTGAACCTCGCCGAACTGCTCGACACTGCCCGGCAGTTCGAGGCGGCGCGTGACACCCTCGGCCCGTGGGCGGATGCGGCGGTCTTCTCCCGTGCCACGCTGCGACTCGATCCGGCGCAACTCCGGGAGTTCTTCGAGGAGTACATCGCGTTGCTCCACCGGTACTCCCCCACGCAGGAGGAAGCGGCTCCCGGGGCGCGCGCCGTCCTGGTCCGTCTGCTCGGGTTTCCCGAGATCGGTGAAGGGGACGGCACGGCGTGAGGCTCTTGTTCCCACGATCCCGGTATCCGCGGGTGGCCGTGGTGTGGGCGGTTGCCCTTGCCGCCGTATTGGTGCCCGCGGGTGCCGCCCGGGCCGAGGGGCACCCCTCGCACGGACGCGTCCACGGCGGCGCGGGCCTGGTCCGCCAGGAGGTTTCCTTCCGGGGCGGTGACGGGCTCGTTCTGCACGGAACGGTGCTGAGCGCGGCCACGGCTCAGGGGGCGCCCGCCCGGCCCGGGATCGTGCTGGTCGGCGGGGCGGGGCCGGGGCCTCGCGAGGAGTACCGGCAGGAGGCCGAGGCCTTCGCCCGCGCGGGGATCACGACACTGGTGTACGACAAGCGCACGGTGGGCTACTCCAGGATGGACCGCGACTTCGGCCTGCTGGTGTCGGACGCCGTGGCAGGGGTGCGGCTGCTGCGTGGCCGGCCGGGGGTGGATCCGCACCACGTCGGTCTGTGGGGATTCAGCGAGGGGGGCTGGGTCGCCCCGCCGGCCGCCGCGCGCTCCTCCGACGTCGGCTTCGTGATCACCATCGGCGGGCCGGGCCACTCGCCCCTGCGCACCCAGACCTGGAACCTCACCACCCATCTGCGGCATCGCGGCATCACCGGCTCCTTCCTGCCCACCCTGGAGGGGCCCGCGGCCCAACTCGTCGCCGCCACCGGGCTGTTCCCCGAGGGAGACTTCGATCCGTTGCCGGCGTTGAGGCGGCTGCACCACACGCCGGTGCTGGCTCTGTGGGGCGATCACGACCGGCAGGTGCCGCCGCGGGAGAGCGCGCAGATATTTCGGCGCACCCTGGCCGGGGCGGGCAACCGGCATGTCGTCGTCCGCTTCCTCCGGGGCGCCGCGCACAACGGCCACCGCACCTCGGACGGCTTCGACCGGATCGCCGGACCGCTCTATCAGGGCAAGCGGTTGGGGGCGCTGGCCCCGGGCTACGTCCACACCCTCACCTCCTGGGTGGCTGCGGTGGCCTCCGGTCACCCTCCCCGGTCCAGCACCGCCCCCACCCCGCCACAGCCGGTGGCCAGTGCCCCCGCAGCCGGCGCCCGGTACGCCTGGCTGCCTCCCGTACTGCTGCTCCTGGGATTCGCCGCCTACCCGGTGAGCGGGGCGCTACGACGGATCGCGCGGCGCCCGCGGCCCGGCCCGGCCCGGGGGGCGGCCCTGCGGCGTTGGCTGGCCGGGCTGGGCCTCGTTGCGGTAACCGCCGCGGTGCTGTGCCCACTTGCGGTGTATGCGGTGGGCGACGGGGGTGCGGCGGGACCGGTGGTGGCGGGACGTCCGCTGGGATGGCTGGTGGCGCAGGCACTGAGCGTCACCGTGGTCGCGCTGACCGGGGTGGCGGCCTGGCGCCGGTGGAAAGGGCCCCGCACAGCGGTGCGTTCGCGGCCGCCCGCCCGTCCCGGGGTGGCGCGGGCGACGCTGATGGCGACAGCGGTGCTGTTCGTGCCGTGGGCGCTGTGGTGGGGGACGTTGCGTCCGTGAGGAACACCGCGGCGCCCGGTCCGGGGCCGCGGCGGCCGAACACGTCCCCCGGCGAGCCCTCCGCGCCCGTGCCGTGGGCCGGGGGGCTCACACCGCCTGGAGCGCGACGACCAGTGCGGACGTGCACAGGACGAGCATGCCGGTGGCGTTGAGGAAGAGGTTGCGCCCGTAGTCCTTGGCGCGTACGTGCAAGGAGATGGCAACGAGGAAGTAGGCCACCAGCGACGCGGTGGTGAGAACGGCCAGCGGCAGGAACCGGATGCCGACGATCAGGCCGGCCGCCGAGGCGGTCTTCAGCACGGGCAGCAGTCGCCAGTACCGGCGCGAAAAGCCGACGTCTTCCAGGCAGGCCCGGACGAATGCGACGGGCCCGACACACAGTGCGGCGTCGCCGAGCTGGACGGCGGCCAGGCCGGCCAAGAGCCACCACGGGTGGATCACGACGGATACCTCGTTTCGTAGCCGGGGGAAGCGCGGGAACAGCTGTCGCACGAGGGACGAGCGCGGGCCGGCGATTCGTGACATCACCACGTCGAGGAGGGGGCGGGCAGGCAGTACGGCGGTCCGCCGCCCTTCCCACCAGGCCGGTTCATCAAGCCGTTATCGCCGTCATATTTATTATTGCACTGTGCAATGTTACGGTGAGTGCGATGACCGATCCTGTGCGGCGCGGCAGGGCCGGTCCACCGGGCGTGAGGCGCGTGCCGCCGTCCGCCGTTCCATCGACTAGCACCACCAGTGCGCGCCGATGACCAGAGAGCGGAGCGGATCGCACCGCGACTGATCCGGCACCGGTATCGGCACCGGGGCCCCCGCCCGTTCTCTTTCCCAGGGCAATGACGCCCGCCCTTGCCGCTGTGTGACCACGCCCGGCCCCCCTGACAGCCGGGGGCCGGTTCGCGGGGTCCGCTGACAGTGGCCTGTTCCTTTTCAGCCAGACGAAGCGGAGGTACCCCGTGGCCCGGCCCGACGCCGCCCGGAATCAGACGACGACAGGAGCGAAGAGGCCCGGCCGCCCCTCCGGCGAGAAGATCGCGGAGCTCGGCGACTTCCACGTCCTGCCCCGGGTCGCGGTGATCACCGGCCTGGCCGTGCCTGTCGGGGCGGTCGCCGCGCTCGTCGCCGTGGGGCTGCTCAAACTGATCGCCCTGTTCACCAACCTGTGCTTCCACGGCCGCTTCTCCTTCGGCGGGGCCACCCCGGGCTCCACCGCGCACTGGTGGCTCATCCTCTGCATGCCGGTGCTGGGCGGGCTGGTCATCGGGCTGATGGCCAGGTTCGGGTCGGAGAAGATCCGCGGCCACGGCATGCCCGAGGCCATCGAGTCGATCCTCGTCGGAGGCAGCCGGGTCCAGCCGCGCGTCGCGGTCCTCAAGCCGGTCTCGTCCGCGATATCCATCGGCTCCGGCGGCCCGTTCGGCGCCGAAGGGCCGATCATCATGACCGGTGGCGCGGTCGGCTCGATCCTCGCCCAGTTCCTCCGCGTCACCACCGACGAACGCAAGACCCTCCTGGTGGCCGGTTCCGCCGCGGGCATGGCGGCCACCTTCAACTCCCCGCTCGCCGCCATCCTGCTCGCCGTCGAGCTGCTGCTCTTCGAGTGGCGGCCCCGCTCCTACCTGCCGGTCGCGGTCGGCGCGGTCACCGCCACCCTCGTACGCGGACCGCTCCTGGGCACCGAGCCGCTCTTCGGCGGCGCCCACGTCCCCACCGAACTGCCGGTCTCCGTCTACGGGCTGTGTGTCGTCGCCGGGCTCGCCGCCGGGCTCCTCGCCCTTCTGGCGACGTGGCTCGTCTACTTCTCCGAGGACCTGTTCGCCAAGTTGCCGCTGCACTGGATGTGGTGGCCCGCCTTCGGCGGCGCGGTCATCGGACTCGGCGGCCTGGTGGAGCCGCGCGCGCTGGGCGTCGGCTACGACGTCATCGACCAGCTGCTCACCGGCCGCGCCACCGTGGGGCTGATCCTCGGCATCCTCGTCGTCAAGACGCTGATCTGGGGGCTCTCCCTGGGCTCGGGCACCTCCGGCGGCGTCCTCGCCCCGATGTTCATGATCGGCGGCGCGCTCGGGGCCGCCGAGGGGCTCGTCTTCCCCTCCGTCAGCCCCGGCTTCTGGGCCCTGGTGTCACTGGCGGGCGTGCTGGGCGGGGTCATGCGCTCGCCGCTGACCGGCATCGTGTTCTGCGTGGAACTGACCCATGAGCTGCACGCCCTCCTCCCGATGGTGATCACCGCGTCCTCGGCGTATCTGCTGTCGGTGATCGTCCTCAAGCGGTCCGTGCTCACCGAGAAGATCGCCCGCCGCGGCCTCCACCTCACCCGCGAGTACTCCGTGGACCCCTTGGAGGTCCACCTCGTACGCCAGCTGGAAACCCCCGTCACCCTCACCTTCCGTACGGACCAGACCGCCGGCGAGGCCGGGGCCCGGCTGCGCGAGGCGCATCAGGCCCGGGACGCCGACGGCGTCCTCGCCCAGCGGCTCTACCCCGTCCTGGACGGCGCGGGAGGCCTGGCGGGGGTCGTCACCCGCGCGGAACTGCTGCACGGCGCTCCGGACGACGAGCGGGAGCTGGGCGGTCTCGCCCGTCCCGCGATCACCGCCCATCCGGACGAGACCCTGCGGACCATCGCCAACCGCATGGCGGCCCACCAGGTCACCCGCGTCGTCGTCACTCCCCGCAGCGCGCCGGACCGCGTCGAGGGGATCCTGAGCCTGCGTCATCTGCTCGAAGCGCGCCGGGTGGACCTGCACGAGGAACAGCACGCCGAACGCGTCCTCACCCCCTTCCGGCGGGTGCCGCAGCAGCGCAAGCCGGCCCCGGCGGCCTCCGCCGGGGCGCTCAGCGACGCCGCCGGCTGCTGATCCCGCGCGCCGCGCCGACCGCCGGATGGCGGTACGGCGCGGCCGGTGTGCGGGAGCGGTAGACGACGTAGGGGCGGACGAGGTAGCCGACCGGCGCGGTGAAGGCGTGCACGAGACGGCTGAACGGCCACAGCGCGAACAGCGCCATCGCCAGCAGCGCGTGCACCTGGTAGACGAGCGGCGCACGGGCCATGGCGGAGACCTCGGGGTCCAGGGCGAACAGGCTGCGGAACCAGATCGAGACGCCGAGGCGGTAGTCGTACGAATGGGCGGCCACCCCGGAGGCCGTTGCGGTCAGGCCCGCGAGCAGCACCGCCGTGAGCAGCGGGTAGACGGCCCGGTCGCTGCGGCTGGTCGCGGCCCGTACGGCGGGGACGCGCAGCCGGCGGTAGAGGAGGACGGCCAGGCCCAGCGCGGTGGCCAGGCCCGCGGCTCCGCCCACCAACAGGGCGTTCTCGTGGTACAGGTGCTCGCTGATGTGCAGCCGGTCGGTCAGCGACTCCGGTACCAGCAGCCCCGCGATGTGTCCGGCGATGACGAACAGCAGGCCGTAGTGGAACAGCGGGCCGCCGATCTTCAGCAGCCTGCTCTCGTGCAGCTGGCTGGAGCGGGTGGTGAAGCCGAACCGGTCGTAGTGGTAGCGCCAGGTCACCCCCGCGACGAGCAGGACCAGCGTGAGATAGGGCAGGACGCCCCACAGCGCGATGTGCAGATGCGTCATCTGCGGGCTCCTCGGTCGCTCGGTTGCGGCTGGGCGGGGAACGGATCCAGGCCCACGGTCTCGGTCGGCGGCCCGGTACGGGCGAGCCGGAGGGCCTCCTCGCGGCTGGCCGGCGACGTGCCTGGAAGGCCGAGGCAGACGGCCTGGAGGAGGTC
Organism: Streptomyces sp. NPDC048197; assembly: GCF_043202395.1. Classification (NCBI taxonomy): domain Bacteria; kingdom Bacillati; phylum Actinomycetota; class Actinomycetes; order Kitasatosporales; family Streptomycetaceae; genus Streptomyces; species Streptomyces sp. NPDC048197. The sequence goes on from NZ_JBIDAJ010000026.1 coordinate 38,991, forward strand.
GGCGTACGGGCTGCGGTGGGCGATCAGGGCGAAGCGCAGCACCTCAAGAGCGGCCCGGTACCCGGTCAGCAGCGGGACGCCCGCCGCCGGGCTGCGGGCGGCGAACTCCAGGACGACGGGCAGGAAGTCGGGCAGCTCCTCCTCCGGCGGCACCCAGCCGTGCTGCCGGTAGAGGGACTTGAGGCGGGCCAGGGAGGAGCCGCGGCGGCGGGTGTCGCCGTCGGTGTAGTACGTGAGGTAGAGACAGCGCCGCCGGCTGCGGTCGAAGGTGGCGACGTACCGGGCGGCGAGGTCCAGGGGGTCGGCGCCCGCCATCCGTGTGCAGAAGCCGAGCAGCAACTCCACCTCGGTGCCCGGGAGTTGGCGTACCGCGGAGTGGACCGTGCGCAGCCGCTGCGGCCAGTCGTGGTCCGGGTAGCCGAGGAGCAGGGAGGCAGCCTGGTGGACGAGGGGGCCGACGGGGCCGACGGGGCGGGTCACCGTCGCGGCTCCGTCACGCGGGGGAAGAGCCCGGCGGGCCGTCCCCTTCCGTCCCAGTTGAGCAGGTTGACGCGGCCGTGCAGTCCGGTGCCGGGGCCGGCCGGCCCCACGGCGGGTGCGGCGTGGAAGGCGTCGGCGTCCCGGCCCGGCATCATCCCCGGGCCGCCGGCCCCGTCCAGGCTGCACCCGTCCGCGCTCCCGTCGTGCGGGGCGCCGGCGGTGTAGCTGGTCGGGATCACGTACCGCTCTTCGTACTTGGCCAGGGCGAGCAGCCGGTAGAGGTCCAGGATGCCCTGCTCGTCGAGGCCCACCGCGGCCGCGATGCCCGGGTCCTGTTCGTCGCCGAGGTTGACCCGCCGCATGTGCGCGCGCATCGCCGCGAGCCGGCACAGCGCGGCCTCCACCGGGGCCGGGTCGCCGGCGGTGAACAGTTCGGCGAGGTACGCGACGGGGATGCGCAGGGAGTCGATCGCGCCGAACAGGCCGGCCGGGTCCTCGCCGTCGTGGCCGGTGGCGGTCAGTGCGTCCACCACCGGTGACAGCGGCGGGACGTACCAGACCATCGGCATCGTCCGGTACTCCGGGTGCAACGGCAGGGCCACCCGGAAGCGGCTGATCAGCGCGCGGACCGGGGAGCGGCGGGCGGCCTCGACCCAGTCGTGCGGGATGCCCGACTCCCCGGCGGCCCGGACCACTTCGGGGTCGTCCGGGTCGAGGAAGCAGCCGAGCTGCGCCTCGTAGAGGTCCTGCTCGTTCTCGGCGGAGGCCGCCTCGCCGACCTTGTCCGGGTCGTACAGCATGACGCCCAGGTAGCGCAGCCGCCCCACGCAGGTCTCCGAGCAGACGGTGGGCTCACCGGCCTCGACCCGTGGATAGCAGAAGGTGCACTTCTCGGCCTTGCCGGTGGAGTGGTTGAAGTAGACCTTCTTGTACGGGCAGCCGCTCACACACATCCGCCAGCCCCGGCAGCGGTCCTGGTCGACCAGGACGATGCCGTCCTCGATCCGCTTGTACATCGCGCCGGAGGGGCAGACGGCGACGCAGGACGGGTTGAGGCAGTGCTCGCAGATGCGCGGCAGGTAGAACATGAACGCCTGCTCGTACTCCAGCCGGACCTTCTCGTTCATCCGGCGCAGGACCGGGTCGGCGGCCAGCTGGTCGGGGCCGCCGCCCAGGTCGTCGTCCCAGTTGGGGCCCCAGGTGACCGCGGTGGGGCGGCCGTCGATGAGGGAGCGGGGCGGGGCGGTGGGGAGGTCGTCGCCGAGCGGGGCGGTGGTCAGGTTCTCGTAGTCGTACGTCCAGGGCTGGTAGTAGTCGTCGAGGGTGGGCAGTTCGGGGTTGGCGAAGAGCCGGGCCAGGCGGCGGGCGCGGCCGCCGGTGCGCGGGACCAGCCGGCCGTGCTTGAGCTGCCAGCCGCCCTTCCACCTGTCCTGGTCCTCGTGGCCGCGGGGGTAGCCCTGGCCGGGGCGGGTCTCGACGTTGTTGAACCAGACGTACTCGGTGCCGGTGCGGTTGGTCCAGGTCTGTTTGCAGGTGACCGAGCAGGTGTGGCAGCCGATGCACTTGTCGAGGTTCATGACCATGGCCACCTGCGCCATGACCCGTGGGCGGCCGGGCCCGGGGGTTTTGCGCGGGCGCCCGGCCTTGTTCTGCTTCATGTCAGTACTCCACGTCCTGGGCGCGGCGGCGGATCGTCGTCACGGCGTCGCGCTGGTTGCCGGTCGGGCCGTAGTAGTTGGGGGCGAACGACAACTGGCCGTATCCGCCGATGAGATGGGTCGGCTTGATGAGCAGCTTGGTCAGGGAGTTGTGCACACCGCCGCGCCGCCCGGTCGCCTCCGACCTGGGCACGTTCACCAGGCGTTCCTGTACGTGGTACATGAACACCGTGCCCGTCGGCATGCGGTGCGAGACCACCGCGCGGGCCACCACCACGCCGTTGGTGTTGACCGCTTCCACCCAGTCGTTGTCGGCGGCCCCGATCGCCTCCGCGTCGGCGGGGCTCATCCAGATCACCGGGCCGCCGCGGGCCAGCGTCTGCATCAGCAGGTTCTCCTGGTACTCGGAGTGGATGGACCACTTCGAGTGCGGGGTGAGATAGCGGACGGTCACCGCGCGGTCCGCGCCCGGGCGCCCGGCCGGGCCGCTCTCGCCGAGCTCGGCCATGTTCAACGGCGGCCGGTAGACGGGCAGTTGCTCGCCCAGCTCGGCCATCCAGTCGTGGTCGAGGTAGAAGTGCTGCCGGCCGGTGAGGGTGTGCCAGGGCTTGTGGTGCTCGGTGTTGATGGTGAAGGGCGCGTACCGGCGGTCCGGGGCCTCCTTGCCGGACCATTCGAAGCTGGCGCCGACCTGCACCGGCCGCTGCTGGGTGTCGCTGAACACCACCCGGCGCTCGGCCACCGACGCCGACAGCTCCGCGAGCCCGGCGCCGGGGCCGACCCGGTCGGCGAGCCGGTCGAACCCCTCGGCCGCGAGGCGTCCGTTGGTGGTGCCGGACAGCGCGAGGATCGCCTCGCACAGTTTGACGTCGGTGTCGAGCAGCGGCCGTCCGCGGGCCGGCCCCGAGGTGGCCGTGCCGCACCGCGCGGCCAGCCAGCCCGCCTCCGGGCCCGGCATGACGGTCACCCCCTTGACCGTCATGCCGTGTTCCTCGGCCAGCGGTCCGAACGTGGCCATCCGGTCGGCGACCGCGGTGTAGTCGCGCTCCACCAGCGTCATCTTCGGGTGGTTGCGGCCCGGTTCGGGCCGCTCCGGTCCGTCGCGCCAGTCGGTGACCCGCCCACCGGGCTGGGCGGTCTCGTCCTTGGTGTCGTGCTGCAGGGCGGTGGCCACCAGGTCGTACGCCACGTCGAGGCGGCCGGCGGCCAGCTCGCTGAGCTTGCGGGCCAGGCCGTGGAAGATCTCGAAGTCGGTGCGGGCCTGCCAGGGCGGGTTGATGGCGGGGCTGAAGGCGTGCACGTAGGGGTGCATGTCGGTGCTGGACAGGTCGTGTTTCTCGTACCAGGTCGCGGCCGGCAGCACGAGGTCGGAGAAGAGCGTGGTGGAGGTCATCCGGAAGTCGAGGGAGAGCAGCAGGTCGAGCTTGCCGTGCGGGGCGTCCGCACGCCAGGTGACCGTTCGGGGGCGGCTCTCCGGCGGCGCCTCCTCGGCGCCGGCACTGTCCCGCGCGCCGAGCAGATGCCGCAGGAAGTACTCGTTGCCCTTGGCGGACGAGCCGATGAGGTTGGCCCGCCACACCGTCAGCACCCGCGGCCAGTTGGGTGCCGCGTCCGGATCCTCGCAGGCGAAGTCCAGTTCACCCGCGGCGAGCCGGTCCGCCACCCAGTCGCCCGGTTCCTGGCCGCTCTCGCGCACCCGCCGCCCGAGGTCGAGCGGGTTGGCGGAGAACGTGGGGTACGACGGCATCCAGCCGAGCCGGGCGGACCGTGCCACGAGGTCGGCGGTGTGCTGCCCGGCGAAGGTACCGCGGCCGGTGGGCGAGGCCAGCGCGTCGGCGGCGTACGACTCGTAACGCCACTGGCCGGTGTGGAGGTACCAGTACGGCGTGCCCGCCATCTGGCGCGAGGGCCGCACCCAGTCCGCCGCGGAGGACAGCTGCTGCCAGCCCGCGTACGGCCGCACCTTCTCCTGGCCGACGTAGTGCGCCCAGCCGCCGCCGTTGACGCCCTGGCAGCCGGTGAGGATCAGCAGCGACAGGAACGTCCGGTAGATGGTGTCGGAGTGGAACCAGTGGTTGGTGCCCGCGCCCATCACGATCATGGCGCGGCCCCGGCTCCGTTCCGCGGTGCGGGCGAACTCCCGTGCCACCCGGACCGCCGCGGCGGCCGGCACCGAGGTGATCTCCTCCTGCCAGGCCGGGGTGCCGGGCTGCGCCGCGTCGTCGTAGCCGCTGGGCCACTCACCCGTCAGGCCGCGGCGGGGCACCGCGTACTGGGCGAGCAGCAGGTCGAAGACGGTGGTCACCAGCCGCCCGCCGATCTCGCGGACCGGGACGCCACGGGTCACCGTGCGGCCCGGCTCGTCGAACCGGGGAAGCGTCACCCCGACGCCCGAGCCACCGCCGTGGGCGTCCTCGTGCCCGTGGAAGGACAGCAGTGGATCGACCCCGCCCAGGTCCAGGTTCCAGGCGCCCTCCCCGCCCTTGGTCCACCGGTCCCCCATCGTCCCGTTCGGTACGACCACGTCCTCGGTGTCCGCGTCGACCAGCACCGGCATCCACTGCCGCGCCTCCTCCTCCGCGTGCGGGGCGAGTCCCAGATCGGCGGCGGTGACGAACTTGCCCGGCACGTACCGGCCGGCGCCGCGCTCCTCCAGTGCCACGAGGAACGGCAGATCGGTGAAGCGCTTCACGTAGTCGGTGAAGTACGGGACCTGACGCTGGACGAAGAACTCCGTGAGCACCACATGGCCCATCGCCATGGCCAGGGCGCCGTCGGTGCCCGGATGCGGGTGCAGCCACTCGTCGGCGAACTTCGTCGCGTCCGCGTAGTCGGGCGAGACCACCACGACCTTCTGGCCGCGGTAGCGCGCCTCGGCCATCCAGTGCGCGTCCGGCGTGCGCGTCACCGGCACGTTGGAGCCCCACAGCATCAGATACGCCGCGTCCCACCAGTCCCCCGACTCGGGGACATCGGTCTGGTCGCCGAAGACCTGCGGCGAGGCGATCGGCAGGTCGGCGTACCAGTCGTAGAAGGAGAGCATGGGCGCGCCGATGAGGGAGTGGTAGCGCGCGCCGACGGCGTGGGAGGCCATCGACATGGCGGGGATCGGCGAGAACCCGGCGATGCGGTCGGGGCCGTACTCCTTGAGGGTGTGCACCTGTGCGGCGGCCGCGATCTCCAGGGCCTCGTCCCAGCCGATGCGCACCAGACCGCCCTGCCCGCGCGCCGACTGGTACCGCCGCCGCTTCTCCGGGTCCGAGGTGATCTCCGCCCAGGCGGCCACCGGGTCACCGCCGAGCCGCGCCTTCGCCGCCCGGAACAGCTCCACGAGCACGCCCCGCGCCATCGGGTGGCGCACCCGGGTGGGCGAGTAGGTGTACCAGGAGAACGAGGCACCGCGCGGGCAGCCCCGCGGCTCGTACTCCGGCCGGTCGGGGCCGACCGACGGATAGTCCGTCTCCTGGGTCTCCCAGGTGATCAGCCCGTCCTTGACGTAGACCTTCCAGGAGCATGAGCCGGTGCAGTTGACGCCGTGGGTGGAGCGGACCACCTTGTCGTGGGCCCACCGCTCGCGGTACGCACTGTCGTTGACCGACTGGTCCGTGCGGTACACGGCCCGCAGATCGGGGGTCGTCGGCGCCCTCCGCAGCAACTGGCCCGCCTTGAGGAGCCGTTCGGCCGCTTCGGCCGCCGCACGCTCCGCGTCCGCCCTCGCCCTGCCTCGCACCACAGCCCACCACTCTCTTGTGAACGCGATGGAGCACCACCTCAGGTGGAGGCGGATCGCCCTCGTTTGCTCGCCCAGCATCCCGCCGGGGATCAACGAGCAAATAGAACATACCGGGGCATTTAGCGAGAGCTGGCGAAGGCTTTCATTGCACTTTGCAATGTTTGGCGGCGTCATTATCTTTCTGACCGAACAGTTTCGGACACCCCGCACTCCGCGTCCCCGCGCCCCCGCACCCTCTCGCCCGCCTGGCCGTGGGAGGATTCCCGATCATGACGCTTGAACCATCGGATCGGCCCGTTGCCCTGGTCACGGGGTCCACCTCGGGGATCGGCGAAGCCGTCGCACGGCGGCTGGCGGCGGACGGCATGCGGGTCGTCGTGCACTCGCGGAACAGCGCGGAGGCGGGCGAGGAACTGGCGGCGGAGCTCGGCGGGGCGTACGTACGGGCCGATCTGGCGGTGGAGGACGAGGCCCGCGGGCTGGCCGAGGCGGCGCTCGACCGGTACGGGCGGCTGGACGTGCTGGTGAACAACGCGGGCATCAGCTGGCCGATCCCGCACGATGACCTGGCCGCGGCCACTCCGGCGGACTGGCGGCAGCTGCTGGAGGCCAACCTGATCGCGCCCTGGGTGCTGTGCACGGCGGCGCTGCCGGCCCTGCGCGAAGCCCCGGCGGGCGGCAGCATCGTGAACGTCACCAGCCACGCCGGGGTCCGCCCCAAGGGCTCCTCGGTGCCGTACGCGGCGAGCAAGGCCGCGCTGAACCACGTGACCCGGTTGCTCGCGGCCGCGCTCGCGCCCGACGTACGGGTCAACGCGGTGGCTCCGGGGCTGGTGGACACGCCCATGACGAAGGACTGGGCACATGCGCACGAAATCTGGCGGGACCGCGCGCCGATGCGCCGCCCGGCCCAACCCTCCGACGTGGCCGACCTGGTGGCCTCGGTGCTCGCCAACAGCTACCTCACCGGCGAGGTCATCCTGCTCGACGGCGGGCTGAACCTCACCTGACGCGCCAGGGGCCGGGGCGGCGGCGCGGGCGGACGGCCACCTCGGGCGCCTCGGCCACCTCGGGCGCCTTACGGGCCGTTCCGCTCAAGCCGCCGTGAACCAGGTGCCCAGCGCCTCGTGCAGGCCGTCGCCCGTGGTGCCCTGCCAGGCGACGTAGCAGTCGGGCCGGAGCAGCAGGGCGGTGTCGAGTCCGGGGACGGTCACGGTGTCGACGTGCGGGGCCCAGGGGCCTGCGTCGAGGGTCCCCGTCGGGTCCAGGAGGAGCGGCCGGCCGGTGCGGGTCAGTTCGCGCAGGCCCGGCAGGTCCGGTGCCCAGCGGCCGACGAGCGCTCCGGTCGCCGGCCCCATGTCGTAGCTGAGGTCCGCGCCGGACAGCAGATCCGCGAGGTGCTGCCGCGTCGCCGGCTGGGCGAGCAACTCGCCGAAGAGTTCCCGCAACGCCGTCACTTCGCCGCCCGGCCGGGTCAGCAGCGACTGCGCCTGGGTGTGCATGGCGACCCGCCGGGCGGCCGGGGACCGTTCCGCCTCGTAGGTGTCCAGCAGTCCCTCCGGCGCGTGGCCGCGCACGGCCGCGGCCAGCTTCCACCCGAGGTTCACCGCGTCCTGCAGGCCCAGGTTGAGCCCCGGGCCGCCGATCGCCGAGTGCACGTGCGCGGCGTCGCCGAGCAGGAATGTCCGGCCCGCTCGGTAGCGCGACGCGATCCGGGTGTTGCCGCCGGACAGCAGCCTCATCGAGTGTGGTCCCGGCCCGTTCGGCGGGCCGAGCGGCAGGTCCGCGCCGAGCACCCGGGAGACGCTGGCCCGAAGCGCGTCGAGCGAGGCCTCACCCTCGGCCGGCTGCCCCCATTCCACCGTGCTGAGCAGCGGATCGCCGCCGGGGAACGGCGCCCAGGCGATCAGACCGCCTTCGGTCCGCAGGTGCCGGAACGGCGGCACGGTGCCGAAGCCGGGTACGACCAGCTCACCATCGGCCCCGACCAGCTCCCGGGGCACGCTGACATGTCCGGTGCGCGACACCGAGTCGTCCCTGGTCACGCCCGGGAAGTCGATCCCGGTGAGCTTGCGGACCACGCTGTGCCCGCCGTCGGCGCCGACCAGGAACGCCGCCTCGACCGGCTTGCGCCCGCGCAGCTCGATCACCACCGACCGCTCGCCCTGCGTCAGGCCGATGACCTCATGGCCGCGGCGGATCTCCACGCCCAGTTCGGCCGCGCGCTCAGCGAGCATCTGCTCAATTCGGCGCTGTGGCACCTGCAAGGTGTGGAGCGGGTTGTCCGGCAAACCGGTCAGGTCGAGCGGGAACGCACCGAAGACGTAGCCGGGTGCCGGCCGGGGGGTGGCAGGGGCACCGGGCGCGGTCAGCCGCTCGTACAGGCCGCGCCGGTCGAGCATGCGGACGACCTGACCGACCAGGCCGTTCGCGCGCTGCTCGGAGGTCGGTTCGGCGAGGCGTTCCAGGACGAGCGGGCGCACGCCGGCCAGGGCGAGCTCGCAGGCGAGCATCAGGCCGTTGGGGCCGGCGCCCGCGATGACGACGTCGATCATGAGTGGGTTTCCGTTTCCGGGCAGGGGCCGTCGGCCCGGCCGCCGCCGGGCTTCCGGTCCGGGAGGAAGTGTTGCCTACGGGTGGATTCCTCGGGGTGGACGCCTACGGGGCCGACAGACCCGTCGCGACCCGGGTGAGGGCGTCCGCGAGCAGACGGCTCACCGGCACCGGCGGATCGGTGCGGAGGTGGTGCGCGGTGGCGGTGTTGATCGCGGCGACGACTGCGGACGCGACGAGGTGCGGGTACAGGTCCTGCCGCAGATCGGTACCGGTACGGTCGGCGACGGCCGCGGCGATCTCGGCCTCGGCGAGGGCGCCGGCCCGCAACATCTCGCCCTGCAGGGCCGGTTCGGAGACCATCATGCGCACGCCGGCCGTCCACCGGGCCGCGTCGGCGACGGGATGCGCGGCCGTCTCGGCGTCCGGCCCGAACTGGGCCAGCACCGAGCGGGTGAGCGCCTCCCAGAGCGGCTCCCCCGGCCCCGCACGCAGCGCTTCCGCGATGCGGAGGATCCGGTCGAGGTGGCGGGCGACGATCGCTTCTCCCTTGCTGGAGAAGTAGTTGTTGAACGTGCGCGGGGAGACGCCGGCAGCCTCGGCGATGTCCTCCACCTTGACGTTGCCGAAACCGCGCTCGACGGTCAGCCGGACCGCCGCCCAGCTGAGCGCCGCACGCGTCTCGGCCTTCTTCTGCTCTCGCAACCCCATGACAGAAGACGGTAGCAAAACTTGCGTGGCACGCAAATATGCGTGCCACGCAAGTTTCGTTTCGGCGGTGTTCCTCAGCCCGCCGTCCCGCCTCGGTGTGGACGTCGAGGTGCCTCCTCGGCGGAGAAGTGCGCCGGCTCGCGCGAGGACGGTGCTCAGTCGGTGACCTTGAGGACGATCTTCCCGCGGGTCCGCCCGGTCTCGCCGAGGCGGTGGGCGTCGGCGGCCCGTTCCAGCGGGAAGACGTCGGCGACCTCGACGGAGAGGGCGCCGTCCGAGATCAGCCGGGCGACCTGGGCGAGCGCCGCGCCGTCGGGCTCGACGAGGAAGGGGGTCGTGCGCAGGCCGCGGTCCTCGGCCTGGGCGGCGAGTTCCGGCGCCACGTCCGACGGCACGACGACCAGCAGACCGCCCGGGGCCAGGACGTCGAGGGAACGGGTGCCCGTCGCGTCCACCGCGTCACCGACGAGGTCGACCACCACGTCGACGTCCTTCACCACGTCCTCGAAGCGGACGGCGGTGTAGTCGATCAGCTCGTCGGCGCCCAGCTCCCGCAGCCACTCGTGCTTGCCCGCACGCGCCGTCCCGATGACATGGGCGCCCAGGTGCCGGGCGATCTGCACGGCGAAATGACCCACCCCGCCGGCCGCGGCGTGGATCAGCACCCGCCGGCCCGGCCGGACGTCCGCGGCGTCGACCAGGATCTGCCAGGCGGTGAGCGCGGCCAGCGGAACCGCAGCCGCCGCCTCGTGGCTCAGGACCGCGGGCTTGCGGACGAACTGCCGGGCCGGCGCGGTCACGTACTCGGCGTAGGCCGAGGCGGCCCGGGGGAACCAGGGCATGCCGAAGACCTCGTCGCCCACCTTGAGCGTGTGGACGCCGAAGCCGACCTCCTCCACCACGCCGGAGACGTCCCAGCCCAGGGTGAACGGCGGGTCACCGAGCACGCCGAGCCCGCCCACGGCCCGGGTCTTCCAGTCGACCGGGTTGACCCCGGCGGCGTGCACCCGCACCAGTACCTCGGTCGGCAACGGCACCGGCCGCGCGGTCTGCGCGACGCGCAGCACCTCGGGACCGCCGAAGGCGTCCTGGACGACGGCAAGCATGGTGGTGGAGGGGGTGGTCATGGGGTGGCTCCTGGGTACTGGGGCGGGACAACGGGTGGTGGCGACGGTGACGGGGAGGTCTGGTGGACCGCACCTCACCGCGCGTCCCGGAAGCTACCCCGGAGGGAGTAGTAACCAGCAAGGGCGGTTACTATCCAAGGGGAAGTATCGAGGTGGTGGAGAGGTGGCAGGGGATGACGACGACGTGCAGGACCGGGAGCCATGACGAACACGACGTCTACGCGGCGCTCTGCCCGGGACGTGAGGTGTTCGATCTGCTGTCCAACAAGTGGACGGCGCTCGCGATCGGCGCCATGGAGGAGGGACCGCAGCGTTTCGGGGCCCTGCAGCGCCGGCTCCAAGGCGTCAGCCCGAAGGTGCTGACGCAGACCCTGCGGCGGCTGGAGACCGGCGGCTTCGTCGACCGGACCGTCATCCCCGCCGTACCGCTGCACGTCGAGTACGCGCTGACCGACCTGGGACGCAGCGTCGCCCAGCCGCTGGCGGCCGTACGGCACTGGGTCGAGGCCCACCTCGACGAGATCGGCAGCCCGGCCGCCGCAGCGGGCTGACGTGCGCCCCGGCCCGTCGGCCTACTGGAGGGAGCCGTCGACCAAGTCGGGGTCGACGGAGGTGACCCCCGCGGTCGTGAGGCCCGCCGCGCTGCCGGGCAGGCGGAGCGCGCCACCGGTGCTGGTCACGAACAGGGTCGGCGTAGCCGTCGTGATCGATATCGCCCGCGGAGAGCGAGGCGCCGAAACAGTCCTCCGGCTCGGGGGTACCGGGGATTCCTGCGGTGGCCTGGGTGATCCGGGCGGCGGTCGTGGGGCCCTGTGCGCCGCCGCGCCAGACGGTCACCGCGCCCCGGCCGTTCGCGTCGTCCGGATTTCCGATGGCGATGTCGCCGTGGCCGTCCTTGTCGAAGTCGGCGATCAGACCGTCCCCGACGTGGAAGTCCGCGGAGTTGACCTTCAGCACCTTGCCGGACGCGGGCTTCGCACCGCCTTTGAGGAACCACGCGTTCCGCTCGGTGCGCGTCCCGGGGAAGGCCGCTTCTCCGATCGAATGGGGTCTCATGGGTGGGTGGGTCTCCGGTTCGGAACGGGCACGAGGCCCTGGCCGGCTGCCGCGGTGCGCAGTCCGGCAACCGCGGTACGGAGGGGACCACTTGAGCGGCCCGGGGTTGTACGGCCGACGCGTAGGAGCTGGGGCCGCCGGTGCGAGGCGCGAGCCCACGGGTCGCACCTCCCCCGGTACGGGCGCTCAGGCCGTAAGCGCTCAGGCCGTCAGTGTCGCGATGCCCAGGGCCAGCAGGGCGAGTGCCTTGAGCGACTCGGCTACGGCGTAGAGCAAGTGGGCGCGGGAGCGCGGGAGTTCCTCGCCGGCCAGCACCCGGTCGGAGCGGCGGTTCAGGGCCGGGCGGATCGCCGTGAGCTGGGTGGCCAGGACAAGGACGGCGACGGCCGCCGGGAGCACCACGGAGGCCGGGGGACGGCCGAGGGCGACCGTGGTGACCACGACGACGGCCAGCACCGCCTCGACCCGGTTCAGGGCCCGGAAGACCAGGCGGCCGATGCCGAGGCCGATGCGGATGGTCACGTCGGGGGCGCGGAACTTCAGGGGCGCCTCCAGGAAGGAGATGGCGAGGACCATTCCCAGCCAGACGAAGGTCGCCGCGACGGCCACGGCGGCGGGGGCGGCGTGCAGGGTGCTCGTGGCGTGCAGCGCGTGCACGGTGTTCGTAGCATGCACGGCGGTCACTGCCCCAGCCACAGGTCCGGGCCGAAGACCTCGTAGTGGATGGCTTCCGCGGGGACGCCGCGGCGCAGCAGGTCGCCGCGGACCGCGCGCAGGAAGGGCAGCGGGCCGCAGAGGTAGGCGGTCACGCCCGGGGGAAGGTCGACGGTGTCGAGATCGACCCGGCCGGTCGACGCCTCCGGGGCCTGGTCGTCCATCTGCTCGTACCAGAGGTGCAGCCGGGCGTCCGGCAACGCGCCCACCAGGCTGCGCTGTTCGCCGCGGTGGGCGTGGTCGGCGGGGGTGCGGTCGGCGTGCAGGACGGTCACCGGGCGGGCGGATCCGCCGGCGGCGAGGTGGTCGAGCATGGACAGCATGGGCGTGACGCCGATACCGGCGGACACCAGGAGCAGCGGGGCCTCCCCCTCCGGCAGCACGAGGTCGCCGAACGGGACGGAGACCGTGAGCCCGTCCCCGGTACGGGCGTGGTCGCAGAGCCAGTTGGACACTTCGCCGTCCGGCTGCCCGCCGGCCGCGTCGTTCGCGTTCCCGGCCCGGACCCGCTTGACGGTGATGCGCCAATCGGCGCGGCCGGGCGCGGCGGACAGGCTGTACTGGCGGATCTGCCGGGCGCCGTCGGGGAGTTCGACCTGGACGCTGACGTACTGGCCCGGGCGGAAGGGGGCGGTGGGGCGGCCGTCGGCCGGACGCAGGACGAAGGAGACGGCGTCGGGGGTTTCCTGCCGCCGTTCGACGATCTCCATGCGGTGCCAGACGTCGCCCTCGGCCGCGCCGGCCTCCTGGTAGAGCCGCGCCTCGACGGCGATCAGCGCGTTCGCCATCAGCCAGTAGACCTCGTCCCAGGCCGCGGCGACCTCGGGGGTGACCGCGTCGCCGAGCACTTCGGTGATCGCCGCGAAGAGGTGGCGATGGACGATCTTGTACTGGTCGGAGGTGATGCCGAGGGAGGCGTGCTTGTGCGCGATCCGGGCAAGCATGGTGTCGGGCCGGGCGTCCGGGCCCTCCAGCAGCATGCCCGCGAACGCCGCGATGGAGCCGGCGAGGGCGCGCTGCTGCTCCCCGTTGGCCTGGTTGCCCCGGTTGAACAGGTCCCGCAGCAGCTCGGGATGGGCGTCGAACAGCTTCCGGTAGAACAGCGCGGTGATGTCGCCTATGGCGGCGCCGACCGCCGGGAGGGAGGCCCGGATGACCGGGGTGGACTGCTCGGAGAGCACCGCGACTCCTTTAATTGGTTAACGATCTTCTTATTCAGGCGCGCAGGGCGCGGGTGCGGGCATGCAGGGGTAAGGCACCGGCCGCCCGCAGGGCGGTGGTGCCGGTGGGGCGAGGGTCACTCCGGCGGGCGGCCGACCAGACCGATCAGCACGGGGCCGGTGGGTGAGGCCACCAGGTCCGCCACGGTGAGCGGGTCGAGCGTGGCGTAGAACGCCTCCTGGGCGTCGCGCAGCGCCCGGCGGAGGCGGCAGGCCGCACGCAGTGGGCACGGCGGGTCGCCCTCGCAGGCGACGACCTCGCCCTCACCTTCCAGCTCCCGGACCAGCCAGCCGACCGACGCCTGCCGGCCGAGACCGGTCAGCGCCAGGCCGCCGCCGCGACCCCGGCGCGCCTCCACCACACCCAGGCGCTGGAGGCGGGTGACCGCCTTCGCCATGTGGGTGTAGGGCACGTCCATGGCCTCGGCCACCTCGCGCGTGGTCAGCGGGTCGCCCTCTCCGGAGACCGCCAGGCGCATCACGGAACGCAGCGCCAGGTCGGTGAACTTCGTCAGCCGCACAAACCGGACGTTAACAAAGACGCATGTAAGATTCCCATTCAGATCCGCCCGTGACGGTGTGGTATGCGTCACGAGCGAGACTGCCGGCGGGCAGCGGCCACCGAGGGCCCGTTCCGCAGGCGGTGGGCACCGCACATCGAACAGGGCACGTGTATGACTGTGGAAAACGACGGCTCCCCCGGACCGGCCGGTGACGCACCGGTCCCCCGCGTGCTGTGCGACGCCGGGGCCCTGACCGCGCACGCGGCGCTCGACGGCGCGCCGGCCGGAGCGCTGTGGCGCCTGGCGGAACCGGGACGGCAACTAGACGCCAATGTCGTCCGCATCCCGCCCGCGGGGCGGGTGGACCCGCACACCGAGCCGGACCTGGACGTCCTCCTGCTGGTCGTCGCCGGCGACGGCACCCTGCTCGCCACCGACGGTGCGCACCCGCTGGGCGAAGGAAGCCTCGTCTGGCTGCCGCACGGTTCCACCCGCGGCCTCGTCGCGGGCGCGGGGGGCCTCGGTTACCTGACCGTCCACCGCCGCCGGCCGGGCATGCAGATCCAGCCGCCCTCGTCCGCCGACCGCCTCCGGCCGTGAACCGCGGTCGGTGGTGCACCGCTTCCGCCCTGGACGGGTCGTGCAACCCTCTCGCAACCTCGTAGGAGGTTGACTGAAGGGCGTCTGCCTGACGTTGATGTGATGTGGAGGGTGGTGCGGCCGTGGACGCGGATGCCGGTGTGGAGCGGATCGCGGTGACCGCGGAGGCGGGTGCCGTGCTGCGGGCCTTGCGGGAGCAGCACGGGCCGTTGATGTTCCATCAGTCCGGCGGCTGCTGCGACGGCAGTGCGCCGATGTGCTACCCGGCGGGGGAATTCCGTACGGGCGGGTCGGACGTGCTGCTGGGACGGCTGGCGGTGGCGGGGGTGCCCGAGCCGGTGGACTTCTGGATGTCGGCGGACCAGTTCGCGCGCTGGCGGCACACCCATCTGACCGTGGACGTCGTACCGGGGCGGGGCAGTGGCTTCTCCCTGGAGGCGCCCGAAGGGGTGCGGTTCCTGATCCGCTCGCGGCTGCTGACCGAGGAGCCGGCGAGCCGGCCGGCCCACGGTTGAGGGGCCGGCCGGGAGAACGTGGTGAGACCCCACGCACGGGGGAGAGCGTGGGGTCTCACCTATAGGAACGGGTGGGAGCGCGAAGTGGTTCCCCTGCTGTGAGGATTCGGGGAAGAATCTTTCGGGTTCGCGGAAACGACGCCTCCGGCCGGGCCCCCCGGCCGGCTCGCGTCCACCCGCTCGGGTCCCGTCCGCCCGCTCAGGTCTCGCCCTGTACCAGGCGTTCGAGCAGCTCCTGGAATTCCCCGTCGACGACCACGCGCAGGCCGTCCCCGTCCGGCTCGCTCAGCGGGGTCATCATGCCCCGGCGCCACCAGAAGACCCGCGGGCTGATGGCTCCCGCCGCGTCCTCGTGGCCGGCCGCGGCGAACTGCGCCATGGCCTGGAGCGCCGGGATCACCTGGGCGTCCTGGATGCGGTGGAACGCCAGTTGGTGGCGGAACGGCATGGCGACCAGCGCACCGTCCGGGGTGAGCCCGGTGCCCATGAGCCGCTGGACCAGATCGTCGAGCACCAGCACCCGGCTGGCGGTGAAGAAGGAGTCGCCGAGCAGGACTTCGAAGGCCGAGCCGTCGCCGCGGCGTACCGTCTCGTGCCCCTCGACGGGCAGGGCGCGGAGGTTGTTCATGGCCCGGATCCGCAGTTCGGCGACGTTCCCGAGGTCGCTCAGCGAGTCCTCGCTCAGCATCTGCACCGCTTCGGGCAGATCGAGCGCGAGCACCTCGCGCAGACCGGGGGCCGGTTCCCGGCCGTAGCGGAAGGCGTCCGAGGCGGGCAGGGTCTCCTGGGCGACGACCCGGGGGTAGAGGCAGGCCCGGATCTCGTCCGCGGAGAGCACCTCCAGCGGCTGCGGGCCGTCCATGGTGCGCAGCACCTTGCCGACGTGGTCCCGGATCAGCCCGGGCCAGGCGCGTTCGCCGCGCCGGTCGCGGTGGCACACCGCGGCGAGGTTGCCGAGGCCGAACTGACGCCCCGACGAGTCGGTGACCACCCCCGCGTACGCGGTGACCTCCAGGCCCTGTTCGGCGAAGGCCTGCCGGACCTGGGACCGGAAGACCCCGCCCTCCCGCTCGGAGAAGAAGCTGAACTCCCCGTCGCGTGCCAGGTCGCGGGAATCCCGCTTCGGTCCTCGGCGGAACAGGCCCATCTCTTCCTCCCGGCAGCGGCCACGCACAACGGCCATGAATGGGCCGATCGTAACGGGTGCGCCGGCCGGCCCCGGCACCCTGCTGACCACGGAACACTGCCGTGACACCGCAGGGCGACGGGGCGGGTGAGGCGGGTGAGGACGGGGACGGACGAGCGGGGCGAGGGGGACGTACGCGGAAGAAGCGGTCGGCCGGCGGCGACCGGTCAGCCGCCGATGGTGACGTCGATGCAGGCGTAGAAGGCGTTCGCGGTGTCGGCGATGTTCCAGACCGCGAGGATCTTCTGCTTGCCCGTGATGCTGCCGAAGTTGACGGTATGGGTCACGGTCTCCGGAGGCTGCGCGCCGCCGCCGCCGAACTCGGCGACCTTCCTGCCGCCCGCGAAGTACTGCCAGGTGCTGGTGGCATGACGGGCCGTCAGTCGCCAGGTGAAGGTCTGGGTGTGGCCGATCGGGGTGACCTTCCAGCCCTTGGCGTCGTCGTCGAGTTCGGCGAACCGGCTGTTGCCGCCGCTGCAACTGGTCAGCCCCTTGGGGCCCTCGACGCTCTGCGGCTCCCACTTGACGGGGCCGCAGTCGATGGTGCCGGCGGCGCACTGCGCCTGGCGGCTGGGGGGTGCGGAGACGTAACCGTGGGCGCTCGCCGGGGTGACCGGCAGGGTGACGACCAGCAGCGGGGCGATGCCGGCGCCGATGGCGAGGGCCAGCCTTCTTTTCTTGTTCATGTCAACCCTTTCGCGAGGGGGGTGAGGGGCGCGAGGGGTGCACTGATTGGTCTGGACTTTACTCCGTGACCGTGTACGGTCAAGAGGTCCGGAAGGGTCCGTCGGCAGCGACCGCGACCGCCGTCCCGCTGGAGGCCCGGACCACCAACTCCGGGGCGAGGCGGACCGTGTGGCCCGGCCCTGACGAACCGTCGGCCCGGCGCCGGGACAACAGGCGGGCGGCCTCGGCGGCGAGGTCGGCGACCGGTTGCCGGACGGTGGTGAGCGCGGGGTCGGCCAGCCCGGCGAGCGGGATGTCGTCGAAGCCGGTGACCGCGACCTCGCCCGGGACGTCCGCGCCCAACTGCCGCAGCCGTTGCAGCGCGCCGGCCGCGATCAGGTCGTTGGCGCAGACCACCGCGTCCGGGCGGGCCGGCCAGAGGCGGTCGACGGCGGCCCGGCCCCACTCCACCGAGAAGTCGCCGAGGGCGAGCCGGCCGGGTGCCGCCGGATCGAGGGCCGCGGCGCCGTTCTCGTACGCCGTGCGCCGCTCGACGGCCGCGGAGGCGGTGCCGGCGGCCCCGATGAAGCAGGGGCGGCGGCGCCCGGTGGCGGCCAGATGGGCCAGTACGAGCGCCATTCCGGCGGCGTTGTCGACGGCCACGGAGTCGGCGACGCCGGGGCCGCAGCCGCGGTCCAGCAGGACCAGCGGCACCTGTGCGGCGGCGGCCGCCACCGCCTCCCGGCTGTGCCGTTCGTCGACCGGTATCAGCAGCAGCCCGTCGACCTGCCGGGCCAGCAGGGCGCTGATCCGGGCCGCCTCGGTGGCCGGGTCGTCGTCGCAGTCGGCGAGCAGGACGGCGCGGCCCTCGGCGTGCAGGGCGTGCTCCAGCTCCCGGACGAGGGTGGGGAAGAACGGGTTGGTGATCTGCGGCAGGACCAGCCCGACGGTGCCGGTGGAGCGGCTGCGCAGGGCGCGCGCGACGTGGTTGGGGCGGTAGCCGAGGCGCTCGGCCGCCGCGCGGACGGTGCGGGCGGTCTCGGCGCCGACCGGGCGGGTGCCGGCGAGCACCCGGGAGACCGTGGCGATCGAGCAGCCGGACGCCAGCGCGACGTCCTTCAAGGTCACTTCGGCCACGGTGGCGCGCCCCTTTTGTCGACCCGTACCGGATGAGGGCGGCAAACGTTATCACCGCTCACCCACCGTGTCCGTGAGCCGGATCAAGCGGTCGTATGGCTCACATTTCGTTGACATCGCAAGGAGCGATGGGCGAAATTCTCGGAGAACGTTTTCCAGCGGTAGCCGCCTCCTGCGGGCGCACCCAGAGACTTCACCTCCAGCACCACCGCACCACCGTTCCGCAGAGCAAAGGGGCTCGTCCGTTGGCCAGAAAGATCATCCTCGACTGCGACCCGGGGCATGACGACGCGATCGCCATGCTCCTGGCACACGGCAATCCCGATGTCGAGCTGGTCGCCGTGACGACCGTGGTCGGCAACGCGTCGGTCGAGAAGGTGACCCGCAACGCGCTGTCCGTGGCCTGGATCGCCGGGATCACCGGGGTGCCCTTCGCGGCCGGCTGCCCGCGTCCGCTGGTGCGGGACATCGAGACGGCGCCGGAGATCCACGGCGACACCGGTCTGGACGGCCCGGAGCTGCCCGAGCCCACCCTCGAACTGGACCGCCGGCACGCGGTGGACCTGATCATCGACACCGTGATGGCGCACGGGCCGGGCGAGATCACCATCGTCCCCACGGCGGGCCTGACCAACATCGCGCTGGCCGCGCGCAAGGAGCCGCGGATCGTCGAGCGGGTCCGCGAGGTCGTGCTGATGGGCGGCGGCTACCACGAGGGCAACTGGAGCGCGGTCGCCGAGTTCAACATCATCATCGACCCCGAAGCGGCGCACATCGTCTTCAACGAGAAGTGGCCGGTCACCATGGTCGGGCTGGACCTCACGCACCAGGCCCTGGCCACCCCCGCGGTCGAGAAGAAGATCGCCGCGGTGGGCACCAAGCCGGCCACGTTCGTGCTGGAACTGCTGGACTTCTTCCGCGAGGCGTACCGCGAGAACCAGGGCTTCGAGCACCCGCCGGTGCACGACCCGTGCGCGGTGGCGTACGTCATCGACCCGGACGTGATGACCGTGCGCCGGGCCCCGGTGGACGTGGAGCTGCGGGGTGCGCTGACCGTCGGGATGACCGTGACGGACTTCCGCGCGCCCGCACCGGACGACTGCACCACCCAGGTCGCCGTCAAGCTCGACCACGAGCGGTTCTGGAACCTCGTCGTGGACGCGCTGGAGCGGATCGGCGACGTAGCGGAATGAACGGCATCACGGCACGAACGGCACGAACGGCATGAACATCTCCACCACTCCCTCCCCCCGGTCCACCGTCGAGAGCCCGGGCGCAGGTTCCGGCGTCCGCATCGGGGTGCTGGTCACCGCGCTGCTGGCGGCCTGCTTCGCGTTCCAGCTGAACGCCAGCATGCTCAGCCCGGCGCTGAAGAACATCGAGGACACCCTCGGTGCCAGCTCGGCCGAGATCGGCCTCACCCAGACCGCGTTCTTCACCTCGGCGGCCCTGTTCTCCCTGTTCCTCCCGCGGCTGGGCGACGTCATCGGCCGCCGCCGGGTGCTCACCGGGATGCTCGCCCTGATGGTCGTCGGCTGTGTCGTCGCCGCGCTGGCGACCAGCGTGCCGATGCTGTTCGCCGGCCGCGTCATCCAGGGCGTCAGCGGTCCGGTGGTCCCGCTGTGCCTGATCATGCTGCGGGTCGAGGTGCAGGAGCCGAAGCGGTACGGCACCCTGCTCGGCGTGATCACCGCGGTCAACGGCGGGATCGCCGGGGTGGACTCGCTGGCGGGCGGCTACCTCGCCGACAGTCACGGCTTCGGCTCGGTGTTCTGGGCGATGGCCGTCGTCGCGGCGCTGGCGGCCGTCCTCGTCGCCACCCTGACCCCGGAGTCCCGGGCGCCGGCTCCGGACGCGGCGGGCGCCCGCCGGATGGACTGGCCCGGTGTCGCCCTGCTCGTCGTCTCGGTCGGCTCGCTGCTGATCGCGCTGAACGAGGCGGGCAAGCTGGCCGCCGCGAACTGGCCGCTGATCGCCGTCCTCGTCGTGCTGGCCGCGGCCGCCTTCGGCCTCTTCTGGCGCACCGAGAACCGCAGCGGGCACCCGCTGGTCGCGACCAGGCACCTCAAGCAGCGCGCGACCTGGGCGACCCTGCTGACCACCGTGCTGACCATGACCGGCGTGTTCGCCGTGATGAACGGGCTGATCCCGGCGTTCGCACAGGACGCGCAGGCCGGTCTCGGGATGAGCGCGGAGGCGTCCGCCTGGTGGACGCTGTCGCCGTACGCGCTGGCCGGTCTGGCCATGGGCCCGCTGGCCGGGCGGCTGGCCGCCACCTTCGGCTACGGGCGGGTACTGCGGTGCGGCCTGGTCGGCTCGGTGGCGACGGTGGTGCTGATGCTGGCCACCATGCACAGCCACTCGCACGTCCTGCTGCTGGTGACCTCGATCCTGGTGGGCGTCGCCTACGCGGGCGTGGCCAACATCGTCCTCAACGGGCTCGGCATCGTGCTCTCCCCCCGCGAGAACCCGGGCTTCCTGCCCGGCCTGAACGCCGGTGCGTTCAACCTCGGCGCGGGGCTGAGCTTCGCGGTGCTCTACGCGGTCAAGACCGCCGCCACACCGGCCGATCCGGCGTCCGCCGGCGGCTACACCGCGGGCATGATCGCCGGTGTGGTCATCCTGGCGGCGGCGATCGCCACCTCGTTCCTGATCCCGAAGCCGGTGGCGGCCGAGGCCCAGGACTGAGGGCTCGCGGCGCGCCACCGGGGGATTGTCGGGCGGTTCACTCCGGCGTCGGCTCGTCCGTCCACCGCAGGATGGCGCCGAGCCCGCCGGAGGGCGCCCGTTCGGGATCGCGGACGATCACGACCTCGGCGCCGCTGGCCGCGGCCGACCGGATGAGCGCGTCGTCGGCCCGGGCGGCGGCCGGCCGCACCTCGCCGAGGTACTGCAACTCGGTGCCGCGCACGGCCAGTTGGTCGGCGCCGTCACCGACCCAGACCTGGCGTCCGGTGTCCGCGCCGTGCGGGTCGACCAGCAGGGTGTCGATCCGGTGTTCCCGGGCCGCCTCGACGAGTGCGGGGATGCCGGCCGCGGCGTGCGGGGCGCTCTTGCCGCCGGGGCCCTCGCCGGTACGGAAGCGGTCGGTGATCTCCACGACGTGCTGGCGTTCCTGTTCGGCCCGGACCTGGGCGATGTCCCGTTCCACCAGGTCGCTCTCGGAGCCGGCCGCGCGGCCGCCGTGTTCGCTCTCGTAGGTGATGCCGCGCAGCTGCTCCGGCAGCTTCTCGTACACAAGGTGCCGCTCGCGGGCGTCGCCGATGAGGATGACGGCCTCCGCCCCGTGCTCCTGGGCGGTCCGGCTGATCGCGTCGGCGATCTCCGCGGCGTTCTGCTCCCAGGTGTTCTCCACCTTCGCCTGGAAGTGGGTTTCGGACCAGTCCGAGGACGTGGTGCGGTGGATGGGCCACTCGGCGCCGGTCACCTTGCCGGCGTCGTCCTCGGTGCCCTGCTGCCCCAGGACGGCGAGGTCCGCCCCGGTGCGGTCCAGCCGGACCACGAGGCAGACGGGGTCGTCGCCGATCGCGGCCAGGAAGGGCGCGATCCGGGGCACCGGCCCCCAGGCGGCGAAGGGCGTGGGCGGCGGCCCGGGCAGCGGCGCGTCGAGCACGACGTGACCGTTGGTGGCGAACAGCACCCGCCCGGCGTGCGACTGCGGTTCCCCTTCGCGCCGCGTGACCAGGGCCTCGTGCACGGCGCCGCAGGTGGCCTCGTCCGCGCCGAGCGCGAAGAGCTGTGCGGTGGTCGCGCTCGCCGTCAACTCCTGTTGTTTTTCGGCGTCCTCGGTGCCGTGCGAAATATCGGCATAGACGGTTGCCCATGGGCCCGGCCGATCGATGACCGGTCGAAGGAGCGAGAGTCGCATGGCGCTGCCTCCTTGGGTTCTCCCGGTATGCGTGGGGCTTGTCTGCAGTTGGCTGCGTATGCGGTGGACGCGTATGCGTCGGCTGGTATGCGGTTGGCTGTCATACGAATTCCCGATCTCCCAGGGCGTATGCATTGCGCTCCGGACCGGGATATGCCTCGGGCGGTCACCCAGCGTGCCGGTCCGGGTGAATTCCGTACAGGGGCTTGAATCGACCGCTTCGGGTTGTTAGGGCGGAAGGACCAGGGAAACTGGGAGAAACGCGTCGGGTCGGTAGGACTCGTCAGACCGGAGGCAGCGATGGTCATGGAACACGGAATGGACAAGACCGGCCCCGCCCGGGACGACATGATGAAGAAGCAGTTGCGCGGGCAACTGGCCGCGGAGCGCTCGCTGCGGACCGACGAGGAACACGAACTCCAGCCCGCGGGCGAGGACCAGCCGGTGCCGGCGTGGTCGCCCGCGAGTGACTACCGCGGCGGTACGCCGAGCGGGATGACCGAGCAGGACGTCGGACTGCGCTCCGAACTCGCCCAGCACCTCGGCCGGAGCCTGTATCCCGCCGACAAGAACACGATCATCGAGACGCTGCGGCGCAACCACGCGCCGGACCGGCTGGTGGAGCTGGCGCAACGGCTGCCGGCGCACGACCGGTACGTCAATGTGCAGGCCATCGCGGAGGCCATCGGACTGCACACCGAGCACGTGCGGCGCTGACCCGGCCGTCCGCCTCCTGACGCTGCCGAGCGGCGCCGGGAGGCGGACAATTGGTGGCAGAGAGACCCGCCGCGGCCCGCGACGGGACGAGCGGACGGGAGAGGGAGGGCGGTCATGTCCGACGACGCGATGGGCGACGAGGTCTACCAGCCGCCCAGCTCCGACCCCCAGGACAACCCCAACGATCTGGACATGGAGGACGCCCTCGACGAGCCCGACCTCGACGCCATGCTGGACACCGGTTATTCGCCGCCCGAACGGCCCTTCGTGGTCAATCACGAGGGCACCACGGCACGGGAACTGCACGACGGCGAGTCGCTGGAGCACCGGCTGGCCGTGGAGGTGCCGGACGTGCTCCCGGTCGACGGCGACGGCATCGGCGATCTGCCGGGCGGTGTGGGCGAACCGGTGGATCTGGAGTGCGGCGAGGAGCGGGCCGGCCGGCTCGTGGGCACCGACGAGGGCTTCTGGCGCGGCGGCAGCGACGACATCGCCGCCCGGGACGTCGGCATCGACGGCGGTGCGGCGTCCGCCGAGGAGGCCGCGGTGCACATCGCCCGCGACAATGCGGGGGACGGGGAGCTGGAGGCATAGTCCCGGGATATCGCCCGGTGGCCGCGGAATGCCTTTCGCCGAACCTCTCGGGCCCCCTCTCGCCACGCCCGCCGGGAGATGTCAGAAGATTTCCTCGGCGGTGGACCGGACGATACGGGCCTGCATATTGCGTTCCATCATGCGCAGCGCGGCCTCCGCGAGATCGCGGTGGATATGCGCGCAGGCGTCCTCGACGACGGTGACGCCGATGTGCCGGATATGGGCGTCGAGCGCCGAATAGAGCACGCATTGTTCGGTGACCTGGCCGCAGAGCACGATGGTGTCGATGCCGTGCTGGCGCAGCAGGTATTCCAGCGGTGTCTGGTAGAAGATCGAGTGCCGCGCCTTCACCACGAACAGGGATTTCTCGTCGGGCCGTACCGGCTCCACGAGATCGGCGTGCGGGCCGCTCAGCGCGGTGTCCAGGAGCTCGTCGTGGTGCGAGCGCCACAGGCCGAAATTGTCGTTGACGTAGATGACCTCGGTGTCGCTCCCCCGGGCCCGTTCGAGCAGCGCGGTGAGCCGGGGCAGCGTCGCGCGCACCGAGGGCAGCAGCAGTTCGGCGTCCTCGTGCTCGTAGGAGTTGAGCATGTCGATCACGATGAGTGCGGTGCCGGACATGGCGGAATCCCCGGTCAGCCCCGGGCCGGACCGGCGCACGCCCCGCTCATCGCGGGCTCCCTTCTTCCCCGGCCTCCTCCTCGGCGACCCGTTTGAGGGTGCGCCCGCTGCGGACGGAGCGGGCCCGGCGGGCATCGGGGGTGCCGCGCCGTTCGGCCCGGTCGTCGTTCTCCTTGACCAGCAGCCAGGACTCCCGCTTCCCGGAGCCGTCACCGCCGCGGAAGCGGGTGAGCGCATAGCCGCCGTGCAGTTTGCTGCCGTCGAGCCAGAAGGACGCGTGGCCCTGCTCCAGGGCCTCGCCGAACGTGCGGGTGCGGCCCTTCTTCCTCCCGGGCAGCGGACGGTAGCTGCCCTCGTCCCAGACGATCACGGTGCCCGCGCCGTACTCCCCGTCCGGGATGACGCCCTCGAACTCCCGGTACTCCAGCGGGTGGTCCTCGGTGGGCATGGCCAGCCGCTTGTCCTGCGGATCGGTGGACGGGCCCTTCGGCACCGACCAGGACTTCAGGACGCCGTCGACCTCCAGCCGGAAGTCGAAGTGCAGGGTGCTGGCGTCGTGGATCTGCACCACGAAGCACGGGGTGTCACCGGAGGGGGCGCCGGAGGGGGTCTGCCCGCCCTGCGGCTCGCGGGTCCGGTCGAAGTGCCGTTTGCCGCGGTACGTCGTCAGTCCGTTCCTGCCACTCACGGGTCCGCCCGCCTTTCCTCGGCTGCCGCCTCTCTCACTGTGGCGCGCGGCGGGCGGCACCGCACGTGCGGCCGGGGCCCGCCCCGCGGCCCTTCGAGTGCCCGGTTGGGTGAGTAACACGCCCGCCAAGGGGCACTCGAGGGCCGCGGGAGCGAGTTTGGATCCTGACCGCACGATGCGAGGTGCTTGGAGGAGCCATGGGCGTAGGGAGGCTGCTGCGTGACTGGCCCGTGTACCGGCAGCTGACCGGCGGTGATCCGCTGGGCCGCGGACGCGCCGCGATGTCCGCGCGCACCGAAGCGCTCCGGCCGCGGACCGAGACCGCCGACCGGGTGGTGAAGTCGGTCTGCCCGTACTGCGCGGTCGGCTGCGGACAGCAGGTGTACGTCAAGGACGACCGGGTGGTCCAGATCGAGGGCGACCCGGACTCTCCGGTCAGCCGGGGTCGGCTGTGCCCCAAGGGCTCGGCGACGCTGCAGCTGACGACCGGGCCGTCCCGGCGCCATCAGGTCCTGTACCGCCGGCCGTACGGCACCGACTGGCAGCCGCTGGACCTGGACACGGCCATGGACATGATCGCCGAGCGGGTGATCGAGACCCGCCGGGACACCTGGCAGTGGGAGGCGGACGGCAAGCGGGTGGCCCGCACGCTCGGCATCGCCAGCCTGGGCGGCGCGACCCTCGACAACGAGGAGAACTACCTGATCAAGAAGCTGCTGACCGGGCTGGGCGTGGTCCAGGTGGAGAACCAGGCCCGGGTCTGCCACAGCTCGACGGTCGCGGGCCTGGGCACCTCGTTCGGGCGGGGCGGGGCGACCACCTTCATGCAGGACCTCCAGCACGCGGACTGCATCGTCATCGAGGGCTCGAACTTCGCCGAGGCGCATCCGGTGGGCTTCCAGTGGGTGATGGAGGCCAAGGCCCGGGGCGCCCGGATCATCCACGTCGATCCGCGCTTCACCCGGACCAGCGCGCTGTGCGACCTGCACGTGCCGATCCGGGCCGGCACCGACCTCGCCTTCCTGGGCGGGCTGATCCACCACGTCCTGTCCGAGGAGAAGGACTTCCGCGAGTACGTCCTCGCCTACACCAACGCCGCCACCCTGATCAGCGAGGACTTCCGCGACACCGAGGACCTGGGCGGCGTGTTCTCCGGCCTGGACGAGGAGGGGCGCTGCTACGACCCGGCGAGCTGGCAGTACGAGGGCACCGACGTCCAGGCCCCGGCCGGCGACGTCGAGCAGCTGCACGACCGCCGGCTGGAGGACCTCCGCGGGGCCTCCCACCACGCCCCCGGCCACGCCGAGACACACGGCTCGGGCGGTCCGCAGGCCGCCGCCGAAGCGCCGCGGGACCCGACCCTGACCCACCCCCGGTGCGTCTACCAGATCCTCAAGCGGCACTACGCCCGCTACACCCCGGAGCTCGTCGAGCGGACCTGCGGGATCCCGCGCGAGACGTTCCGGCAGGTGTGCGACGCGCTGACGTCGAACTCCGGGCGGGAGCGGACCAGCGCCTTCGTCTACGCGGTCGGCTGGACCCAGCACGCGACCGGTTCCCAGTACATCCGCGCCGCGAGCGTCCTGCAGTTGCTGCTGGGCAACATCGGCCGCCCCGGCGGCGGCATCCAGGCGCTCCGCGGCCACGCCTCCATCCAGGGCTCCAGCGACATCCCCACGCTCTACAACCTGCTGCCCGGCTACCTGCCGATGCCGCACGCGCACACCCACGAGGACCTGGACACCTTCATCGCCGCGAGCCGCACCGACAAGGGCTTCTGGGGCGACATGCGGGCGTACTTCGTCAGTCTGCTCAAGGCGTACTACGGCGATGCCGCGACCCCGGAGAACGACTTCTGCTTCGACCACCTGCCGCGGCTGACCGGCTCGCACAGCACCTACGACACCGTGATGGCGCAGCTGGACGGCGTCTGCAAGGGCTACTTCCTGATGGGTGAGAACCCTGCCGTGGGCTCCGCCAACACCCGGCTGCAGCGGCTGGGCATGGCGAACCTCGACTGGCTGGTGGTCCGCGACTTCTCGCTCATCGAGTCGGCGACCTGGTGGCAGGACGGGCCCGAGATCGAGAGCGGCGAACTCGCCACGGAGGACATCGGGACCGAGGTGTTCTTCCTGCCGGCTGCCTCGCACACCGAGAAGTCCGGGTCGTTCACCAACACCAACCGCTGGCTGCAGTGGCACCACGCCGCCGTCGAGCCGGACGGCGACGCCCGCAGCGACCTGTGGTTCATGTACCACCTGGGCCGGCGCATCAAGGAGAAGCTGGCCGCGCCCACCGATCCGCGGGACCGCATGGTGCAGGACCTGACCTGGGACTATCCGGTCGAGGGCGACCACCGGGAGCCGATCGCCGCCGCCGTCCTCGCCGAGATCAACGGGCAGGGACCGGACGGCGCCCCGCTGAGTGCCTACACCGAGCTGAAGGACGACGGCTCGACCCGCTGCGGCTGCTGGATCTACTGCGGGGTCTACGCGGACGGCGTCAACCAGGCGGCCCGCCGCACCCCGCACACCGAGCAGGACTGGGTCGCCGCCGAGTGGGCGTGGGCCTGGCCGGCGAACCGCCGGATCCTCTACAACCGGGCGTCGGCCGCCCCCGACGGCACGCCCTGGAGCGCCCGCAAGGCGTATGTGTGGTGGGACGCCGACGCGGGCCGCTGGACCGGCCACGACGTGCCGGACTTCGTGCCCGACCGGGCGCCGGACCACGTACCACCGCCCGGGGCAACCGGGCCGGACGCGTTGCGCGGCGACGACCCGTTCATCATGCAGGCGGACGGCAAGGGCTGGCTGTTCGCCCCGTCCGGGCTGCTCGACGGGCCGCTGCCGACCCACTACGAGCCGCAGGACTCGCCGTTCGGCAACGCCCTCTACCCCGACCGGCCGCGCTCCCCCACGCAACAGCGGTACGTCCGGGAGGGCAACCGCTACCACCCCAGCGGCGACGAGCCGGGCGCCGAGGTCTTCCCGTACGTCCTGACCACCCACCGGCTGACCGAGCACTTCACGGCGGGCGGGATGAGCCGCTGGTCGTCCCATCTCGCCGAGCTGCAGCCGGAGTTGTTCTGCGAGGTGTCCCCGCGGCTGGCCGCCGAGCGCGGGCTGACGCACAACGGCTGGGCGACGATCGTCACCGCCCGGAACGCCATCGAGGCACGGGTGGCGGTCACCGACCGGATCAGAACGCTGACCGTGCACGGCCGCGAGGTGCACCAGATCGGGCTGCCGTTCCACTGGGGCCCCAACGGGGTGGTCACCGGCGACGCGGCCAACGAGCTGATGGCGATCGTGCTGGACCCCAACTCGCACATCCAGGAGGACAAGGCACTCACCGCCGACATCCGCCCGGGCCGCCGGCCGCGCGGGCCCGCCCTGCCGCGCCTGGTGGCGGAGTACCGGCGGCGCGCGGGCATCACCGAGCACACCGGAGAGGACCAACGGCCATGACCGACAGCCTGCTCAGCGGCCCTGAGCCGGATCCGGCCGGGGACGCCGGACACACCGGTGCCCCGCCCCGGGTGGGGTTCTTCACCGACACGTCCGTCTGCATCGGCTGCAAGGCGTGCGAGGTGGCGTGCAAGGAGTGGAACGCCCTCCCGGAGGACGGGCTGACGCTCACCGGCATGTCGTACGACAACACCGCCGGGCTCGGGGCGTCCACCTGGCGGCACGTGGCCTTCATCGAGCAGTCGACACCGCAGCCGCCGGTGCCCGCGCCGGAGGGCCGTACGGTGCTGCCGCTCGCCGGGGACGCGGACCAGTCGGCCGGCGGCGAGCTGCGCTGGCTGATGTCCTCCGACGTCTGCAAGCACTGCACCCACGCCGCCTGCCTCGACGTCTGCCCGACCGGCTCGCTGTTCCGCACCGAGTTCGGCACCGTGGTGGTGCAGGAGGACATCTGCAACGGCTGCGGCTACTGCGTGCCGGCCTGCCCCTACGGCGTGATCGAGCAACGCCCCTCCGACGGCCGGGCGTTCAAGTGCACGCTCTGCTACGACCGGCTCGGCGCAGGACAGGAACCGGCCTGCGCCAAGGCCTGCCCGACCGAGTCGATCCAGTTCGGCCCGCTCGACGAGCTGCGCGAACGCGCGGCACTGCGGGTGGACCAGCTGCACGCGGCCGGGGTGGACCAGGCCCGCCTCTACGGCCACGACCCGGCGGACGGGGTCGGCGGCGACGGGGCGTTCTTCCTGCTGCTGGACGAGCCGGAGGTCTACGGGCTGCCGCCGGACCCGCAGGTCACCACCCGGGACCTGCCCGCGATGTGGAAGCACGCCGGCGCGGCGGCGCTGTCGCTGGCCGGCGGTTTCGCGCTGTCCTTCGCGCTGCCCGCCGTGCTGCGAGGAAGGGGACGGCGATGACACGGCCCGAAAGGCCGGGTGACCGGCGCGCACGGCGGTCCCGCAAGGGCGAGGAACTCATGGTCCCGCGCGCCGAGTTCGACTCCTACTACGGCCGTCCGGTCATCAAGGCGCCGTCGTGGTCGGCCCGGGACATCGCCGGGTACTTCTTCCTCGGCGGCCTGGCGGGCGCCGGCTCGGTGCTCGCCGCGGGCGCCCAGCTGACCGGCCGGACCACGCTGGCGAGGGGGATGAAGGTCTCGTCGCTGGCGGCCGTCTCGCTGTCCACCGCGGCGCTCGTCCACGACCTCGGCCGGCCCGCCCGGTTCGCCAACATGCTGCGCGTCATCAAGCCGACCTCGCCGATGAGCGTCGGTTCCTGGCTGCTCAGCGGCTACGGGCCGGCGGCCGGGGTGGCGGCGGTGTGCGCGGTCGGCGGGCGGCTGCCGCGGGCCGGCGCCGCCGCCACCGCGGCCGCCGCCGTGCTGGGGCCGGCCGTGGCCACGTACACCGCCGTGCTCGCGGCCGACACCGCGGTGCCGGCCTGGCACGGCGCGCACCGCGAACTGCCCTACCTCTTCGCGGCCTCCGCGACCGCCGCGGCCTCCGGCATGGCACTGGTGCTGGCGCCGCCCCGCGAGACCGCGCCCGTGCGCTGCGCCGCCGTACTGGCCGCCGCCGCCGATGCGGCGGCGTCCCGGGCGGCGAAGCGGCGGCTGGGGATGGTGGCGGAGACCTACCGGGAGGGCCGGGCCGGGCGGCTGCTGCACGGCGCGGAACTGCTGCTCGGCGCCGGGGCGGTGACCGCGGCGCTCGCCGCCCGCCGCTCCCGGGCGGCGGCCGTCGCCGCCGGGCTGGCCCTGCTGGCCGGGTCGGCGTGCACCCGGTTCGGCGTCTTCGCCGCCGGGATCGCCTCCGCCGAGGACCCGGCGTACACCGTCGTCCCCCAGCGCGCCACGAAGGAACCGCCCGGCGGACCGGGGCCGGACCCGGCCACCGCCCGCCCGGACGGCCGGGAAACACCGCAAGCGACAGGCTGACCGTCCTCGACCGCAGGAGTCCACGTGCATCGACGTCGTCCTCGGATCGTGATCGTCGGAGCCGGTTTCGCCGGCTACGAATGTGCCCGCACCCTCTCCCGGACGGCCAAGGGAGCCGCCGAGATCGTGCTGCTCAACCCCCATGACTACTTCCTCTACGTACCGCTGCTGCCGGAGGTGGCGGCCGGGATCCTGGAGCCGCGCCGGATCTCGGTGTCGCTGACCGGGACCCTGCCGGGCGTCCGGCTCGTCCTCGGGCAGGCCCAAGACGTGGACCTGGACGCCCGCCGGGTGGCGTACACCGACCCGGAGGACCGGGAGGGCACGCTGGACTACGACCGGCTGGTGCTCACCGTCGGCAGCGTCAACAAACTGCTGCCCATCCCCGGTGTCGCCGAGCACGCCCACGGCTTCCGCGGGATGCCCGAGGCGCTCTACCTGCGCGACCACATCACCCGCCAGTGCGAACTGGCCGGAGCGGCCGAGGACCCGGCCGAACGGGCCGCCAGGACCACCTTCGTGGTCGTCGGGGCGGGCTACACCGGTACCGAAGTCGCCGCCCACGGCGTGCTGTTCACCGATGCCCTGGCCCGGCAGAACACCGGACTGCGGGACGGTCCACGGCCGCGCTGGCTGCTGCTGGACATCGCCGACCGGCTGCTGCCGGAGCTCGACGAGCGGCTCTCGCAGACCGCCGAGCGGGTGCTGCGCGGCCGCGGGGTGGACGTCCGTACCGGCACGTCGGTGAAGGAGGCCACCCCGGACGGGGTGCTGCTGGACGACGGCGAGTTCATCGACAGCCGCAGCCTGATCTGGTGCGTCGGCGTCCGCCCGGACCCGCTGGTGGCCTCGATGGGGCTGCCCACCGACCGGGGGCGGCTGTGCGTCGACGAGTACCTGGGCGTGCCCGGCCGGCCGGAGGTGTTCGCCTGCGGTGACGCCGCGGCCGTACCGGACCTGACCCGGCCGGGCAAGGTGACGCCGATGACCGCCCAGCACGCCCAGCGGCAGGGCAAGGTCGCGGCGCGCAATGTGGCGGCGTCCTGCGGCCACGGCACGGCGCGCGCGTACGAGCACCACGACCTGGGGTTCATGGTCGACCTGGGCGGCGTCCAGGCCGCCGCGAACCCGCTGCACGTGCCGCTGTCCGGTCCGCTCGCCAGTGCCGTCACCCGCGGCTACCACCTGATGGCGATGCCCGGGAACCGGGTGCGGGTGGCCGCCGACTGGCTCCTGGACGCGGTGCTGCCCCGCCAGGGCGTCCAGCTCGGCCTGGTGCGCTCCTGGTCGGTGCCGCTGGACACCGAGACACCGGAGGTGGCCCGGGTGCCGCGCTAGGGCCCGTCTTGGGGACCGGCCCGGGATCCGGCGGCCGGCCCGCGCTGGGATGCGATCACCGCCGATCGGTCGTGCCATGGAGAGGACCAGGGCCCTGGCACGTCCGTGCGGATCGGAGCTCTATGAACTCGCCGTCGAGGCCGGTATTCCCGGCCGTTCGTCGAGGAACCGGGGTGACCTCATCAAGGCCCTGACCGCGTAATAACGGCGCTTGTTCGGGCAGGTGCCGGGTATCCGCCCGGAATGGAGACGCTGACCGTGGAAACGACGCATCTGTCCGCGCACCTCGCCGCCGGTCACGGGACGAGCGGCGCCCTGCTCACGATCGTCGGGGTCCTCGTCGTCGCCCTGCTGCTCGCGGCGTTCGTCTGGGGCCGGCGCATCAGGAAGCGCGAGCCGGGCCCGCCGCACCCCGAGTCGCATCCGCGGCTGCCGCACGGCGAGCCCGTGGGGGACGTCGTGGAGCGCCGCGAGCCCGATGAACTCCCCCGGACCGACCACCGGCGCACACCGCACGAGCTGAAGGGCAACGGCATCGAGTCCCGGCGCCGCGAGTAGGGCGGCCCGGCGATCGGCACCTGTGACCAGCCCCGCCGCTCAGAAGGAGGCGCACCCATGACCGCGGACCGCAGAGCCGCCCTGTTCGACATGGACGGCACCCTCGTCGACAGCACCTATCTGCACGCCGTCACCTGGTGGGAGGCGTTCCGCCAGGCCGGCCACCGGGTGCCGACGGCCGCCATCCACCGCACCGTCGGCATGGGCGCCGACCACCTCATCGGTCATCTGCTGGGCCCGGACCGGGACCGCGAGGGCGATGCCGCGATCAGCGCGGCGCACAAGACGCTCTTCGCCGAGTACTGGTCCCGTCTGGCGCCGCTGGAGGGCGCCGCCGAGCTGCTGCGGGCCTGCGCCGGACGCGGCTGGACGGTGGTGCTCGCGAGTTCGGCGGGCGGCGGCGAACTGAGCGCCATGCGCGCCGCGCTGGACGCCGAGGACGCGCTCACCGCGGTCACCGGCGCGGACGACGTGGAGTCCAGCAAACCCTCCCCCGACCTCGTCGAACAGGCGCTGGCGCAGGCCCGCACCGAGCCCGACCGGGCGGTTTTCGTCGGGGACACGGTCTGGGACATGAAGGCCGGTGCCCGGGCCGGGGTGCCCTGCGTGGGCGTGCTCACCGGCGGCTACGGCCGCGACGAGCTGCTGGACGCCGGTGCGCAGGAGGTCTACGAAGGACCGGCCGCGCTGCTGGCCCGGCTGGAGTCGTCCCTGCTCAAGTGACCGGACCCGGCGCTTGAACGACGGAAAGGGCCGGGCGGGTGAAATTGCCGGGCCGGCCGGCGGCATGGCGGTCTCCGCCCGTGGCGGCCCATCGAGTATCCAGGAGCCATGTCCCTTCGTCATCCCGTGAACCGCGGCGGCAAGGAACGGGGGCGGTTCGCCGAACTGGCCGAAAAGGCCTCGCATTTCACCAGTTCCCCGCTCTTCTTCGTGCTCTGCCTCATCCTGATCGCCCTGTTCCTCGCCGTTCACCTCGCCCATCTGTCACTGGCGTGGCAGCTGCTGGCGGGGGATTTCATGACCGCGGTGACGCTGCTTCTCCTCGCCCTGCTCAAGAACTCCGAGCTGCGGGCGGAACACGCGATCCAGCGGAAACTCGACGCTCTGGCGGCCGCGCTGCTGGAATCCCGCGAGGGCGAGGGCGGAAAGGCCGCGGAGGACCTGAGGAAGGCGATCCGATTGGAGGAGGAAACCTAAGCATGGACCTCAAGAAGAGCCCGGTCGCCCGGGCCTGGCGCGGCCTGCGCCGGTCCGCCGCGCCCGCCGTGTCGCGCCGGCCGATGGACGTCGACGACGCCAACCGCCGGTTCCTGCTGTACGGCGTGATGCCGCTGTGGCTGGTCCCGGCGGTGGCGGACTGGGCCATGCACCGGCGCACCCGCATCGAGGACACCACCGGGGTGCGGGAATCGGCGGTGCACGCGCTGATGATGACCGAGGCCGGGGTGCCGGTCGCGATGGGCCTGCTGGCCAAGATCAATCCGCTGGTCCTGACGGTGATGGGCGGTGCCGCGCTGGCGCACGCCGCCACCGCCCTGTGGGACGTCGGCCTGGCGGACGGCGAGCGCGAGCTGCACCCGGTCGAGCAGCACATCCACAGCTTCCTGGAGGTCCTGCCGCTGACCGCGCTGGCGTTCCTGTGCACGCTCCACTCCGACCAGGCCCGGGCCACGCTGCGCGGCGGCCGCAGGCCCGGCGACTGGAAGCTGCTGCCCAAGGAGAACCCGCTGTCCGCCCGCTATCTGGCCGGCATCGGCCTCGGCATCGGCGCCTGCATCGTGCTGCCGTACGCGGAGGAGATGACCCGGTGCGTCAAGGCGGCCCGGCTCCGGCGCGGCCGGTGAGCGCGGTCCAGGGGCGGCGGGCCGCCAGTGGGGGGCCGCTGCCGCTCCCGCCGGCGCGGATCGTCGCTCCCGAGATCGACGGGCCCGAGGACGTGGTGGCCGACGCCGACGGCAACGTCCTGGCGGGAGCCGCGGACGGCACGATCTGGCGGGTGCGGCTGCCGGAGGCGGGTGCGGCCGACCGGGCGGCGCGGTCGGCCCGGGCGGAGGTCGTGGGCCACACCGGCGGCCGGCCGCTCGGTCTGCATCCGCTCCCCGGTGGCGAGCTGCTCGTCTGCGACGCCTACCGCGGTCTGCTGCAGCTCACGACCGGGGACGGGACGGTCCGGGTGCTGGCCGACGAGGTGGCAGGTGAGCCGCTGCGGTTCTGCAGCAACGTCACCGCGGCACCGGACGGCACGGTCTACTTCACCGTCTCCAGCCGCCGCTACGGCCTGGACGAGTGGCCCGGCGACATCGTGGAGCACCTCGGGACGGGCCGGCTGCTGCGGCTGCGCCCCGGCGGCAGGCCCGAAGTCCTGCTGTCAGGGCTGCAGTTCGCCAACGGTGTGGCGCTGGCGCCGGACGGGTCGTTCCTCCTCGTGGCCGAGACCGGAGCCCGCCGGCTGCGCCGTTACCGGCTCACCGGGCCGCGGGCCGGCCACTGCGAGCTCCTGGCCGCGGACCTGCCCGGTCACCCCGACAACATCTCCCTCGCCGACGACGGCGTCTTCTGGGTGGCCCTCGCCGGGCCGCGCCAACCGGCCCTGGAGCTGGTGCACGCCCTCCCCCACCCGGTGCGGCGGGCGGCCTGGCGGACGATGCGGCGGGTACGTCCCGTCCCGCCGCCGCATCCGACCGTACGGGTGCTGGGCATCCGCCCGGACGGGCACCGGGTGTGGGACCTGCGGGCCGCCAGGTCGCCGTACCGGATGGTCACCGCGGTCTGCCGTACGGGCAGCCGGCTGGTCCTGGCCAGCGTCGCCCAACGCGGTATGGCGGTGTGCGCGCTGCCCGGCGCGGAGTCGCTGACCGGGCACTGAGGCGGCCGCGCCGGCCGTCGCCGGGTGGCGTCATGGCATGGCGTCCACCCGGCATGACTGCCGCGGACCGGGCCTACCGGACCCGCTCGGCCGTTTCTTCCTCCTCGTCGGGGAGTTTCACATCGCTCACCGCGATGTTGACCTCCACGACTTCGAGACCGGTCATCCGCTCGACCGTGGCGATGACCTGCTCGCGGACCGCTTGGGCGACGTCCGGGATCACTTCGCCGTACTCGGCGATGATGTCGAGGTCGATGGCGGTCTGCTTCTCGCCGACCTCGACCTTGACCCCGTGCGTGCCGCCCGACCCTCCGCCGGGCACCCGCCTGCGCAGCTCGCCGACGGACCGCGCGAGCCCGCTGCCCAGGGCGTGCACACCGACCACATCACCGGCCGTCAGGTAGGCGATCTTCGTCACCACCCCGTCGGCGATGGTCGTGCGTCCGAGGGTCCCGGCGTTCCGCGACCCGTGCTCGGTGACCTCGGTCATCCCGTTCACCCCTCGCTCCGTGGCCTGTGCTTCGTGCCGTGTGCTCCGAACGGAGCACAGCGTCGGCCCTCTCTTCACGCTAGAGCCCGGCAGATGAGGCCGCCTCTCCTCCTTTGCCGACCCGGCAACCGGAATTGTCGGCCAGGTGCCCCGCTCCACCGGTCCACGGCAACCGGCCCCCCGGCCACCCCGGCGGCGACCTCCCGTTCGGCAGCGAACGCGCCGGCGGCCGCGTCCCGTGGGACGCGGCCGCCGGGTTCGCTTACAGGGTCAGGCGGCTCCGCCGGCCCGGCGGCGGCGCAGCACCAGGGCGGTGGCAGTCACCCCGCCCGCCACCACCGCGGCGCCGATCGCGGCCGGCAGCAGGGGGAAGGCGGAGTCGGTGGTCGCGGCCGTGTCCTGCACGGCCGGGCCCGGGTCGATGGTGGCCGCCATCGGGGCGATGTGCCGGATCGGGCCGACGGACCTGACCGAGCCGTCCTTGTCGAGCAGCACCTGCTTGTTGTTGGGGTGCCGGAAGTCGAACATGTTCCTCAGGGAGCCGGCCCGGCTGTCGAAGGCGGCGTCGCCGATCCGGCCGGTGCGCCAGTTGTCCTCGATGAACTTGATGATCGAGGTCTGCTCGGTGCGGGTGTGGTCGATCGTGTTGACCTTGCTGTACGGCGAGACCACCAGCAGCGGCTGCCGGGTGCCGGGGCCGCAGCGGTCCGCATAGCCGCCGGCGGCCGCGGGACCCGCCTGGCAGGCCGGGCTGTCGAGGGCCTTGCCGTTGGAGTCGGTCGAGGTGTCCTTCGAGCCGTTGCGCGGCTTGACGTAGGCGTGGTCGTACCAGCCGTCGGAGTCGTCGTAGGCGATGACGACGGCGGTGTCCTTCCACTGCGGCGACTGCTGGATGCGGTTGATCCGGTCGACGAGGAAGTGCTGTTCGTCGATCGGGTCGGAGTAACCGGCGTGGCCGTCCTGGTACTCGGGGGCCTTGACGAAGCTGACCGCCGGCAGCTTGCCCGCCTTCAGCACGGCGTCGAAGTCGGTCAGGTCGTAGTTGTGGTTGGCCGGTCCGGCGTGGCCGATCTCGTCGACGCTCTTGGGCGGCAGGTGGTGCGGGTTCGCCGTGGACCGGTAGTACTGGAACGGCGCGTGGTGCGGGCTGTAGTCGACGACCGCCGCGCCCCCGACGTTGGAGTGCGTGGTGCCGCCGCACTTCGCGTAGTGGCCGTCCTGGCCGTCCCATGCGGTGCTGGGCCGGAAACCGCCCTGGAACCAGCCCCAGCTGACGTGCCGCGCGGTGAGCAGGTCGCCGATGTTGCGGCCCTGCATCGCGGCGAGCGCGTTCTTGCCGGTGTGGTCCTTGTTGGAGCAGTCGTCGTAGGCCGGGTCGGGGTCGCTGATGATCGTGCCGACGCCGTGCGCGTCGGGCGAGTGCACGGCGTGCGGGTCGGGCTTGTCGGTCTGCCGCGGGTTTTCCGTGCTGGAGGCCGGGTCCATGGAGACGACGCCGTGCGTCTGCCCGGAGACCAGGTTGAGGGCGCCGGGGGTGGAGGGGCCGTAAGTGGTGCTGAAGGAGCGGTCGTTGAGGGCGTAGTGCTGGGCGTAGTTCCACAGCCCGGTGACGGTGTTGCCGTCGTAGTAGTCCATCACCAGTCCGGGCTCGCCGAAGAGGCCGCCGGAGCATTTGCCCGAGTCGGTGTTCTGGACGAACCGGTCGGCCTTGCCGCCGTTGTAGGCGTACTGCTCGGGCCCGTAGTCGTGGTTCTGGTCGCAGGTCATGGCCTGCTGCGGGGTCAGCCGCTTGGGGGCGTACTGGTTGGGGTTGTGCTTGAGCAGACCTGCGGTGCGCAGGTTGTCGATGTCCCGGGGTGTGCGCGGGGACGGCGTGAAGCGGGTGCCGTCGGTGTTCGCGGCCTTGGGGTACGTCGCGAAGTAGTGGTCGAACGAGATGTTCTCGTCGAAGAGCACGACCACATGCTTGATGGGGGTGGCCGTTCGGGAGGGGGTGGGCTGGTGCCCAGCGGCCCAGGACGGCGCCGTGGTGCCCAGGACGGTGAGGGCCGCGGCCCCCGCGAGGGCCCCCAGGGTCCTTATCGCCGGTCGTCTTCCCCTGCTTGCCATGCTCGTTCACCCTCCGGACGGGGACGTGGTCGTGCTGTACGCCCGGATGCTCGGCCGGGCGGGCAGCGGCTCGGCAGAGCCATGATGACGGGCGGGTGAACACTCAGTCAGGTAAGCCGGGCCAAAGCTTGACCGGGTGTTGACCCTTTGCGGCCGCCGGTCAGGTGAGCAGGGCCCGGCCGTACCAGTCCGAGGTGTCGCGGACACCGGGCAGGGCGTAGAAGTAGCCGCCCCCGAACGGGGTGAGGTAGTCCGTCAGCGGTTCGCCGGCGAGCCGGTGCTGCACGGCCTCGAACTGGGCGGCCAGGTCGCGCTGGTAGCAGCAGAACAGCAGGCCCATGTCCAGGTTGCCGTTGCGGTCCACGCCCTGGTCGTAGTTGTACGAGCGGCGCAGGATCCGCTGGCCGTCGGTGGCCGCGGTGCGCGGGTTGGCCAGCCGGATGTGGCTGTCCAGCGGGATGACGTCGCCCTTGGGGTCGCCGGGGTAGTGCGGGGTGTCGTGTTCGTGGTCGCCGTCCAGGGGCGCTCCGGTCTCGCGGTTGCGGCCGAACATCCGCTCCTGTTCGGTCAGCGACACCCGGTCCCAGAACTCCACCAGCATGCGGATCAGCCGCACCACCTGGTAGCTGCCGCCGACCGCCCAGGCCGGTTCGCCGGAGTCCCGGCCGGCCCAGACCAGCCGGTCCATCTCCCGGCCGGACCCGGCGTCCGGATTGGCCGTGCCGTCTTTGAAGCCCATGAGGTTACGGGGCGTGCCGGAGGGGCGGGGCGGGCTGCTGAAGCCGTCCATCCGCCAGCGCACCTGCATGCCGCCCCGGGTGTGCCGGGCGATGTCCCGCAGGGCGTGCAGCACGGTGTCGGTGTCGTCTGCGCACAGTTGGAGGCTCAGATCGCCGTGGCACCACTCGGGGCGGAGGTCGTCGTCGGGGAAGGTCGGCATGACTTTGAGGCGGCGCGGCGCCCGGCCGTGCAGTCCGAACCGGTCGTCGAAGAGGGCCGCGCCCACGCCGACCGTCACCGTCAGCGCGCCGGCGGGGAGCCGCGGTCCGAGGAGGCCCGAGTCGGCGGGCGGGCC
Organism: Streptomyces sp. NPDC048197; assembly: GCF_043202395.1. NCBI lineage: Bacteria > Bacillati > Actinomycetota > Actinomycetes > Kitasatosporales > Streptomycetaceae > Streptomyces > Streptomyces sp. NPDC048197. The sequence goes on from NZ_JBIDAJ010000026.1 coordinate 77,177, forward strand.
GGTGATGCCCGGGTCCGCGGGTGTGCCGCCGTCGCTCAGGGCACGGGCCCGGGCGGTGAGGGTGCGCAACAACTCGGCCAGCTCCCGGCGGTCGACGGCCGTGACGTCGAACGCGGTGAAGGCCGTGACCCGGCGGGGCGGGGCGAGCACGGAGGCCTGGTGCGGCCCGTGGAACGGCACCGGGGGTGCGGCCGCGGTCCCGAGCGCGGGGCCGGGCACCGGTACCGTGACGCCGGTCCCCGGCGAACCCTGCGCGGGCGCCGCACCGCCGGCCGCCAGCCCGGCCCCGGCGAGGGCCGCGCCCCGCAGGAATCCCCGTCTGCCGACTCCGTTCACGCCACTCATTCCGCTCACACCGTTCTGCGCGCGTCGCACAGCGTCGCCACCGACGCCAGCCGTTCCACCAGGTCTCCCAGCACCGCGTCGGTACGCTCCCGCTGCCGGCGGTCGAGTCGCTCCAGCGGCGTCCAGCGCCCGTCCCGCCGGAAGCCGTCGAGCAGTTCCTCCGCCCGGTCCAACTGCCGCTCCAGCGCGGGCAGTTCGGGGTACCGGGGGACGAGCAGGGGGCGCAGCCGGGCGAGCACGGCGCGGGTGCCGTCGAGGTTGGCGCGGGCGGTGGCGAGGTTGCTTCTGCTGCCGTAGTCGGTCCGCCCGGTCAGCTCGAACTGGAGGGTGTTCTCCAGGATCTCGTGGGCCCGCAGGCCGAGGTCCGCCGGTTCCATCCGGGCCTCGGCCCAGTCGTCCCGCAGCGCCTTGACGGCGTCGGCGAGTGCGGTGGCCGGTCCGCGCAGGGATACCGTGGACCGGCCGTGCCACAGTCCGTACTCGATCCGGTGGAAGCCGGTGAAGGCCGGGTCCCGGACGCCGTCCGGCAGGCCGGCGGTGGTGCCGTTGATCTTCCCGTCCGCGTCGCCGAACGCCCCGTAGGCGGCGCCCAGCCGCTCGTAGGCGAGGTGCGCGGACAGCCAGGCGTCCTCGGCCGCCGCGCGGTCGCCGTCCGCCAGCGCGTCCCGCAGCCGCCCGGTCCGGCCGACGAGGCCGTCCAGGCCCTTGGCGACCCACTTCTGGTAGGCCAGCGCCGGGGGGATCAGATCGTGCTCGGTGACCGGGGCCGCGGCCGGGCCGGGCGGGCCGCCGCCCGCGATCCGCACCGTCGGTCCGGTGACCGCGTGCGCGTCGTCCGGCAGGCACATGAAGGCGTACGCGCCCCGGCCCAGCCGGACCCGCAACTGGCGGGTGGTGCCGGGCCCGATGCCCTCCACCTCGCCGTGGACGGAGCCGTCGGCGGGGTCCTTGAGGTAGACCTCGGCGGCGGTGTCGGAGGTGTTGTGCAGGTCGAAGACCTGGAGCCCGGGGCGCGGGTGCTGCCATCCGCGGCCGCAGCCGCCGGGCGACACCTCGATGCCGGTGTGCGGCAACCCGTCCGGCGCGGTCCGCCCCGCCTCCGCGCCGTCCGCCCCACCGGTCAGCAACAGCCCGGCCAGCAGCCCACCGACCACGAGCACACCACCGACGGCCCTGGTCCGAGCGGTGGCACCCATGCTGCTCCTGGCCTTCGTGCTGGTCCCGGTCCCTGCCCCGGCGAGCTCGGCGTCACCCGGCCGGGTCTCCTCCCCACCGGACGGCGCCGGCCTCCATGCTAGGCAGCGTCCCGCCTCCGAACACCCCTTCCCCCGGACAGAGTCCGAGAGTTTCCCGGCAGTTCACCGGGCGGACGCCCGCGCCCGTCGCCGGCCGGTCAGCCGGAGACCTCCATCCGCTGTGTCCCGACGACCGACAGCAGCCGCATCGCCTCTTCCGACGGTGAGCCGGGGGCGGCGGTGTAGATGACGACGCGCTGGTCCCGGTCGGCGATGTCCAGGACGTCGCAGCGCACGGTCACCGGGCCGACGAGGGGATGCGCGAAGGTCTTGCAGAAGGTGGGACGGTCGGTGACGTCGTGCGCGGCCCAGAGCCGGGCGAACTCCTCGCTGCCGGCGAGGAGTTCCTCGACCAGGCCGGTCACCTCCGGGTCGTGGGGGTAGCGGGCCGCGGCGGCGCGCAGGTGCTGGGCCGAGGTCCGGGCGAACTCGTCCGCGTCCGAGACGCCGTACAGCCGCCGGTCGTCCCGGTGGGGGCCGAGGAAGGCGCGCCGGATCAGATTGCGGTCCCGGCGCGAGAGGGCGGAGAAGTCCTCCATCAGGGCCGCGGCCAGCTCGTTCCAGGCGATGACCTCGTACGTCGCCGACAGCACCAGCGCCGCGGCCTCCGGCAGCCGCTGCAGCAGGTCGACGATGCTCTGCCGCACCTCCCGCGAGGGCCCCGGCGGGGGCCCGGGCGGGGCACCGGCGAGGTGGTGCAGGTGGTCGCGCTCGGCGTCCGACAGGCGCAGTGCGCGGGCGAGCTGGGCCAGCACCTCGCGGGACGGGTGCGGGGCCCGCGCCTGCTCCAGGCGCGTGTAGTACTCGGTCGAGATGAACGCCAGCTGCGCCACCTCCTCGCGGCGCAGCCCCGGGGTACGGCGGCGCGGCCCGGCGGGCAGCCCCACGTCGGCGGGGGTGATGCGTTCACGTCTGCTGCGCAGGAAACCGGCCAGGTCTCGTCGATCCATCCCCCCAGTGTGCGGGGGCGCCGCGCCGCCCAGCCAGGTACTGCCGGTGCCTGGATCCGCGGGGCGGCCGGACCCAGGCTCGTCGGCATGAACAACACACCGATCACCACCACGACCTCACAGACCTCCGGCCCCTCTGCGTCCTCGGGGACTTCCGGGACATCGGGGGCATGTGGCCTGCTCGCCGGCAAGGTCGCCTTCCTCACCGGTGCCGGTCGCGGCATCGGCGCGGCGGCGGCCCGGCTGTTCGCCCGGGAGGGGGCCCGGGTGCTCCTCGCGGCCCGTACGGAGAGCCAGCTCAAGGCGGTCACCGAGGAGATCCGGGCGGCCGGCGGCACCGCGGACCACGTGGTGTGCGACCTCGCCGACCCGGCGAGCATCCGGGCCGCCGTCGACCGGGCGGTGGAGCTGTACGGCCGGCTCGACGTGGCCTTCAACAACGGCGCGACGGACCAGCCGCCCGGCCCGATGGACCAGCTGTCGGAGGCCGATTTCGACCGCGTCTGCGCGGTCAATCTCAAGGGCCCGTGGCTGGCCATGAACGCCGAGATCGCCGCGATCCGCGCCACCGCGCGGCACGGAGCCATCGTCAACACCTCCAGCGTCGGCGCCCTGATGGCCAACCCCTGGCTGCCCGCCTACGGTGCGGCGAAGCGGGCACTCAACAGCCTCACCGCCTCGGCAGCCGCCACCTACGGCCCGGAAGGCATCCGCGTCAACGCCATAGCGCCCGGCACCACGCTCACCGAGATGCTGCACGAATGGGACGAGAAGGCCCCCGGCATCATCGATCAGCTCAACGCCCAGACCCCGCTGGGCCGCGCCGCCGACCCGGAAGAGGTCGCCCAGGCCGCCGCCTGGCTCCTCAGCGACCGCTCCTCCTACGTCACGGGCACGGTCCTCCGGGTCGACGGCGGCATGCGGGCCTGAACAGACACGGCGTCCTCGGGGCCGGCGCACGAAGTGCCCGCCTGTCAGGCCACTCTCTGACGGGTTCCGGTCTCCGCGGAGAGCCTGATCGCGTCGAGAGACCACGACAAGGTCCCCCCTCCGTACCGGAGATTTCCGGTCCCTCGTGGAACGGCGCCCAGGCAACCGGCGCCGTACGAACGGACCTCGCCCGGCAAGATACGCCCCGTATATCCGGCCTGAGCCGGGGTCAGCCCGTGTGACCTGCCAATACGCAGGTCCTGACGGCAACCCCGGCCAGACCCCACCCGATTCGGGCGATCCCCCGCGTCGCCCGAATCAGGCCGCTCTCCGGATTCCGCCCGAGCCGACGGACTTCCGGTGGCTGTCTGAGTATATTGGCTCTCAGCCAGTCAACGCAGGAGTTACAGGATGTCTCCCCGCAGCGCATCGGTCAATGAAGAATTGCGGCGGCGCTCCCGCGAGCGGCTGTTGCAAGCGACGGTTGATCTGGTAGGGGAGCGCGGGTACGAGGCGACGACGCTCGGGGACATCGCCCAGCGGGCCGGCGCGGCGCGTGGGCTGATCTCGTATTACTTCCCCAGTAAGCGACAGCTGCTGCAGTCCGCGGTGCACCGGCTGATGCACCTGACCCTGCAGGCGGCGCTGGAGCGCGAACCACGGCCCAACGGGCCGGGCGCGGGACGGGAACTGCTGGCCCGGGCCATCGACGCGATCCTCGGACTGGCGCACGACCGGGCACTGCTGATGCGTACGCACATGGCGAACATCCTGACGGCCGAGGGGTTCATCCAGTGTCCCGAGCAGCAGCGGCTGGCGCAGTTGCTGCGGGAGACGGTCGTGGCGTACGGCTCCACGGACCCGGACACCGACTATCCACTGCTGCGGGCCCTGCTGATGGGCTCGGTGGTGCCGATGCTGCTGCCGGGGGCCCCGATGCCGCGGGCCCGGCTGCGGGCCGAGCTGTTCCAGCGGTACGGACTGGACTGGGAGCTGGGGGTACCGCCGGGCGAGCAGCCCGCCGCGGTGACCCGGCCGCGCGACAACTCCCCGCAGTTGGCGGGTAGTTGAGGCGGGGAGTGGCGGCGGAAGTTCGGTGGGTGTGGTGTGGCGGTCGTAGGTCGTGGGGGCGCGGGGGGCGTGTCAGCGCTTGTTGTGACGTGGCGTCAAGAGGCCCTCGTCGCGGGCGCCGGCGATCAGCCGCAGTGAGCGCCGGCGGTTGCGTCCGGTGGCGAGCATGACGGCCAGCACCGGGTCGCGCCCCTCGCGCTGGGCCTGCCGGTAGGCGTCCGCGGCGAGCTTGCGGCGCTCGGCGACCCGCTTCCGGGCGAGCGGCGCCGGGCGGGTGCGCGCCTCCGACGCGTCCCCCTCCTTCGCGTCCCCCTTCGTCGTCACCTCGCCGGCTTCTTTTGCGGCCCGCTCCGTTGTCTCGGCACGGTCCGCTGCCTCGGCCTCGACCTCGGCCCCGTCCCCTGCCTCCACCTCCGCCTCCGCCTCCGCCTGGGCCCGCTCGCCGCCGTGCGCGTCCGCTGCCGGGTCGGCCGGCTGCCCGTCGAGCGGCGCCGGCGGTTCGGTGACGCCGGTCGTCGCTCCGATGGCGCGGGCCGGGCCCGTCGTCGACCCCGTGGGCGCCGTCGGTCCCTCGGCCGGCCGTTCCGCCGGCGGATCGGTCAGCGGGGCGTCCGGCGCACCGGCGGTCCGGCCGGCCGGCGAGGGGGCTGCCGCGCCGGCCGTGCCGGCCGTCGGGCCGGTCGCCGAGGTGTCCCCCACGGCAGCCGTCGGCGCGGGTGCCGGGCCGGCCGGTGGGCTCTGTGCCGGGCCGGTGGTGGCTGCGCCGGCCGGGCGCACCATCCGCTCCGGTGATCCGGCGGCCGGGCCGGGCTGGCGGGGTGTCGGGCGGTGCTTCCGCGGGCGTCCGGTGGCCGCCCGGAAGGCGTCGTCCAGGGGGCCCTCGATCCAGCGGGCCAGGTCGGCGAGACCGTCCAGGGTGAGCGGTGGATCGGCCCGTACGTCCTCGACGGTGATGTGGTCGTCGGAGACCGTCACGAGGACGTCGATGCGGGCGCCGTCGGCGAAGGTCAGCCGGGCGCTGCACCAGGGGCCCAGCGGGTCGGGCCGGGGTGCGGTCGGGCCGGCCGGCTCGTCCGGTGCGGCGGGCGTGCGGGCGGGCGCGGCCGAGCCGTGCGCCTGCAGCTCCCACGTGGGCCACTCCCGTGGCGCGCCCTGGGCTTCATATCGGTGATTAACGGTATAAAAGTCACTTTCCGACACATTGAAAACCTAGCCTCCAGCCCACCCGGCCCAGTAGCGCGGCACGCTCATCCCACCGGGAGCAACCCCGATAGCGCATCTCCCGTCGCGCGCCCGCCGGTGCGATCCTGGGGTTATCCCGCGGAAGGGGCCACTCGTGCTTCGTGTCGCAGTGATCGGTTCGGGACCCAGCGGCGCCTACACCGCCCAGTCCCTCATCGAGCAGGAGGCCGTGCCGGACATCGAGGTCTACGTCCTGGACCGGCTGCCGTGCCCGTACGGCCTGGTGCGCTACGGGGTCGCGCCCGACCACGAGAAGATCAAATCGCTGCAGAACACCCTGCGTACGGTGCTGGAGCACCCGCGGGTGCACTTCGTGGGGAACGTGGAGGCAGGGGCTCCGGGGCTGGGGGTCGAGGAGCTGCGGGAGATCTTCGACGCGGTGGTGTTCTGCGTGGGCGCGGCCACCGACCGGCATCTGGGCATCCCCGGTGAGGACCTGCCCGGCAGCCATCCGGCCACCGATTTCGTCGCCTGGTACAGCGCGCACCCGGACGCTGCCGCGACCCGCTTCGCCCTCACGGCGCGGTCGGCCGTCGTGATCGGGGTGGGGAACGTGGCGGTGGACGTGGCACGGATGCTCTCGCGGGCGGCCGCCGAGCTGGCCGCCACCGACATGCCGCAGGGTCCGCTGGGCGCGCTCGCGGACAGCCGGGTCGAGGACGTGTGGATGGTGGGCCGACGCGGGCCCTCCCAGGCCAAGTTCACGACCAAGGAGCTGCGCGAGCTGGGGTCGCTGCCGGGCACCGAGGTGCTGGTGCGGCCGGAGGAGCTGGCGCTGGATCCGGCGTACCGCGACCCGGCCGGGCTGCCGGCGGTGGCCCGGCGCAACGTCGAGGTGCTGCGCGGCTGGGCGGAGCAGCCGGCCGGCGGCGGCGCTCCGGTGGGCCGGCGGCGCCGGATCCATCTGCGGTTCTTCCTGCGGCCGGTGGAGATCCTCGGGGACGCCGGCGGGGTGCGGGCAGTCCGGTTCGAACGGACCGCGCCCGACGGGTCGGGCGGGGTCACCGGGGCCGGCCGATTCGAGGAGATCGAGGGGCAGTTGGTGCTGCGCTCGGTCGGCTACCGGGGGACGCCGCAGCCGGGGCTGCCGTTCGACGAGGCGACCGGGACGGTGCCGCACAGCGCGGGGCGGGTGCTACGGGACGGGGCGCCGCTGCCCGGCGTCTATGTGGCGGGCTGGATCAAGCGGGGTCCTACGGGAGTGATCGGCACGAACCGGCCGTGCGCCAAGGAGACCGCGCGGTCGCTGCTGGCGGACGCGGCCGCATCGGCGGGGCGGGCGACGGCCGGGGACCCGGTGGCCGCGCTGATCCGGGCGGGGCAGCGGCCGGTCCTGTGGCCGGGCTGGCTCGCCATCGAGGCCGCCGAGGCGGCATGGGGCCAGGGGATGGGGCGCGGCACGGTCAAACTGCCGGACTGGGCGGGCTTGTTGGAGGCGGCCCGGGCGGCAACATGACCTGCCGGAACGGGGCGGGGCGGCGCAGAACGGTGCGGCGGGGGCGCGCCGGCGCGGGGTGGGTCTACCGTCCCCCGAGCCGGCGCTCCTGGCGGTCTGCGGCCCGCAGGACGCCGTCGATCAGGCCGGGGAAGAGCGCTTCCAGGTCGGCCGAGCGCAGCCCGTTCATCTTGGCCGTACCCCGGTACAACTGCTGGATCACGCCGCTCTCCCGCAGCACCCGGTAGTGGTGCGTACAGGTCGACTTGCTGACCGGGAGCTCGATGTCCGCGCAACTCAGCTCGCCGTCGGCGGCGGCGAGCCGGCACACGATCCGCAGCCGCATCGGGTCGGCGAGGGCGTGCAGGACGTCGGCGAGCCGGATCTCCTCGCGGTCCGGGTGCGCGAGCGCGCGCGATCCCGGCACGGCGCCCGGGGAAGTCGTATCGGTCGGCATGACGGCTCCTGTGGGGTCTGCGGGCCCGCTCTGACGGGTTCCGGGGACCTGGCGCCCGGTCCGCAGGCTCATTGTACGAGAAGCATCGTAGTTTGACACCTGCCGTAGTACGGCGGTTATCGTACGAGCTCGGGGCCGGTCCGGCTCCCGTCCTTCCCGGCACACCCAGGTACAGGAGTCCGCCGTGAGCGCACTGTTCGAGCCCCTCACCCTCCGCTCGCTGACCATCCCGAACCGCCTCTGGATGGCGCCCATGTGCCAGTACTCCGCGGCCCCCGAGGGCCCCGAGGAAGGCGCGCCCAACGACTGGCACTTCCAGCACCTGGCCGCGCGGGCGGCCGGCGGCACCGGGCTGATCCTCACGGAGGCGACCGCGGTGCATCCGGACGGCCGGATCAGCCCGTACGACCTCGGGCTGTGGAACGACACCCAGACCGAGGCCTTCCGGCGCATCACCGCCTTCCTCAAGGCCCAGGGCACCACCCCCGGCGTCCAGATCGCCCATGCCGGGCGGAAGGCGTCCACCGAGCGCACCTGGGTCAACCGCGGCGGCCCGATCCTGCCCGGCCAGCGGCACGGCTGGGAGCCGGTGGGGCCGAGCCCGCTGCCGTTCGACGAGGGGTTCGCCACGCCGGCGGAACTGTCCGTGGCGCAGATCCATGAACTGGTCGGGCAGTTCGGGGCGAGCGCGCGACGGGCCCTGGCGGCCGGCTTCGAGGTGGCCGAGATCCACGGGGCGCACGGCTATCTGATCAACCAGTTCCTCTCGCCGTTCACCAACCGGCGCACCGACGCCTACGGCGGCTCGTACGAGAACCGGACGCGGTTCGCGCTGGAGGTCGTGGACGCCGTGCGGGCCGAGTGGCCGGACGAGCTGCCGGTCTTCTTCCGGATCTCGGCGACCGACTGGCTCACCGAGGACGCGAGCGACGACCGCACGGGCTGGACCGCCGACGACACCGTACGCTTCGCCCGGGACCTGCAGGAGCACGGCATCGACCTGCTGGACACCTCCACCGGCGGCAACGCCCCGGACGCCAAGATCACCGCCGGTCCGGGGTACCAGGTGCCCTTCGCCGAGCGCGTCAAGAAGGAGACCGGCCTGGCGGTGGGCGCCGTCGGGCTGATCACCGAGGCGCGGCAGGCCGAGAAGATCATCGCGGCCGGCCAGGCGGACGCCGTGCTGCTCGGCCGGGAGCTGCTGCGCTCCCCCAGCTTCGCGCAGCACGCGGCGCGGGAGCTGGGCGCCGAGGTCCGGGCGCCGCAGGCGTACCACCGCGCCCTCTGAGCCGGCCCGGCGCCTAGCGCGACAGGGTCCGGCCGGCCGCCGCACACCGTCCAGGACGGCCGTGCGGCACGCCGTCGCACGCCGTCCGACCTGCGCGGATGCGCTCCGGGACGCCGTTGTCAGTGGTCGGGTGCAGACTTGCCACCATCTGAGACAACGGCGTCCCGGAGGTTCGGGCCATGACTGACGTACTACTCGCGGTGGGCACCCGCAAAGGGCTCTTCATCGGCCGGCGACGGCGCGGCACATGGGAGTTGAGCGGTCCGCACTTTCCCTCGCAGGCGGTGTACTCCCTCGGGATCGACACCCGCCGTGCGACCCCCCGGCTGCTGGCCGGGGCCGACAGCGCCCACTGGGGCCCGTCGGTGTTCCACTCCGACGACCTGGGCGAGAGCTGGCAGGAGCCCGCCCGCCCCGCCGTCAAGTACCCGGGCGACACCGGGACTTCGCTGGAGCGGGTGTGGCAGCTGCATCCGGCGGGCCCGGCCGCCCCGGACGTGGTGTACGCGGGCACCGAGCCCGGTGGGCTGTTCCGTTCCGAGGACTGCGGCGAGACCTTCGAGCTGGTCCGGGCGCTGTGGGAGCACCCGAGCCGCGAGCAGTGGGTACCGGGCGGCGGCGGGCTGGCGGTCCACACGGTGATCACCGACCCGCGGGACCCCGGCGCGGTCACCGTCGCGGTGTCCACGGCCGGGGTGTTCCGCACCCTGGACGGCGGCGCCAGCTGGGCGCCGTCCAACAAGGGCGTCAAGGCGGTCTTCCTGCCGGACCAGCATCCGGAGTTCGGCCAGTGCGTCCACAAGATCGCCCAGGACCCGGTCGACCGCGACCGGCTCTATCTGCAGAACCACTGGGGCGTCTACCGCAGCGACGACGCGGGCGCGCAGTGGACGGACATCGGCGCCGGCCTGCCCTCCGACTTCGGCTTCGCGGTGGCCGCGCACCCGCACCGCGGCGATGTCGCCTACCTCTTCCCCATCACGGCCGACATCGACCGGGTGCCCGCGGAGCACCGCTGCCGGGTCTACCGCACGTCCGACGCCGGCCGCAGCTGGGAGGCGCTGAACCACGGCCTCCCCGAGGAGGACCACTACGGCACGGTGCTGCGCGACGCCCTCACCGTCGACGACGCCGACCCCGCCGGGGTGTATTTCGGCAATCGCAACGGCGAGATCTACGCCAGCGCGGACGACGGCGACAGCTGGCAGCAGCTCGCCTCCCACCTGCCGGACGTGCTGTGCGTCCGGGCGGCGGCGGTGGCCTGAGCAGGAGGAAAGCAGGCGACACCGTCGCCCGGACAAGAAGGAGGAACGGCACGGATCCGTACGACAGTTGGGTGCCCCAGCGGTGGACCGTGCGCGGCCGGCCGGGCCCGGTCCGTCGAGGGGCGGGGAATTGAAGGGGAAGGCGCTTCGGCCAGTAGGGTGACCCCGTGGCTGCACGACCTCTTGAAGACATCGTCGAACCAGGCTGGGCCAAAGCGCTGGAGCCCGTCGCCGACCGGATCGCCGCGATGGGCGACTTCCTGCGGGCGGAGATCGCCCAGGGGCGTACCTATCTGCCGGCCGGCAACAACGTGCTGCGCGCCTTCCAGCAGCCGTTCGACGAGGTACGGGTGCTCATCGTCGGACAGGACCCCTACCCCACCCCGGGGCATGCGGTCGGGCTCAGCTTCTCGGTGGCGCCGGACGTCCGTCCGCTGCCCGGGAGCCTGGAGAACATCTTCCGCGAACTGCACTCCGACCTCGGCCTGCCCCGGCCGTCGAACGGCGATCTGACGCCCTGGACGCGGCAGGGCGTCCTGCTGCTGAACAGAGCGCTGACGACGGCGCCGCGCAAGCCCGCCGCGCACCGCGGCAAGGGCTGGGAAGAGGTCACCGAGCAGGCCATCCGCGCGCTGGTGGCCCGCGGCCGTCCGCTGGTGTCGGTCCTGTGGGGGCGCGACGCACGGAATCTGCGGCCGCTGCTGGGCGACCTGCCGGCCGTCGAGTCCGCGCACCCGTCCCCGATGTCCGCGGACCGGGGCTTCTTCGGCTCCCGGCCGTTCAGCCGGGCGAACGACCTGTTGGTCCGGCAGGGCGCGGCGCCCGTCGACTGGAGGCTGCCCTGACGCCGGGCGATAGTGTGCCTGGCATGACGAATGCGAACATCCCTGCGGGTTGGTACGCCGACCCGCAGGGCACCCCCCACCAACTCCGCTGGTGGGACGGGTCCCAGTGGACGGCGCACACCCACCCGGGACAGCAGCCGGCCGCCCCCGACCGGACCGCGGGGCCCGGCCCCCAGCAGCCGCAGCAGCAGTACGCCCCGGCCCAGCAGTCCGCCGGACAGCAGTCCCAGCCGGCCGCCCAGCAGCCCGCGCAGCAGCAGATGGCCCCGCAGCAGTCGCCGCAGCAGTCCGTGCCGGGCCAGTCGCCGTACCCCGGCCAGCCGCAGGGCGGCGCGCCGTACGGGCAGCCCGGTCCCGGCCCGCAGGGCCAGGGCCAGCCGATGCCCGGCCAGCCGATGCAGCAGCCGTACGGCCAGCAGCCGATGCCCGGGCAGCAGCCCGGCCCGTACGCCGGGGCCGGCGTGGCGCACCAGGTGCAGCAGCAGGCGGGGGTGGCACCGGCGGGCCAGGGCGGCGGGACGCTGTTCACCGAGCCGGTGCTGGTGGTCAACCAGAAGGCCAAGCTCATCGAGGTCACCAACGAGTACGGCGTCTTCGACCAGCACGGCAACACCCTGGGCGCGGTCGTCCAGGTCGGCCAGAGCACGGCCAAGAAGGTGCTGCGGGTGGTCTCCAGCCTCGACCAGTACATGACCCACAAGCTGGAGATCCGGGACGCCTACGGCCAGCCGCAGTTGGTGCTGACCCGGCCCGCCAAGCTCATCAAGTCCCGGGTCATCGTGGAGCGTCCGGACGGCTCGCCGGTCGGCGAGATCGTCCAGCAGAACGCCATCGGGAAGATCAACTTCGGGATGATGGTGAACGGCCAGCAGATCGGCGCCATCAAGGCCGAGAACTGGCGGGCCTGGAACTTCGCCATCGTGGACCACACCGACACCGAGATCGCCCGGATCACCAAGACCTGGGAGGGCCTCGCCAAGACGATGTTCACGACCGCCGACAACTACGTCCTGCAGATCCACCAGCAGCTGCCCGATCCGCTGCTGAGCCTCGTCGTCGCCACCGCCCTCACGGTCGACACCGCCCTCAAGCAGGACGCCCGGGGCCTTGGCTGACGCCTTCGGCAACCATGTGCTCGGCGTCGATTCGGGCGGGTCGGGGCTGCGGGTCGCGGTGGCCCGCGCCGACGACGCCGCGGTGCGGCCACTGGCCGTCCGCACCTCCCGCGAGCCGGTGCGTACCGGCCCCGCCGGCATCGACGCGGACCATCTGCTGTCCCAACTCCTGCCGCTGGCCGGTGAGTTGGCGCTGGAGGTGGGGGCACGGGAATTCACGGCCGTGTGTGTCGGCGCCGCCGGTATGGCCTCCCTGGGCGACGAGCTGCGCGCCCGGCTGCCCGGCGCGCTGGCCACCGCGTACGGGGTGCGCGGGCTCGTCCTCGCGGCCGACGCCGTGACCGCGTACGCCGGGGCCCTCGGGCAGCGGCCCGGCGCGGTGGTCGCCGCGGGCACCGGCATGATCGCACTCGGCACCGACCTGACAGAGGAGGCGGGCTGGCGCCGCGCGGACGGCTGGGGCCATCTGCTGGGCGACTGCGGCGGCGGCGCCTGGATCGGCCGGGCCGGGCTGGAGGCCGCACTGCGCGCGTACGACGGCCGGCCCGGGGGTTCGGCCGCCCTCCTGGCGTGCGCGGAGGCGGTGTTCGGCCCGGTCGCCGGGCTGCCCGGGGCGCTCTACCCGCGCCCCGACCGGCCCGCCGTCCTCGCCTCGTTCGCGCCCGAGGTCGGCCGGTCGGCCGCGGCGGACGACGCGGTGGCGCGGGGCATCCTGGACGCCGCCGCCGGCCATATCGCCGATGCCGCGGCCGCCGTCTGCCCGCCGGGCGCCGGCCGCGCGGTGGCCTGCACCGGCGGACTGTTCGGCCTCGGCGAACCACTGCTGGCCCCGCTGCGCACCGCGCTCGCCGAACGGCTGCCCCACACCCCGCTGACGCCTGCCGCCGGGACCCCGCTGGACGGGGCGCTGACCCTCGCCGCGGCGCTCGCCGGCGACCGGCTGAAACTCCCCGCCGATGGGAAGTTGTTGCAGATCACACGGCCTGCGCCGGGGTAACGCGACCATGACGCGCGGGATAAATCGGGACGGATACCTCGGCACCGAACCCTCCCTCCGCGGACGGGGGGTCCGAGGCGTTAGCATGCGGCGCCATGAGTTCCCCCACTGGGCCCGCACCTGGCTCGCCCAATTTCGACGCCGCACCCCCGAGCCCGGGAGGCGCACCCGGCCTGCCCGTACGCATGCCGCGCGCGCGGCAGTCCGGCCGCCACCGCAGGCCGGAGCCGCTCGCCGCACCCGAGGGCGCACCCGCCCTGGTGCTGGCCGTACCCGGCACCCCCTCCCCCGCCGCGCGCAGCCTGGCGGAGGAGGTCTCCAGCATCGCCCGCTCCGAACTGCCCGGTCTGGACGCCCGGATCGGCTACGTCGACGGCGGCGACGACGAGTTCCCGTCGCTCGAAGCGGTGCTGGCGCAGGCCGCCGCCGAGCGCCGGGCCCGGGAGAGCGCCGACGGACCGGAAGACCCCGGTCCGGTCGCGGTGGTCGTCCCGCTGCTGGCCGGCCCGGACAGCGCGCTGCTGCGCCGGATACGCCAGGCCATGATGAACAGCGGCTCGGGCGCCGAGCTGACCGACGTCCTCGGCCCGCACCCGCTGCTCGCCGAGGCACTGCACGTCCGGCTCTCCGAGGCCGGTCTGGCGCGCGCCGACCGGGCCCGGCTGTTCACGGTCGCGACGGCCGCGGACGGCATCATCCTCGCCACCGTCGGCGGCGAGGAGGCCGTGCAGGCCGCCGGGATCACCGGCATGCTGCTGTCCGCCCGGCTCGCGGTGCCGGTACTGGCCGCCGCGCTGGACGAGGAGGGCGCCATCTCCCGTACGGCCGAGCAGCTGCGCGAGTCCGGTTCGCAGCAGCTGGCGCTGGCTCCGTACCTGATCGGCCCGGAGATCGCCGACGGCCTTGTGGGGGCGGCCGCGGCGGAGGCGGGCTGCGCGGCGGCCGAGTCCCTGGGCGCGTACGGCGCGGTGGGCCGGCTGGTGCTCTCCAACTACGCGGCCTCGGTGGGCATCACCCTCCCGACGCAGACCCCGGGGGTCCCGGTCCGCTAGGAGACCGCACGTCCGCAACGCAACCACCGGTATCCGTACCGGCGAAGGGCCGGCCCCGCACCGAGCGTGCGGGGCCGGCCCTTCGCCCTTTCCGGGTGGACGGCACGCTTCCTGGGCGGACAGCCCGCTTCCTGGGCGGAAGGCGACGGTCCGATTCCTGTGGTGAGCGGCGCAGACGGCCGTCAGGCGGCTCGGGAGCGCGGCGGGGGCGGCAGGGTGCCCCGAAGAGCCGTACGCTCGCGAGAGGACCGCACACGGCCCCTCCCCGGGCGCTCATCCGAACGCGAAGGAAGCCCATGTCGAACATCGACATCGTCCGAGCCGGTTTCGCCGCCTACCTCGCCCAGGACCGCGACGCCATCGACCGGCTGCTCGCCGACGACTTCGTCTTCACCAGCCCCCAGGACGACCACATCGACCGGGCCACCTTCCTGGAGGTGTGCTTCCCGACGGCGGACCGGCTGCGCCACCAGGAGATCCTGGACACGGTCGAGATCGACGACGAACAGGTCTACGTCCGCTACGAGTACGAGCTGACGACCGGTGAGCGCCACCGCAACGTCGAGGTGCAGACGGTGCGGAACTGCCGTATCGCGGAGGCACAGGTCTACTTCGGCGGCCGCTTCCCGCGGGAGTGAGCGCCCGGACCACCCGTCAGACGAACACGACGCAGGAGGCCGCCGGCGCCTCGATGGCGCCGCCCCGCTCCGGAATCCCGCTCTCCGGGTCGAGGGTGAACCAGGTGACGTCGCCGGAGCGCTCGTTGGCCACGTAGAGGTGCCGGCCGTCGGGGTGCAGGGCCAGGGCGCGCGGCCAGTGGCCGCCGCAGGGCACGGTGGTGACCAGGGTCGCCGCGCCGCCCGACGGGTCGAGGGCGAGCACGGAGAGGCTGTCGTGGCCCCGGTTGGCGGCCCAGGCGAACCGTCCGTCCGGAGAGACGACCAGTCCGGAGGGGTACGTTCCGGACGCCGCCACCCCGTCCGGCAGCAGCCGGCACTCCCCCAGCGGCGTCAGGGCCCCGCGCACCCCGTCCCACCGGCAGACCGTCACCGCGGGGTCGAGTTCGTGGACGACGTAGACGTGGTGGCCGTGGGGGTGGAAGGCCAGGTGGCGCGGGCCGCTGCCGGGCCGGAGCGGCACCTCGTCGTGCACGGCCGGCGCCCCGGCGGCCGGGTCGGCGAACGCGCAGATCCGCACGGAGTCGGTGCCCAGGTCGACGCTGAGCAGCCACCGCCCGTCCGGCGCGGAGGCGACGGCGTGCGCGTGCGGTCCCTCCTGGCGGTCGGCCTGCGGTCCGCTGCCCTCGTGGGCGAGCACCCCGGCGGTTGCGCCGAGCGAACCGTCCTCTCCCACCGGGAGCGTACTGACGCTGCCGGAGCTGTAGTTGGCGGTGACCAGACGGCCCTCCACCAGGGTGAGATGGGTCGGATCGGCGCCGCCGACGGGGACGGCGGGGCCGAGCAGTTCGGGCCCGCCGGGCGTGAGGAGGAAGGCGGCCGCGGCCCCGTCGGCGGTCTCGCTGACCGCGTACAGCCGCCGGCCACCGGGATCCGGCACCAGATAGGAGGGGTTGGGGACGGCGTCGGTGGAGTGCAGCACGGTGAGCGCCCCCGTCTCCGGGTCGACCGCCGCGGTGGTGATCCCACGTCCGCCGTTCGCGGTGAACGACCCGATGTACGCCCGCCGCCCCGGCACCGCCCCGTCCGCCTCGGCACCCACTTCGTTCGCCGCCCCGCCCATCACCGCTCCGCCCTTCGTCCACCGGCCCGTTCGCACCGGAACGCTTCCCGCACCCGGCATACGTATCCCTTACCGCGGGACACGGCGGACACGCCAGTACGGACGCCGCGGGTGCGGACGCCGCTGGTACGGAAGAGCGGTACGGGACGCCACCTGTACGCACAGCCGGTACGGACGCCGCCGGTACGGGACGGTCAGGCGCCGGCGAGCGGGGAGGGCCGGGTGCTGCGCAACGGAGCGGCCAGGTCGGACAGGGCGCGTTCCAGGCCGTGGAGGTGGGCGAGTGCGGGCTCGGGTGCCACGAACTCGTGGGCCGTCCCGGTCTCGGTGGCGGCGCGGGCCCGGCCCGGTGTGGTGAGGGCCTCCACGGCGGCCTCCACCCGCCAGCACGCGGCGGCCAGCCGGTCGTCGTGCGAGGCCTCCGGGTCCGCGGCGATCGAGGCGAGCCCGCGGACCTCCCGGGCGCAGTCGTCGAGCAGCGCCAGCACCCGGCGCGCCTTCTCCTTGCGGTCGCGCAGCGGGCTGAGCGGGTGCACGAGCGGGGCGAGGGAGAGCCGGACCCGGCCGAGCAGCAGTTCCAGTTCGGCGATCCGCGGGGTCGGGTCGGCGGTCTCCGAACCGGCGAGCCGGGCGGCGGCCTCGGTGGCGCAGGCGTGCACACAGCGCAGGGCGCGCTCGATCCAGGCGTCCGTGGTGGCGTGCGTGGTCACCGGCAGGACGAGCAGGACGGCCAGTGCCGCGCCGAGCGCGCCGACGCCGGTCTCGGTGAGGCGGAGGGCCAGCAGGTCCGGGTTCAGGACCCCGAGGAGCCCGTAGAGCAGGCCGGCCATCACCGTCACCGCGAACATCATCCAGGTGTACGAGACCGGGGCGGTGTAGAAGATCCCGAAGACGCAGAGGGCGATCAGGGCCACGGAGGGGACAGCGGCGCCGTGCAGCGGGATGGCCACGACCGTCCCGGCGGCGATGCCGAGGACGGTGCCGAGGACCCGGCGGAAGCCGCGGACCAGGGTCTCGCCCCGGGAGGCGGTGTTCACGAAGATCCACCACGTGGCGCCGACGGCCCAGTACCAGCGCTGGTCGGAGAGCAGCTGGCCCGCCAGGAGGGCGAAGCCGCCGCCGAGCGTCGCCTGGATCGCCTGGCGGGTGGTCGTACGGGCCAGGCCCCTCCCGGACGGCGGTGCGGGCGCGGCGGCCGGCGGCTGCTTCCGCTCGTAGCACCAGAGCCCGAACCGGACGGCCGAGGAGGCCGCGATCGACAGGGCGACGGCGCCGTAGAGCTCGACGAGCTGGCCGGGCACGGTGTGCAGGAACTGCGTCGCGAAGAACATCATGAACGCGAACACCCCGAGGGCGTGGCCGCGCGGGCCCCAGCGGCGGGCGTAGACGCCCAGGCCCATGATCGCGAGGAAGGCCGCGTCCCGGGCCGGCGGGAGGTCGTGCAGCGCCGCGGCGACCGCGAGCACGGGGAAGCCGACGGCGGGCAGCAGGAGGGTGGTGACGGCCTGGCCGCGGACCGTGGCGTCGGTGACGGTGAAGAGGGCCAGCAGGGCGGCGAGCCCGCCGGTGACGGCGGCGACCAGGGAATGCCCGGCCAGGCCGCAGACGGCGACCGCCAGGCCGATGCCGAGGACGGCCCGGACGGCGCTGCGCAACCGCAGCCGCCCCGGGTCCGGAGCCACGAACACCCTCTTCAGCACTGCTTCCCCACCCTTCGACGGTCCGGCATGACAAAGGCGCCGCGGGATCCGCAGCGCCATCGACCGCACCATCAGAGCATCTCCCCGGCGAATGGCTCAACAGACGCCGAAATCGCTGTGCCATTGGCCCAGGCGGTGGCAGTCATTCCGGTTCGGCGGAGGTCCAATGGCCGGGTCGCGCGGGGCAGCGCACGGGGTGTCCGCGCTGGCCGGTGCCCTTCCGGGGCGGGGCGGCGGCCCGGCTGCCGGTTCGCCCCGGCGGCCCGGATGCTGGGCCATTGGTACATTCACCGGCAGAGTCCGCCGACCGTGAGGAGGCCGTGCACCGTGCCCGTGGACGCCCTGGACGCCAAGATCCTCCGGTTGCTGCTGGAGCAGCCGCGCACCAGCGTGCGGGAGTACGCCCGGCTGCTCGGCGTGGCCCGCGGCACCGTGCAGGCGCGGCTCGACAGGCTGGAGCGGGACGGGGTGATCACGGCGTACGGGCCGCGGCTGTCGCCCGCCGCGCTCGGCCATCCGCTGCTCGCCTTCGTGCACATCGAGGTCACCCAGGGCCATCTGGAGGAGGTGGCCGACGCCCTCGCGGAGGTGCCGCAGATCATCGAGGCGTTCTCGACGACCGGCGGCGGCGATCTGCTGACCCGGGTGGTGGCGCGGGACGCGGCGCACCTGGAGGACGTGATCCAGCGGCTGATCAGCCTGCCGGGGGTGGTCCGTACGCGGACCGAGATGGCGCTGCGCGAGCGGGTGCCGCACCGGATGCTGCCGTTGGTCGAGGACGTGGGCGGGGCCGCACGGCGGTGGTGAACCGGGACGGCGGTGAGCCCGGTCGGCGGCCCGGCGGTCCGGCGGTCGGCGCTCCGGGCGGGGCGTCTTGGCATGCTGGAGGGCATGAGCGCCTCCCCCGCCTCCCCGGTCACGCCCACCCCGGTGATCTTCGATCTCGACGGCACGCTGGTGGACAGCGAGCCGAACTACTACGAGGCGGGGCGGCGGCTGCTGGCCGGCTACGACGTGCCGGACTACAGCTGGGAGCAGCACGCCCGCTTCATCGGCATCGGGACGCGGGAGACGCTGGAGATCCTCGGCGCGGAGTTCGGGATCGACGCGCCCGTGGACGAGCTCCTGGCGGGCCAGAACCGGCTCTATCTGGAGCTGGCGCGGGCACACACCGAGGTCTTTCCGGAAATGCGCCGCCTGGTCCGGCGGCTGTCGGCGGCCGGGCATCCGATGGCGGTGGCGTCCGGTTCCTCGCGGGCCGCGATCGAGGTGGTGCTGGCGGGGACGGGGCTCGACGGGCTGCTGCCGACGGTCGTGTCGGCGGAGGAGGTGGCGCGCGGCAAGCCGGAACCCGATGTGTTCCTGGAGGCGGCGCGCCGGCTGGCGGTCGCGCCCGCGGACTGTGTGGTGCTGGAGGACGCGGCGCCCGGTGCGCTCGCGGCCGCCCGGGCCGGAATGCGGTGCATCGCGGTCCCGTACGTGCCCGGCACGGCCGACGACCCGGGCTTCGCGGGCGCCGGGCTGCTGTTCCGGGGCGGCCAGCGGGACTTCACCGCCCGGGCCGCGTACGAGTGGCTGGGGCGGGCGGCGGGGCAGCCGGTGGGAGAGGCCGCGCGGCCGTCCTGACGGTCCGCCGGACGGCCACGCTCCGGGCCGAGGCGCGGAGCATGGCCGTCCCGGTCAACCGGCCTGCGGCGGGGTCACTCCAGGCCGAGCGACTTGCAGGCGGAGGCGAGGTCGTCGGCGCAGAGCAGATCGACACGGACCACGCCGTCACGGACGACGGTGTCCTTCAGGTTCTTCCGGTCGACGAGCTGTGCCTTGAACAGCCGGGCCGGGATGCCCGCCTTGCTGCTACTGGTCACGACGGTGGAGGTCAGCGAGCTGATCTTCTTGCCACGGAGCAGCCGGAAGGCGATTTCTGCGGCCGTTTCGGCTTCCGGCCGGACTTCCTTGTAAATGGTGAAGGACTGGGTGCCGGCGAGCACGCGCTGGAGGGCGGGGAGTTCGGCATCCTGGCCACCCAGCGGAATGTTCTTGAGGCCCGCCGACTTGAGTGCCTCGGCGATACCGCCGGCCATACCGTCGTTGGCGGAGTAGACCGCGTCGAATCCCTGCGCGCCGCGCGCCTTGATGACGTCGGACATCTTCTTCTTGGCGGTCATCGCGGACCAGTCGGGGATGTCCTTCTCATAAACGATCTTGTGGATCTTGCCGTCGAGGACGTCATGCGCGCCCTTCTTGTAGGCCGGCGCATTCGGGTCGGTCGGCGAACCGTTCATCATGACGATGTCGGAGTTGGCCGCCTGCGATCCGAGCGCGTCGAGAATGCCCTGCCCCTGGAGCCGGCCGATCTTCTCGTTGTCGTAGGAGACGTACGCCGCGACGTCGCCCTCGGCGAGCCGGTCGTAGGCGATGACCTTGACGCCCTTCTTGGCGGCCGCGTCCACCCAGCTCTTGGCCGCCTGGGAGTCGACCGGGTCAAGGATGATGACCTTGACACCCTTCTTCACCAGGGCGTCGAACTGCCTTTTCTGGGTGCTGACTTGCTGCTCGGCGTTGCTGTAATCCACTTTGCATTCGAGGCAGAGGGAGGCCACCCGCGACGTAATGATGCGGCGGTCGAACTTCTCGTACCGGTCCGCCTTGTTCTCCGGGAGGAGCAGACCGATGGAGTCCTTGCCGGCACCCGCGTCCTGGTGATCTTGGCCGCAGGCCGCCAATGGCGCCGCAAGAGAAAGCGCCATTGCGCCGGTGAGCGCACGCCGCATTATTGCATTCATTTTTTCGGTACCTCCCACTGGGGCCGCCTGACCCGGCCCAGAACGGCTGAAGTGAACGCCACCACCTGCCCGATCGTCAAGAATCGAAGCAATAACGATGCGAAAGCGGAGTGCGCATTGAGTCTCCGAAGGAAGCAGGAGTCCGGATACGCGGAGTGAACTCTCCGCCCCTATCGGACCGCCAGAACTTCAACCCACCTGCACCGGGCCGGAGTTACCTGGTCACCCTGAGTGAACATCAACTTCGCTGTTATGTACATCGAGGCGGCGACTCATCCCCTTTTTCCCGCGGACCGCACATGGCGAGCTATCGGCGCAAAAGGTCCGTTTAGCGAGAGACACGCTTTCCTGGCATCTTTCGCTCCTTGCTTCCCCTATTTCTGGGAGGTCGCCTTTCACATCGGAAGTGGCGGCCCACCCGATAGGCGGTCAGTGGCCGATGGTGCGTGCGATGTCCAGGGTGAGCCGCTGCCACGGGTCGCGGGGGTCGCGTCCGGTGAGGTCCCCGATGCGGCGCAGGCGGTAGCGCAACGACTGCGGGTGAAGGCCCAGCCTGCGGGCGGCGGCATTCGCGGAGCCGGTGTCGAGGTAGGCGGTGAGCGCGTCCAGGAGGTGCCGCCGCCCGGGGTGCAGAAGCGGACCGAGCACCAACCGGGCGATCTGGTCGGGCGTGGTGGCGGGGCGGCCGGCGAGGAGCGCGAGGACCTGGGCGTCCCCGTCGGTGAGGAGGCGTGCGGGGTGGTGGGCGTGCGCGGGGGCGGTGTCCAGGGCGTCGGCCGCGAGGCGGTGGGCCACGGCGATCCGCTCCAGGCTCTCCCCGCAGATCGCGCAGCCGCGCAGCGCCCGCGCACGCAGCGCCGCGGGCACGGCCGCTTCGGCGCCGGCCGGGAGCAGCAGGACGAGGCGGGATCCCCGTACCGTGGCCAGCGCGGTGATGTCGGACGGCCCCGCGCTCCCGTGACCGGTCAGGGCCGCGAGCAGCTCGTCCGCCGGCTCCCCCGGGACGGCCGGCCCGGTGTCCACGCCGGCCGGTGACGGCGGCGCGGAGGCCCGGCCCGGGTGGACCGGTTGGCCCGGTTGGCCCGGTTGAAGGGGTTCAGCCGGTTCGGTCGGTCCGGCCGGTTCGATCGCTTCAACCAGTACGGCCGGTTCGGCCACCAGCAGGCAGTACGTGTCCGGGAGTTGGACGCCCAGGCGGGTGGCGCGGCCGGTCAGGGCGCCGATGGAGGCGTGCCGCCCGGCGATCAGGTCGTCGAGGAGCAGCCGCAGCGCCCGGTCGCGGTCCCCCGCGAGGTCCTCGTTCGCGGCCGCGTAGGTCCCCGCCATCTCTTCGGCCAGGGTGTCCAGCGCGGTCAGCAGCATCCGGGTGAGGGCGAAGGCGTCCTCGGCGGTGGGCCGGGGCGTACCGAGGGCGATCTCGTCCGCGATGACGGTCGCCGCGACCCGGTAGGCCCGCAGGACGGCCTGTACGGGACGGCCGTCGGCGGCCCGGGCCGCCGCGATGCCGCGGAACCGGCGCAGATCGGCCTGCTCCATCGCGCCGTCCGTAGCCCACAGGTGCAGCAGCCGGTCCAGCGCCCAGCCGGCGATCGCCCGCACCTCCGGCAGCCGGCGGTCGTCGAGCGCCGCGTACGCCGGGACCTGCGCGTGCACCGCGTCCACGATGGCGTCGACGACACGGGGAGTGGCGGTCAGGTCCTGCCGGATCCGCTCGCGGTCGTTCATCACAGGGTGATAGTCGCAGCGGAAGAATGTGCGCACCACCGTGGACGGATCTTGTCACTGTCGCCAGGATCGCAGGGACGGCCCGACGGACCCGCGGTCGCGTCCCACGCGCGGTCGCCTTCGTTCCGTGGGCCCCAGGGAGACGCGAGAAGCGCACGAGAGGCGGGACGGCCGGATGGCGAAGCACTGGGCGGACTTCCAGTACGAGATCTACCTCAACGGCATCACGGGCGCGGTACCCCGGCTGCCGACCGATCTGACCCGGCTGGAGGAACTCGCCGAACACCGCCTGGGCCCCGGCCCGGTCGGCTACGTGGCGGGCAGTGCGGGCAGCGGCAGCACCGCGGCCGCCAACCGGGCCGCCCTCGACCGCCGGCGGATCGTCCCGCGGATGCTCCGTGACGTGCACGAACGCGACCTGTCCGTCGAGGTGTTGGGCCGCCGGCTGCCGGCGCCGATGGCGCTGGCCCCGGTCGGGGTGCTGTCGATCCTGCATCCGGACGCCGAGCCCGCCGCCGCCCGGGCCGCCGCGGCGCACGGCGTCCCGTACATCCTGTCCTCCGCCTCCAGCACCCCCATGGAGCAGGTCGCCGAGGCGATGGGCGACGGGGAGCGGTGGTTCCAGCTGTACTGGGCGAAGGACCGCGAGGTCACCCGGAGCTTTCTGCAACGGGCGAAAGCGGCGGGTTTCACCGCGCTGTTCGTCACCCTCGACACCCCGCTCCTCGCCTGGCGGCCGCGCGACCTCGACCAGGCGTACCTGCCGTTCCTGCACGGGGTGGGCACCGCCAACTACTTCTCCGACCCCGCCTTCCGGGCCGGGCTCGCCAGGCCGGTCCACGAGGACCCGAACGCGGCCGTGATGCACTTCGTGGGGATGTTCGCCGACCCCGCCAAGACCTGGCCCGACCTGGCGTTCCTGCGGGACAACTGGGACGGCCCGATCGTGCTCAAGGGCATCCTGCACCCGGACGACGCGCTGCGGGCGGCCGACGCCGGCGTGGACGGCGTGGTCGTCTCGAACCACGGCGGCCGTCAGGTGGCGGGCTCGGTCGCCGCCGCGGACGCGTTGCCCCGCGTCGTCGAGGCGGCCGGCGACCGGCTCACCGTGCTCTTCGACAGCGGTGTCCGCACCGGCGACGACATCGTCAAGGCGCTGGCGCTCGGCGCGGAATCGGTGCTGGTCGGGCGCCCGTACGCCTACGGTCTCGGCCTCGACGGCCAGGCCGGCGTCGAGCACGTGATCCGCTGCCTGCTCGCCGAATTCGACCTCACCCTCGCCCTGTCCGGGCATGCCCGCCCCGGCACGCTGACCGCCGACGACCTCACCACGGCGTCCGCGTAACCGCCGGTCCCCGCACCGGTCGCGCCTCCTGCGCGCCCCGCACCCACGCCCCCACCCCACCTTCCGCATGACACCGCAACACCACCCCATGACCACCCCATGACCACCGCATGACCACCGCGGCGCACACCGCGCCCGACACCGAGAGGCCCGCCATGAAGAACGTCCTCGCCGTCATCTCCCCGCACGTGGGCGGCCGCGCCGCCGGCGCCGCGCTGGCCGGCGTCTTTCCCGGCCAGGCCCGGGTCACCGTCGTCGAGAGCACCGACGAGGACCCCGCGGCGCTGGCCGCGGCGCACGTCATCATCACCGGCCTCGGCCCCGTTACGGCCGAACACCTCGCCGCCGCACCGGAGTTGGAGCTGGTCCAGTGCGCCAGCCACGGCTTCGACTATGTCGATCTGGCCGCCGCGCGCGAGCGGCGCGTCCCGGTCTGCAACATCGGCTCCAGCGGCGCCGAGAAGCAGAACGTGGCCGAGCAGACCTTCGCCCTGATGCTCGCGCTCGCCAAGCAGCTGGTCCCCGCCCATACGGCGCTGACCGAGGCGGACTGGGCACTGCCGCGTCTGCAGCAGTCGATCACCGAACTGTCCGGGAAGACCCTCGGCATCATCGGCCTGGGCCACATCGGGGCGGAGGTGGCGCGGCGCGCCGTTGCGTTCGACATGAGCATCGTCTACGCCGGGCCGCGGCCGGTCGACCCGGAAACCGCGGCCCGGCTCGGCGGGGCCCGCCATGTGGACCTGGACGAGCTGCTCCGCACGTCGGACTACGTGAGCCTGCACGCCCCGCTCACCGAGGCGACCCGGCACCTGCTGGACGCCGAGCGGCTGGCCCTGCTGAAGCCGACCGCCTTCGTCATCAACACCGCACGCGGCGCCCTGATCGACCAGGACGCCCTCGCGGACGCGCTGGCCGCCGGGACCCTGGCCGGCGCCGGCATCGACGTCTTCGACCCCGAACCGCCCACCGCGGCCCTCCGGCTCCTCAAGGCCCCGAACGTCGTCCTCTCCCCCCACGTCGCGGGCGTCACCCGCGAAACACTGGTCCGCATCGCCCTGGCGGCCGTCCAAAACGTCCTCACCCACCTGGAGGGCCACGCGCTGCGCGACGTCGTCAGCTAAGGCTGATCCCCCCACGTACCTGGCTGACCCGCCGCGGGGCTTGCTCGCCGTTGCGCTTTGCGGCGCCCCGCACGTAGCTGTCTGCGGCGCCGCGGGGCTTGATCGCCGTTGCGCGCTTTGCGGCGCCCCGCACGTACTTGTCTTTCCCGCCGCGGGTGGTCTCGCCGTTGCGCCTGCGGCGGGCTGGGTGGGTGTCGGGTGCGGTGACGGGCCTCCGGGGCCGGTGTTTGGGACTGCTGACGCTTTACGTCCC